>JBKPSO010000180.1:0-22556 GCA_046735055.1 Actinomycetota bacterium
CGCGACGACCTCGCAGAGCGCGTGCGCGACCTGACGATCATGCGCCGCGGCCACGGATCCCTCTACGACATCGTGGTGCCCGGGTACAAGGCGAACCTGTCCGATGTGCTCGCCGCGATCGCGCTCTGCCAGCTCGACAAGATCGAGAGGCACCGGGAGCTGCGGCTGGCGCAGGTCGAGCTCTACGACGCCGCGGTCGCCGCGCTGGAAGGGATCGAGCCGGTCGCGCGCGACCCGCGCGACACCCACGCCCACCACCTGTACGTCGTACGGGTCGATCGCGAGCGGGCGGGGGCGACGCGGGACGAGTACAGGTTCGCCCTCGCGGAGGAGAACATCGGGACGGGCGTCCACTTCCTGCCGGTGCACCGCCTGACCGCATACCGCGAGCGTTTCCCGGAGCAGCCGCCGCTGCCGGTTGCCGAGCGAGCGGGCGCCGAGGTGCTCTCGCTGCCGCTCTCGCCCGCGCACTCGGAGCAGGACATCCGAGACGCGATCGACGCGCTCCGCCGAGTGCACGCGTCGTTCACATGAGCCGTAGGCTCGACGGAGGCGACCAGGTAGCGGAGGTGGCGGCTTTGCCGCCGCCGCAGCGGGCCCGAGTGAAACGCCGTGCGATCCGGATCAGCGCGACGCTCGTCGTCACCGGCCTCTGCACCGCCTACATCGTCTGGAAGATCGACCTCGGCAAGACGGTCGACATCCTCCGCGACGCCGATCTCGGGTACTTCTTCGCGGCGGTCGCGATCATGGTCGTCACCGTCCTGCCGATGGCGTGGCGCTGGCAGCGGCTGCTGGCCGGGCGCGGGATCCACGACCGCCTCGCGTGGCTGACGCGCGCGTACTTCACCGCGTACACGGCCGGCCAGGTGCTGCCGACCTCGATCGGCGGCGACGCGATGCGGATCTTCGAGACGACCCGGCGGCACCCGGGTCGGGGCGGGCCGATCGCCGGATCGGTGCTGCTCGAGCGCGCGCTCGGCGGTGCGGCGACGCTCCTGCTCGCGGCGATCGGTTTCGTGCTCGCGATCGGGCGCTACGACGTGGGCGCGTACCTCTGGGTCGAGCTCGGTTTCGTGGTTGCGACGATCGTGCTCGGGATCGTGCTCTTCTCGCGCCGGATGCGCCGTCCCCTGTCCTGGACGGTGCCGATCCTGCGCCGAGCCCGGCTGGAGCGTCCGCTGCGGGCGGTCTACGAGGGGATTCACGCCTACCGTGCGCACCCGTGGCTGCTGCTCGGGGTCTGTGTGCTCACGGTCGCGATCCAGGCGATCCGCGTGCTCGCGATCTGGCTGACGGCGAAGGCGGTCGGCGTCGACCTTCCGCCGCGCGTCTACTACGTGATGGGCCCGCTCCTCTTCCTCGTCATGCTCGTGCCGTTCACGATCAACGGGCTCGCCGTCCGCGAGGCGTTCTTCGTCAGCTTCCTCGGCAAGCTCGGCGTCAGCGCGGACGCGGCGTTTGCGGCGGGCTTCCTCTTCTTCGTCGTCACGATCGCCCTCTCGCTGCCCGGTGCCGTGATCCTCGCCTGGGAAGGGCTTCGCGGCTCGGCCCGTCCGAGGCTCGAACGCAGTGGGTGACGTCACCGCGGTCACGGTGACCCTGAACGGGCTGCCGTGGATCGAGCGCTGCCTGGAGAGCCTGCGGGGCGCGGAGACGATCGTCGTCGACCACGGGTCCACCGACGGGACGCTCGAACTCGTCCGCGAGCGCTTCCCCGAAGTGCGCGTGATCGAGGAGGGAAACGTCGGCTACGGCGGTGGGCTCAACGCCGGCTTTCGCGCCTCGTCGCCGCGGTACTACCTGCCGATCAACTCCGATGCGTGGGTCGTCGGCGATGCGGTCGAGCGGCTGGTGGCCTTTGCGGACGAACACCCGGACGCGGCCGTCGTCTGCCCGCGCCTCCGCAACCCGGACGGGTCGCTCCAGCGCTCGGTGCGGGGCTTTCCGACGCTGTGGCGGGTCGCCACGGAGTACTTCTTCCTGCGCAAGCTCGCGCCACGGTCGCAGGTGCTGAACGCCTACTACGCCGGCGGGTTCGACCACGGCGAGACGTGCGAGATCGAGTGGGCGATGGGCCCGTGCTTCCTCGTCCGGCGGGAGGCGGCCGACGCCGTCGGCCTCTTCGACGAGTCGTTCTTCATGTTCTGGGAGGAGACGGACTGGCTCTACCGCTTCCACCGGGCGGGTTGGAAGGTGTGGTTCCTGCCCCAGGCGGAGGTCGTGCATGTCGGCGGCGCCTCGCATGGGGGCCGCATGTTCGACCAGAACGTCGGCGCCCTCGTCGGCTTCTTCGCCAAGCACCACGGGGCGCGCGAGGCTGCGCGGGCCCGGCGGCTCGTCCGGACGGCGCTGGTGCTGCGCGGAGCGGTCTTCCGGGGCGAGCGCGGCCGGATGTACCGCGACGCCGCGCGCTCGCTGCGATGAGCCGGAGCCCCTGGGTGCTCCTCGCGCTGCTCGCGCTGCCGGCGTTGTGGCTCGCCCGCCTTGCGCCCGAGACGGGCTGGGGGCTCGCTCTCCGCCTCGCAGCGGCGACCGCCTGCCTGCTCGTCCCCGGCGTCCTCGTCGCCGCGGCCCTCCACGTCCCAGGTTTCTCCGCCGCGTTCGCGTGGAGTTTTGGCGCGTTGTTTGTCGCGACGGCGGTGATGTTCGCGGTCCACGCCTCCCTGACGCTGGCGCTCGTCCTGCTCGCCGTGATCACGGGCGCCGCGGCGGTCGCAGCGCTCCTCCGGCCAGATAACGGTCTGTTACAAGGCGGAAAGCGCGCTGAGCAGGAGCAAACGCCAAGTACCAGTCTGGTACTGGGCGTGTTGGTCGCGGTCGCTGGGGTCGGGTTCGGGATCGCGCTCTGGTTTCTGATGGGGCACCTAACGGGCGGGGACGACCTCTTCCACCTCGCCCGCGTGCGCAAGCTCGACGACTTCGGGTCGCTCTCGCTGCGGAGCGTCGACGAGTTCCGGGACGGCGGGCTGCACCCGGGGTACGCGTTCCCGCTCTGGGACGCCTTTCTCGCGCTCGTCGCGCGGCTCGCCGGGGTCGACCCGAGCGCTGTCGTCCAGCACGAGGCGAGCGTGCTCGTCCCGGTCGCGTTCCTCGTCGCGTGGGAGTCGGGCAAGGAGGTCTTCCGCTCGGCCTGGGGCGGGCTCGCGGTGCTCGCCACCTCGGTCGGCATCTTCGCGCTCGCGGCGGGAAGCGGAGGGTCGTACACCGCGCTCGCCCTGCCGGCGACTGCGGGACGGCAGCTGTTCGTGCCGGCGGTGATCGCCCTCTTCTTCGCGTACGTCGCCCAGCGGTCGCCTGCCGGGCTCGCGACGCTCGCGTGCGCGGCGGGCGCGCTCGCGCTCGTACACCCGACCTATGCAGTCTTCGCGCTGATCCCGCTCGCCGGCTTTGTCGTCGCCCGCGCGCTGCTTGCCCGGCGGGAGGTGGCCGAAGGGCTGACCGGGCTCGCCGCCGTCGTCGTCCCCGCCGCCGCGGTCGCGCTCTGGCTGCGGCCGATCGCTCGCGAGACGGCCTCCGTGAATCCATCGCCCGAGGAGGTGCAGCGGGCGATCCAGCACTACAAGGGCCAGCTCGACGTCTTCTCGGACGGGAGCTACCGGCTCGCGCCGGAGATCCTGGGCCGGAGCGGAGCGCTCGCGGTGGCGGCGCTCCTCGCGGTGCCGCTCGCCGTCTTCGCCGCGAAGCGCCGCTGGGCCGCGTTCGTGCTCGGCGGGTTCGTCGCGGTGCTCGCGCTGATGCTGCTCCCCGATCTGTTCACACGCTTCGCCGACGCCGTCTCGATCTCGCAGGCGAGACGGGCGGCGGGCTTCGTGCCGTTCGGCTTCGCAGTCGCCGGCGGCGCCGCCGTCCTCGCACGCCTGCTCTGGGTCGGAGCGCTGCCCGTCGCGCTGGGCGTCGGCATCGCGCTCCAGCTCGCCTACCCGGGCGACTTCGGCTACACGCTCGAACAGGGCGGACCGGCCCTCGTCACCTGGATCGCGCTGATCGGCGGCGGTGCGGCGCTCCTCGTCGGGATCTTCCTGCCCCGTCGCGCGGCACGGCTCGACCGCGTCGACTGGCTCGCCGCCGCGACGGCGTTCCTCGTCGTCCTGCCGGTCGCACTGCACGGCTTCACGCACTGGGACGAGAAGCCCGTGACGGGCACGCAACTCACGCCCGGGCTCGTGCAGGCGCTGCGGACGAAGGTGCCCGAGAGCGCCGTCGTCTTCTCAGACGACGAGACGAGCTACAAGATCGCTGCGTTCGCGCCGGTGTACGTCACAATCGCGCCCCCCGGCCACGTCGCCGACACGAAGGCGAACCGGCCGTACGAGCGCCGGGAGGACGCAAAGGAGTTCTTCCGCACGGGGAACCTGGCGATCCCGAAGCGCTACGGCGCGGGCTGGCTCGTGATCAAGACCGCCCGTTCGAAGCTGAAGCCCAACCTGCGGCGCGCCTACGCGGACGACGACTTCGTTCTCTACCGTCTTTGACCGTGGGGGAACCCTAGAGCGCGGTCTCGCCTCCGCGCGCGAGCGCCTCCTCTCACACGGCGCAGGGCCGCCACGTCGTCATGGAAACTTGACTCCCGATGAAGGTGCTGCTCGTCTCGCTCTACTTTCCGCCCGCGGGCGGCGGCGGCGTGCAGCGGACGCTGAAGACGGCCGCGCACCTGCCGGCGCTCGGGATCGAGACCCACGTGCTCGCCCCCGACGACCCGAAATGGGTGCACCGGGACGACGAGCTCGAGCCGCCGACGCAGGCGTGGGTCCATCGCGCCCGCTACCTCGGCCCGCGCGGGCGGCGGCCGGCGCAGGAGCTGCACGGGCAGACCGGGCTCGTTCGCATCAGGACGCAGGCGCGGCTCTTCGGCCGCCGGCTGCTCGTCCCGGACGAGAACGTCCCCTGGAACCTGACCGCAATTCCGGCCGCGATCGGCATCGCCCGCCGCGAGGGGATCGACGTCGTGCTGACGACCTCACCGCCGAGCTCGGTGCACCTCGTCGGCGCGGCCGTCAAGCGCGCGACCGGCGCGCGTTGGGTCGCCGATCTGCGCGACTCGCTCGTCGCCAACCCGCACCGGCGCACCGAGCACCGGCTCGCCCGGATCAAGGAGCAGGGCGAGCACCGCGTCGCCGCGCTCGTCGCGCGCTACGCGGACGCCGTCGTCGCAGCGACGCAGGCGATCGCCGACGAGGCACGCGCCCTCGACCCGACCGGTCCCGTGGTGACGATCGCGAACGGCTCCGACTTCGACGACTTCGCCGGCTTCGAGTACCGGCCGTCCGAGCGCTTCCGGATCACACACACGGGCAGTTTCTTCGGCAAACGCGACCCGCGACCCTTCCTGACCGCGTTCGTGGAGTCGGGCCTCGACGCCGTCGTCCGCTTCGTCGGCGACTTCCGCCCGGCCGACGCGGAGTGGGCGGCGGCGCTCGAGCTCGGCGACCGCCTCGAGCTGATCCCGTACGTCGCGCGCCGGCGGTCGCTCGAGCTGCAGCGCGACTCGGAGGCGCTCCTGCTCCTGATCCCGGAGGCGGGCGGCCGGGGCCGCGGCGTCCTCTCCGGAAAGGTCTTCGAGTACCTCGCCGCCGAGCGGCCGATCCTCGCCGTCGTGCCGCCGGACGGCGCCGCGGCCGACCTGATCCGCGAGACAGGTGCCGGTGTCGTCGTTGCTCCCGACGACGTGCCGGCGATCCGCGCGGCGCTCCAGGAGCTGCACGCCCGCTGGCGCGCGGGCGGGCTCGACGGGACGCCGCTCGACGCCGACACGCGCCGCCGCCTCTCCCGCGAGACGCGGGTCGGGGAGCTGGCCGAGCTGCTGCGGAGCCTCGCCGCATGAGGATCACCCGCTTTCTCTTCTTCGCGACGATCTTCTGCGTCACGTTCGAGAAGGTCCGCTGGAACGTCGCGGGCAGCGTCAGCCTCGCCGACATCCTCGCGCTCGCGTTCCTCGTTCTCTGGGCGCTCGAGCGGCTCGCGACCCACGACCGGCGCCTCGTGCGCACGTCCGCGGTCGTCATCTGCTTCGGGCTCGCGTTCGTGCTCGCCTACCTGCTCGGCTACTTCTCGATCGACACAGCTGGGGGGGTCGACCAGTTCTGGAAGGGGTTCTTCAAGTGGGCGATCCACATCCTCTTCCTGGTCGCCGCGGTCACGTACCTCGGCCGGCGCTCGGAGCGCTTCTACTGGCGGACGATCGGCATCTTCACCGCGGGCGTCGTCGTCAACGCCGTCTACGGGGTGCTCCAGCTCGTCTCGGCCCAGGGTGGCCGGAATCTCGACAGTGCCGTCCTCGAGCCGATCACAGGCGGCGCGAGCTCGATCAACATCTACGGGGCCGTCGAGGGCCAGAGCGTCTACCGGCCGAACGCGCTCACGGCCGATCCGAACCACCTCGGGATCATGATCATCGTGCCGCTGCTGATCCTCCTCCCGGTGTACCTGCGGCTTCCGCACGGTCACCGGCTCCGCGGCCAGCTCGCGTTCGTACTCGGCTTCCTGCTGATCGTCGAGCTCGCCACGCTCTCGCGCAGCGGCCTGCTCGGACTCGGCGCCGGGCTGCTCGTACTCGCGCTCCCCTACCGTCGCCGCCTCGCGTCGCGCGACCTGCTGGTGCCGCTCGCGGCGTCGCTCGCGCTCGTCGGGATCGTCGTCCTCTCGCGACTGCACTTCTTCGAAACCGTGATCCGCTCGCGCGTGACGGCGACGGACACCTCGGCCTCGGTGCACTTCGGGGTCTACGACTTCATCCCGAACGTGCTCTCGGCGCACCCGCTGTTCGGGCTCGGCTTCAACAACTTCTCGGTCTACTACGAGCTCGTCACCGGCAAGACGAACTGGGGCCCGCACTCGTTCTACGTTGCGCTGCTCGTCGAGACCGGGCTGGTCGGCGCGGCGGTCTTCTTCGCCTTCCTCTGGTACCTCTTCCGCCGCCTCCGGGCGGCCCGCGCCCTCGGCCGGTCGCTCTCCGCCGTGCACGACCCCGCCGCCTCGCGGCTGCGGCCGCTCGCCTGGGGCCTGACCGCTGCACTCGTGGGGACGCTCGCCGCGAACTTCTTCTACCTGACGATGACCTTCTACTACTTCTACGTCCTCGCCGCGCTCGTGCTCGCGGTGCCGGTCGTCTTCTCTCGGCGGCGGACGGTGGTCGGCTAGATGGAGACCGCGATCGCCGCCGTGCGGCGCTTCCGCGACGTCCGCGCGCGGCAGCCGCCGCGGTGAAGGTCGTCGTCCTGACCACTTCCTACCCGCGCTCGCCCGAGGACGTGGTCGGGCGGTTCGTCGCCGACGCCGTCGAGCATGTCCGCGCGCGTGGGGTGACCGTCGACGTGGTCTCGCCGCTCTCGTTCCACCACTTCGGGATTGCCTACGGGCACGGCGTGGTCGGCAACCTGCGAAGGCGTCCGTGGCTCGTCGCCGCGCTGCCGGCGATGCTCGTCAGTTTCGTGCGGGCGGCGCGCTCCGCCTCGCGCGACGCCGTCCTCGTGCACGCGCACTGGTTGCCGGCCGGGGCGGTCGCGGCGCTGACCGGGCGGCCCTTCGTCGTCCAGCTCTGGGGGACGGACGTCGAGCTCGCCCGCCGCGTCCCGTGGCTCGCCGGCGCAATTCTCCGCCGCGCGCGACTCGCGATCTGTGCCTCCCAGGAGCTCGCCGCCGCGGCGCGCGAGCTCGGTGCGCGCACCGTGCGGGTGATCCCGAGCGGCGTGGACGTCCCGGAGACCGTCAGGGATCCGGACGAGCCGCCGCACGTCCTCTACGCGGGTCGCCTCGCGGCGGAGAAGGGCGTTCTCGAGCTGCTCGAGGCGACCCGCGGGCTGCCGCTGGTCGTCGCCGGGGACGGGCCGCTGCGCGAGCGCGTGCCGCAGGCGCTCGGTTGGGTGGCGCACGACGAGCTCCTCCGGCTCTACGAGCGCGCGGCGGTCGTCGCGTGCCCGTCGCTGCGCGAGGGGTTCGGCGTGGCCTGCGCGGAGGGGATGGCGCACGGCCGGCCCGTCGTCGCCTCCTCGGTCGGGGGCCTCCGCGATCTCGTCGTCGACGGCGAGACGGGCCTGTCCGTCCCGCCGGGTGACGTGGCCGCGCTGCGGGCCGCCCTCGAGCGGCTCCTGGCCGACGGGGAGCTCCGTCGTCGGCTCGGCGCCGCCGCGCGCACACGCGCCCGGGAGCACTTCTCGTGGGAGCGGGCGGCGTCGCTGACCGTCACCGCCTACCGGGACGCCCTGTCACGCCCTCGGCTACCCTAGAGCGGTCGTGAGGACGCGGGAGCTGACGATCGACGGCGTGCGGATCGCCGACGACACCGATTGCTGGGTGATCGCCGAGATCGGCCACAACCACCAGGGCTCTCTCGATCACGCGAAGCAGCTCTTCGCCGAGGCGGCCACCTGCGGCGCGAATGCGGTCAAGCTCCAGAAGCGCGACAACTACTCGCTCTACACCCGCGAGGCCTACAACCGGCCCTACGACAACGAGAACAGCTACGGGCCGACCTACGGACTGCACCGCGAGGCGCTCGAGTTCGGCCGCTCCGAGTATCAGGAGCTGAAGGCCTACGCGGCCGAGCTTGGCGTCACGTTCTTCGCGACGGCGTTCGACTTCAAGAGCGCGGAGCTGCTGTCCGACCTCGACATGCCGGCCTACAAGATCGCCTCGGGCGACCTGATGAACACGCCGCTGCTCCGCTTCGTCGCCGAGATCGGGCGGCCCATGATCGTTTCGACGGGCGGCGGGACGCTGGACGACGTGCGCCGGGCCTACGACACGCTCGCGGAGATCAACCCGCAGGTCGCCGTCCTCCAGTGCACGGCCGGCTACCCGGCCGAGTGGGCCGAGCTCGACCTGCGCGTGATCCAGACCTACCGGGAGCTGTTCCCGGAGGCGGTCGTCGGCTACTCGGGCCACGACAACGGGATTGCGATGCCCGTCGCCGCATACGTCCTCGGGGGCCGGATCGTCGAGAAGCACTTCACGCTCAACCGCGCGCTGAAGGGCACCGACCACCGCTTCTCGCTCGAGCCGGTCGGGCTGCGGAAGCTCGTCCGCGACCTGAAGCGCACGCGCGTCGCGCTCGGGGACGGGACGAAGACGCCGCACCCGAGCGAGGCCGACCCGATCACGAAGATGGGCAAGAAGATCGTCGCCGCGTCGACGCTGCCCGCGGGCCACGTGCTCCGGCGCGAGGACCTCGCGCTGAAGTCGCCCGGTGACGGCCTGCCGCCCTACGAGCTGGACAACGTGGTCGGCCGGACGCTGCGGCACCCGCTCAGCGAGGACGCCGCGGTCACCTTCGAGCACCTCGAGGAGCTCCTGCCCACAGCAGCGCTGGAACCTGCCGGCGCGCCGCTGCGCGGCGACGATGAGCACTGACCTCTCGGGTCGCGTCGCGGTCGTCACAGGAGCGCTCGGAAACCTCGGCCCCGTCTGGAGCGCTGCGCTCGCCGGCGCGGGCGCGACCGTCGTCGGCATCGACCTGCGTCCCGCGGAGGGCGTGCTCGAGGCGGACGTCACCGACCGCGGCTCGCTCGAGCGTGTGCTCGACGAGATCGGGGCGCCCTCGATCCTCGTCAACAACGCCGGCATCGACGCGCCGCCCGGTGCGGCCGCCGACGCGTCGTTCATGAGGACGCTGGAGGTGAACGTCGCGGGCGTCTTCAACGCGACGCAGGTGTTCGGCGAGGCGATGTGCCGGACCGGCAAGGGGTCGATCGTCAACATCGGCTCGCTGTACGCGTCGGTCGCCCCGATTCCGGCCCTCTATGACCACATCGAGCCGCCGTTCGTCAAGCCGTCCGCCTACGGCGCCTCCAAGGCCGCGGTCGTGAACCTGACGCGCTACTTCGCGCGCCACTGGGGCCCCTACGGCGTGCGCGTGAACGCGCTCTCCCCCGGCGGCGTGCACGGGAGCCAGGACCTGGAGTTCGTCCGGAAGTACTCCGAGCGCGTCCCGCTCGGGCGCATGGCCGAGACCGAGGACCTGGTCGCGCCGCTGCTCTTCCTCGTCTCCGACGCCTCGGCCTACGTCACCGGCCACGAGCTCCGGGTCGACGGCGGCTTCACCGCGTGACATGAGCCGTAGGCTCGACGGAGGCGACCAAGGAGCGGAGGTGCCGGCTTTGCCGGCGCCGGAGCGGGAGATCCCGCGCGTCTTCCACCAGATCTGGCTCGGGCCGGATCGGCTGCCGCGCGACTACGCCTCGTACCAGAAGACGTGGACGCGGCGGCACCCGGGCTGGGAGCTTCGCCTCTGGACCGAAGACGACCTCCCCGGCGACCTGGAGCGGAAAGAGATCTACGAGCTCCTGCGGCGTCCGGCCGAGCGCTCGGACATGCTCCGGCTCGAGCTGCTCCATCGCCACGGCGGTGTCTACCTCGACGCAGACTTCGAATGTCGGCGCTCGCTCGAGCCGCTGCTCGAGGGCGTGACGTTCTTCTGCGCCTACATCGATCCCGGCCGGGTGAACAACGCGCTGATCGGCTCGGTCGCCGGCCATCCGCTGCTCGAGCGCGGCATTCGCGAGCTACGGCCGCGGACGACGTTCGGGCCGGTCGACAAGGAGGGCACGGGGCCGCTCTTCTTCAACCGTCTGGTCTCCGGGCACCCCGGCGTGACGATCTTCGCGGAGGAGCTCTTCTACCCGCGCACCCCGGCCGAGACCGAGGGCGCCTACGCCGTGCACCACGCCGGGCGGAGCTGGAAGGAGCCGGCCGATCTGCTGCTCGACGCCGTGCGTGCCGAGCAGCGCCTGGCGATCGTGCAGGACGACCTCGCGAAGTCCGAGCAGCGGTCCAGGCTCGCCGAGGCCGAGGCGCAGGCGCTGCGGAGCTCGGCGGGCGCGCGCGCCGTCGCCCTGCGGACGCGGCGCTTCTTCGTCCGCCGCGTACCCCGGGAGCGCATCCGCTACGTCCTCGGAACACTCAGGGCCCGCGCGCTGCGCCGGGGCTAGACTGGCCCGCGTGGACCTCGTGCTGCGGGCGATCTTCTTCGCCGTGATCCGTCCCGCGGGTGTGCTGGTGCGGCTGCGCGGCGACCGGCTCGCACTACGGCAGCCCGAGTCCACCAACTGGCGCGCCTTCGAGGGGTAGCCGTGGCCCGTGTGCTCGGAGTCTCGTGCTACTTCCACGACGCTGCCGCCGTGCTCGTCGAGGACGGCGCGCTCGTCGCGGCGCTTCCACCTGCTCGAGCGGTGGGGCGAGCGCACGGGGCGGTACCCTGTCGGCGTGAGCAGTGCTCGGAGGTTTGGCTGGGCGACCGGGAGCATTGTCACTGTTCTCGTCGGGGCTTTGGGCGGTCACGAATAACCGCAGTTTGGCTACCGTGCCGCTTCTTGCCGGACTGGTCTCGGCCGCGGTGATCGGGGCCGACGTCTCAGACCCGGCGGGCTCATTCGGCGGTCCGGGCCCAACATTCGGCCGGCGTGGCGTATGTGGACAGCTCTCGTAGGCTCGATCGGCCTCGCTCGCGCGTCCATCTTGCGGCTCATCGAGGCGGCGAGTCGCAACGCCAGCGCAGCCGGGGTGCCTTCGCTTGCCCGGCGGCTTTCTGCCGCCCTTGCGCAAACGAGGCGACCGCGGCTCGGCGCCGTCAGCGACGACGCCGTCGCCGAGGAGTTCGCGAAGCGCCTCAGCCGGACGGATGAGGAGAGCGCGAGCGTCCTCGCCAAGCTCCTCGACAAGACGCAGCTCAAGGCTGTCGGCACGCTGGTCGATCAGGTCACGCCGGTGCGTGAACTGGACTACCCTCGGCATCGCATTGAGATTCTCATCAGCTCTCCCGCGATCCTGACGCGGCTCGGTTCCGTCGAGAAGGAGCCGTTCACGGTCGATTGGATCGAGCGGTCGATCAAGTCGGGGGATGTCTTCTATGACATCGGTGCGAATGTTGGCCCCTACTCGCTGATCGCAGCCAAGGTGACCGGCAACGGCGCGCGCATCTTCGCGTTCGAGCCCTCGGCCTCGTCATTCCGCGACTTATCACGAAACGTCCTGTTGAACGGGTGCGCAGAGAGCATCGTTTCCCTTCCGCTCGCACTCTGGTCCGATACGGGCCTGTTGTCCTTCACCTTGAGGTCGCTGGCAGCAGGCGCATCCAGGCATCGCATCAGTCGCGAGGTCGGCTCGAAAAGGCCGCTGACGGAGACGATCCTCGGCCTCCGCCTCGACGACCTCGTTGAGCGCTTCGGCACGCCCGTGCCGACGCACGCCAAGATCGATGTCGATGGGTACGAACTCGAGGTGCTTCGCGGCGCTGAGCGAACGCTCGTTCGCCCGGAGTGGCGGTCGATCATCATCGAGTTGGATCCTCAAGAAAGTGAGCGGAACCGCTCTGTAAAGGCGCTGCTAGCGAACGCGGGCTTCGACCACGGAGTCCGCCACGAGCGCGAAGCAAGCCATCGCTATCCGAACCCGGAGAAGCGCCCTGACGTCTACTGGACATTCACGCGGTCCGCAGCATGATCAACCGGCGGGGCTGCGACTCGAGTCGCCTAGTCACCCCTCAGCTTCGAGACCTCCGCCTCCAGTGCCTCGTAGCGCAGCCTCCACTCGCGCGCCTCGCGCTGGGCTTGGAGCAACCGCTTCTCCGCCTTCGCGAGCGAGCGTCGCAGGCCCTCCTCGTCCTTCCAGCCTCGCGCCCGGTGATGCGTCGCGTAGGCCTCCTCGAGCTCATCGGGCGTCCGCGGGTAGAAGACGGCGGGCTCGAAGTACGTGACGCCCTCGCGGTTGCTCAGTAGCTCCTCGAGAAACTTCGGGCCGGTAGCGTCCTTGTCGTAGGTTCCATCCGGACGCGGCGCGATCGTCGCGAGCCCTTCCTCGAGCAGCGGGTGGCCGGCGACGGCGCCGAACAGCGCCCCGTTCACGTGCCCGGGCTTGCGGTAGCCGATGAAGAAGTCGATCGAGTCCGCGAGCAGGGGGCCGATCGGGCGGAGGCACTCGAAGTCGGCGTCGACGTGGACGCCGCCGAACCGGCACACCACCTCGAGCCTGAGGATGTCCGCTCGCTCCCACGGCGCGCGCGAGGTGTCGTAGACCTCCGGGCGGCGCAGCCCCTCGGGCAGGTTGTCGTCGCGCCAGAAGTGGAGCTCCCAGTCGGGGTTGTGCCGACGCCACGTCTCCTGAAGCGCCTCGTATTCCTCGGGGAAGGAATCCGGGCCGACCCAGATCTGGTGGAAGACGCGCGGGATCGTCACTCGTCGCTGCGTCGCAACCGGTCGAGCTCGACCTCGTCAGGTGTCACAAGGAGATCATTCAGCACGTCGGGGTCTCCTGCTGAGGGCTCGTCGCACCAGCCGGCCGACCCGGCGAGGGAAGCTTCGCCTGAGGCGGTCGAGCTCGGCCTCGGCGCGCTGGTAGCGGAGCTTTCGCGTCGCGGCGAGCTCCTTCTGCGTCTCGATCTCCCGCTCGGCCCGCTCGAGGTCGATCCGCAGGAGCTCGGCGTCCTTCCAGCTGCGCGCCTTGTGGTGGATCGCGTAGGCGTTCCGTCGGCCCTCCTCGGTCTCGGGATAGAAGAGCTCGGGATCGAGCAGGGTCACTCCCGGCCGGTCGAGCAGGAGGGTGTCGAGGAACCGCGTCCCGGTCCCAGCCTTGTCGTGCCCGAAGAACTCGACCGGCTGGACCCGCTGCAGCGCCTCGGCGATTGCCGGGTGACCGGGCCGTGAGCCCATCAACGCGTTGTTCACCCGCCCGGGCTTGGCGAGCGTGATGAAGAGCTCGGCCTCCTCGATCAGCGGCTCGATCGAGCGCCGGCACTCGAAGTCGGTGTCGACGTACACGCCGCCCTCGCGCGAGAGCAGCTCGAGGCGCAGGATGTTCGCGCGCTCCGCCGGGGAGCGCAGGCGGTCGTACACCTCCGTGCGCGTCAGGCCGTCGGGCAGCGTGTCCTCGGTCCAGAGCCGCAGTTCCCAGCCGGGATGATGGGCGAGCCAGGTCTGCCGGTAGCCGGCGTACTCGTCCGGGAATGGATCGGGACCGACCCAGATCTGGTGGAAGACGCGCGGGATCAGCATCTCCTCGCGGCGCGTGCTCCCGTTGCTACTCGGCGAACGCGTACCCGTCGAAGAACGAGTGCCGGTCGATCACCTGGTCGACGGCCTCGATCTGGGCGCCGCTCCAGTCCAGCAGGTCACGCGTCCGCTGCGGTGAGGGGAAGACGATCGCGGCGCAGGCTTCGAGGTAGTCGGCCTCGGCCTCGACGCCGAGAAACTCGCACATCCGCCTCAGCTCGCGCTCGGAGCTCTCGATCACGGACTCCTGGCGGACGGTCAGCACCGGCTGCTCGCCGGCGGCGATCACTCCGCCGTTGATCTCGGCGAGCCGGCCGACGTACGCGGTCGCGCGGGCGCGCCGCTCCTCGTCGCTGTCCTCCTGCATCTTCTGCTTCGCGATCCGCGCGACCATGTCGAACGGGTTCCGGACGACGTGGATCAGGCGGAGCGGCACGCCGACCTCGCGCCGGAAGACGGCGAGCGCGTCCGGCGTCTTCGCGATGCGCTTCGTCGTTCGATCGCTGAACTTGTCGCCGAGCACCCGTAGCGTCCGCACGCGTCCTTGCCACTGACCCTCGACGGTGTAGCGGTACTTCTTCTGCTTGCGCCCGCGAAGGGCCTCTGCCCGTGAGTTCTCGAGCAGCAGGGCAAACGCCTCGTCGCGCGGCATCCCGTCCACCGCGACGAGCGCAAGCGGGTTCGTCGCGCGCGCGATCACCATCTCCGGGTGGGCGTCGAGCAGGGCTCCGACGAGGCTGTGGCCGCTCTTCGGATATCCGATGAAGAGGCAGAAGGCCTGCAGATCGGGATAGGCATCGTGTTCGGCCCGGCCCGCGGCCGGCGCTCGTTGTGTGTCGCTCGCCCTCATACGGCGGGGCGATGATAGTTCAAGCCCTGTGGACCCCGCAGCTCCGAGCACCGTGTTCGGCCTTGCCGCCTACAACGGCGAGGCACACCTCGCGGAATCGCTCGAGTCGCTGCTCTCCCAGACGCGCGACGACCTCGCGATCGTCGTCGTCGACGACGGCTCGGGCGACGCGACCGGGGAGGTCGCCCGACGGTACGTCGAGCTGGATCCGCGCGTGTCCTACGCCCGCAACGATCGGCAGCTCGGCCTCGTTCGCAACTGGCGCCGGGCGTTCGAGCTGGCGGGCGAGCGCCACCCGGGGGCAGCGTACTTCGCGTGGGCGAGCGACCACGACGTCTGGCATCCACGCTGGCTGGAGCTCGTCGCCGCCGAGCTCGACGAGCACGAGGAGGCGGTGCTCGCCTATCCGCTGACCACGCGGATCGACGACGAGGGCTCCGAGTATCCGACGCGTGAGCGGCACTTCGACACCGCCGGCATCGGCGATCCACGCGAGCGGGTGCGCCGTGTTGCCGGCGAGCTGCGGGGCGCCGGGGAGCTGATCTACGGCCTCCTGCGGCGCTCCGCGCTCGAGCGTTCGGGCCCCTTCCCGCTCACCGTGCTCTCCGATCGGCTCCAGCTCGTCCGGCTCGCGCTCGAGGGCGAGTTCCGGCAGGTGCGCCGGCGCCTCTGGTACCGGCGCTTTCGCGCCGGCGTCGCGATGTCGAATGCGCGCCAGCGCCGGGCGGCGTTTCCGGACGGCGCGCCGCTCGCCGCGTACGTGCCCTGGTGGGTGACGCACCCGCTGTTCCTCGCCGGCTCGACGGGCTCGCCCGCGCTCGGGGCCGAACTCTGGCGCCGGTCGGTGAGGACTTCCTATGCCAGGCAGCAGGAACGCATCCGCCGCGACTTGCGCTGGCGCCGCCGGCATGCCCTCGAACGCCTCGGTCTCCGTCAGCTGCCCGTGCGGGAACCCCTCAGGACAGAAGCCGAACCGCTCCTCGAGCCCGGCGCGGACGTGCTCGAGCTCGGTCGCTCGGAGCTCCGGCCTGCCGACGTCGCGCTCAGCGTCGGCTTCTTCGAAGCGCTCGACGAGAACGAGGTCGAAGCATGCGTCGCGCGTCTGCACGAGCTCGGCGTCCCTGAGGTCTACAGCGTCGATCGCGAATCGCCGGAGCTCCGAGCCGCAATCGCACGCTTCTACTGGCCGCGACAGGTCTGGGTCGGTTCCGGCGGCAGGAAGCCCGATCCGACGACTGGGCCGGTTCCGATCCGGCCCGGCGAATCGCGCCACCTGGTCGGCCGACGGCGGCTGCTTCCGGAGGCCCGAGGCTAGGATTGCCACGGATGACCGTCGCGATCGACGTCAGGACGGTCGGCAACGTGATCGCCGGGGAGGAACGCCCCGCGGCGAGCGGAGCGACCTTCGAGAAGCTGGCACCGGCAACCGGGGAGGTGCTGAGCCTCGTCGCGCGGTCCGGCGCCTCCGACACCGACGCCGCGATCTCCGCGGCCGCCGAGGCCCAGCCGGCCTGGGCCGACCGGACGGTCGAGGAGCGCGGGCGGATCCTGCGCGGGATCGCGCAGCTGCTCGAGCGCGACCGCGAGCAGGTCGCGACCATCGTCTCGGCGGAGACCGGCAAGTCGCCGAAGGACGCGCTCGGCGAGACGGGCGGCGCGATCGAGCTCGGCTACTTCATCGCCGGCGAGGGGCGGCGCTTCTACGGGAAGACGATGCCCAGCGCGACGCCGAACCGCCAGGCGATGACCCTGCGCCAGCCGCTCGGAGTCGCCGGCCTGATCATTGCGGCGAACACCCCGATCGCGAACGTGGCCTGGAAAGCTTTCCCGGCGCTCCTCTGCGGCAACGGCGCCGTGCTGAAGGCCTCCGAGGACACGCCGGAGACCGCGCTCGTCTTCGCGCGGCTCGCCGCCGAGGCCGGCCTGCCCCCGGGCGTGCTGAACGTCGTCCAGGGCTACGGCGAGGAGGCCGGCCGGCCGCTCGTCGAGGACCCGCGTGTCGCCGTGCTCTCCTTCACGGGCTCGACCGCAGTCGGCCGGATGATCGCCCGCGTCGCCGGCGAGCGGCTCGCGAAGATCTGTCTCGAGCTCGGCGGGAAGAACCCGCTCGTCGTCTGCGACGACGCGAGCGTCGAGCGGGCCGCTGAGGCGGCGGTCCTCTCCGCGTTCTCGAACGCCGGCCAGCGCTGCGCCGCCGGCTCCCGCCTCGTCGTCTTCGAGGCAGTCTACGACCGGTTCCGGGACCTCCTCGTCGAGCGCGCGAACGCCCAGAAGGTCGGCTCCGGCGACGCGCACGACTTCGGCCCTGTGATCAACGAGCAACAGCTCGAAGGCATGCTCGCCGCGGTCGAGCGCGCGAAGGCGGCCGGTGCGACGGTGCTGACGGGCGGCGAGCGCCTGCCGCGGCCCGGCTTCTACATGGCGCCGACGATCGTCGAGGGCGCCGCGCCCGACTCCGAGATCTCATGCTCCGAGCTCTTCGGCCCGATCACGACGCTCCATCGCGTGCGGAACTTCGACGAGGCCCTGGCGGTCGCGAACGCGAGCCCGTACGGCCTGACCGCGGCGATCTGGACGGACAGCGTCCACCGCGCCCAGGAGTTCGTCCGAAGGATCGTCGCGGGCGGCGTCCAGGTCAACGGGCCGACGTACGGCTTCGAGCCGCATGTCCCCTTCGGCGGCCAGCGCGACTCCGGGACGGGCTGGCGCGAGCCGGGCACCGAGGCGCTCGACGTCTACTCGGACTGGAAGACGGTCTACGTGACTCACGACCCGGCCGCGATCTAGTGCCCACCGCGGTTGCGCTCGTCCCCGCGCGCTTCGGCTCGGAGCGCGTACCGGGCAAGAACGTCCTTCCGCTCGGCGGGCACCCCCTGATCGCCTACGCCATCGCCGGCGCGCAGGATGCGAGGATCTTCGGCGCAGTCGTCGTCTCGACCGACTCGGAGGAGATCGCCGAGATCGCGCGGCGCTACGGCGCCGAGGTGCCCGGCCTGCGGCCGGCAGAGATGAGCACGGCGACGTCCTTCGACATCGAGTGGGTGCTGCACGTGATGCGCGACCGTGACGAGGAGATCTTCGCGATCCTCCGCCCGACGAGCCCGTTCCGCACCGGCGACACGATCAGGCGCGCGTACGACCGTCTCGTCGAGCTGGGCGACCGCGCCGACTCGATCCGGGCGGTCGAGCCCGCCCGTCAGCACCCGGGGAAGATGTGGACGCTCGAAGGCGACCTGATCGAGCCTCTGCTGCCGCAGCCCGAGGGCGAGACGCCGCTGCACTCGCGGCAGTACCAGGCGCTGCCGACGGTCTACGCCCAGAACTCGAGCCTGGAGCTCGCGTGGTCGCGCGTCCTCGCCGAACCGGTGCCGACGATCTCAGGGCGGCGCGTGGCGCCCTTTTTCACCGACGGTGCGGAGGGGTTCTCGATCGACTACCCGCGCGACTTCGAGGTCGCCGAGCGTCTGCTGGCGAACGGCGAGGCCGAGCTGCCGCCGATCCCCCAGCCGGTTTATGAGCCGTAGGCTCGACGGAGGCTCACAGAGAGCGGAGGTGCCGGCTTTGCCGGCGCCGGAGCGGGTGCGATGAGCCGTAGGCTCGACGGAGGCTCACAGAGAGCGGAGGTGCCGGCTTTGCCGGCGCCGGAGCGGGTGCGATGAGCCGTGTGCATGCGTCCGACGTACGCGCGCGACAGCGCCGGCGCGCGATCCGCAAGGCCCGCCGCGGGAGCGTGAACGCGCTGCTCCGCCTCGCCCAGCGGACGGGCGGCAAGCCCGGACAGGCGATCCGGGTCACCGCGCGAGGGCTGGAGCGGGCGATGAAGCGGGCGGAGCACGTGCTCGCGCCGCGACAGCCGGCTGCGCCGGCGATTGCCGGCGGCTGGGACGAGGACCAGGCGGAGCGCGAGTACGCGACCCTGCTCTCGACGCTCGCGTACCGGCTCGTCCCGGTGACGCAGCCGCTCGTCCTGATCACGCAGGCACCGCGGTCCGGCGGCACGTTGCTCATGCGCCTGTTCGACGGCCATCCCGAGTGCTACGCGGTTCCCCACGAGCTGGCGACGCTGCTCCCCTCGGCGCTCCCGCTGCCCCGCGATCCGGCAAAGTCGTGGAAGACCCTCGACCACCCGATGCTCGAGACCTGGTTCGTGGGCGGCCTGCGGACCGGCAAGGGACAGCTGAGCGAGGACAGGACGCGGTATCGCTTCCTGCTGCCCCCGCTCCTCCAGCGCCGTCTGTTCGACCACTACCTCGCCAGGCGGCACCCGGAGACTGACCGCGGCGTGCTCGACGCCTACCTGACCTCGTACTTCAACGCGTGGCTCGACTATCGAGGACCCACCCGCCCGCGCTGGGTGACCGGCTTCGAGCCGTCCGCGATTGTCCAGCCGGAGCGGCTCCGGTGCTTCCGCGAGCTGTACCCGGACGGCCGGCTGATCTCTGTCGTCCGCGATCCCGCGAGCTGGGTCGTCTCCGCGGCCCGCCGCAACAAGCGCTATCAGGACCGTGGCGTGGCGACGGCGCTCTGGCGGGACTCGGTCGAGGCGGCGCTCGCCCTGAAGGAGGAGAGCCCTGCCGCGGTCGCGATCGTCCCGTTCGAGGCCCTCGTCGTCGACACCGAGCGCGCTATGCGCGCGCTCGCAGATTTCCTCGAGATCGAGTTCACGGACGAGCTGCTCGCGCCGACTCTCAACTCGCTGCCGACGAAGGCGAACTCGAGCTTCCCGGTCGAGCGGGCGGGAGTGATCGAGGGTCCGCTCTCTCGCCGCGACCAGCTTCCGGCGGAGGAGCGGGCGGAGATCGAGCGCATGCTCGGAGACCTCCACGAACGCGCGCTCGCGGCCGCGCTCGTCCACCCATGACGGTCACGCTGCCGGATCACATTGTTCGGGTCGACCAGCCGCTGTTCCTGATCTCCCAGGCGCAGCGCTCGGGCGGCTCGCTCCTCCTCCGGCTCCTGGACGGGCACCCGGAGTGCAACGTCGTTCCCTTCCAGCTGCGCGGTCTCGACGAGGTGGCGAAGCGCCCGCCGACGAACCTCGAGGAGGCCTGGAAGAAGTTCTACGACCCGAAGCTCGCTCTGCGGTACGAGGCGGGTCATCGCCAGCGCAAGCACGACATCCTCCGCGACGAGGAGACATTCTCTTTCGACCTCCAGCCCGAGTTGCAGCGTGCGATCTTCGACGCGTGCGCAGGTGGTCGCGAGCCGAGCCTTCGGAACCTGTTCGACTGCTACTTCACCTCATACTTCAACGCCTGGCTGGACTACGACAACCTGATGACCGGCGAGAAGCGCTGGGTGGTCGGGTTCGAGCCAGGCGTGGCCCGCAGCCTCAGTCGGCGCACAGCGGTCCGAAACCTCTACCCGGACGGCCGGGTCGTCTCGATCGTGCGTGACCCGTGGAGCTGGTACGCGTCCGCGCGCCGCTGGGAGGCCCGCTGGGCGGAGCGCGAGGCGGCGCTCGACCACTGGTGCAGCGTCGCCGGCGGAACCCTGAAGTGGCAGCGCAAGCAGAGCAAGCAGCGGCGCGAGGTCAGGTTGGTCACCTTCGAGAAGCTACTCACGGAGACCGAGGAGACGATGCGGCGGATCGCCAGGTGGATCGGGATCGAGTTCCGGCCCGAGCTCACCAGGCCGACGTTCAACGGTCGGCCGATCAAGGCGAACACGAGCTTCTCGGACGTCCAGACCGAGGTCTCGACGGCGCCTCTCGAGCGCGCTCAGGGCGAGCTCTCGGCGGACGACGTCGACTACATCGAGGCGCGCGCTGGCGAGCTGTACCGGACGATGGCGAAGAAGTCCAAGAGGGACTGGAAGAAGCCCGTCGACTAGTCAGCTGAGCGCGAAGCGCGAGGCCTCGGAGAGCTCGCCCTCCCGCCAGTCGACCGTGAACTTCCGCCGCTCCGGGCGCTTGGGCGTGATCTTCTTGTTCACGTAGGTGTGGGTGGAGAGGATGCGCGGCTTCGCGCGCGCGTAACCGCCGCGGTGGAAGCCGCTCGTGTCGCAGATGACGACGGTGCCGGCGGAGCCGGTGGCGAGGATCCTCTCGGACCTGGGGATCGCCGCCTCGAGCTCCTCGGTCGGCGGGTAGCGCTCGCTCTCGCCCCACGGCCAGAGGTGCCCGTACTTGAAGCCCTCCGCGCTCTGCGGGACGTACTCGAACGGCCCGGCGTCCTCGTCGACGTCCGAGAAGTAGAGGAAGACCTTGACCACGTGCTGGTCCTCCGGGTCGCGATGCCATTCCTGTGAGTCGACACGCTCGGCCTCGTCGCCGACCGGGACCGTGTACCAGAGGTCGAAGTCGACGAGCTTGACCTGCCCGCCGCGATAGGCGTTGACGATGCCGAGCAGCGCGTCACCGGCGGCATAACGCAGCCAGGGCCCGTCCGAGGGCAGGATCGCAGGCTCCGTCGGGAGCTTCTTCTTCCCGCGCGGGTACCGCCGGATCAGGAAGTCCTTCTTCCGCTTCGCGCCGCCGTGTTCGAGCTCGGACTCCGCGGCGGCGACGAACGCGTCGATGTCCGCCTGCAGCGCCTCCCAGAGCCCGCCGTCGCCGATCAGCTCGGCGAACGGGACGATCGCGATCCCGTTCTCGCGGAGCTCGCGGAGGGCCCGTTCCTGGACGTCGGTCAGGGTGAGCAGGTGCGCCACGGGCGCGAGGATAGCCGCTAGGCTCGGCGCTCGATGCTGCGCTACGTCCCCGCGGCCGAGTTCGACCGCCTGCGCGTGCTCGACGCCGATCCGTACGAGCGCGTGGCCGCGTTCGCGGATGCCTGTCGGCTGAACGCGCTCTACATGATCGAGCGCGCCGGCTCGGGTCACCCCGGGACGACGTTCAGCTGCCTGGACGTCATCTCCTGGCTCCACCTCGAGATGCTCGAGGAGGGCGATCGGTACTTCTCCTCGAAGGGCCACGACGCGCCCGGCCTGTATGCGGTGCTGACCGCGCTCGGACGGCTCGACTTCGAGCTGATCCACATGCTGCGCCGGCTCGACGGGCTCCCCGGCCATCCGGACGTGGCGGCGACGCCCGAGGTCGTGACCAGCACGGGCTCGCTCGGGATGGGAATCTCGAAGGCCCGCGGCTTCGTCCTCGCCGACCGTGCGCTCGGCCGCACGGGTCGCGTCTACGTGGTCACGGGCGACGGCGAGCTGCAGGAGGGCCAGTTCTGGGAGTCACTGCAGCCGACCGCGAACCTCGAGCTGCACGAGATCACGGTGATCGTCGACCGCAACCTCGTCCAGTCGGACACGTGGGTCGACCGGGTCAGCAACCTCGGCGATCTGGAGGAGAAGTTCGGCGCGTTCGGATGGGCCGTCGCCCACTGCGACGGCCACGACCTGCGGGCCTTCGCTCAAACCCTCGCGGCGCTCGGGGGCGAGCAGCGGCCGAAGATCGTGATCGCCCACACCCACAAGGGCGGCGGCGTCTCCTTCATGGAGCCGGAGGACCGGCTCCCGCGCACCGAAACCGCGCTCTACGGGTACCACTCGGGCGCTCCGAGCCCCGACGAGTACGAGCGGGGCGTCGAGGAGATCGAGGCCCGCCTGAACGATCGGCTCGAACGCCTCGGCGCGGCGCCGATCGAGCTCGTCGAGGCGGAGCGGCCGGAGCACCGCGCTGCCCCGAAGGAGCGCCAGACCCTGGTCAAGGGCGGCGCCTACGAGCGCGCGATCGTCGAGCAGGCCGAGCGCGAGCCACGGCTGGTCGTGCTCGACGCCGACCT
>JBKPSO010000181.1:0-5207 GCA_046735055.1 Actinomycetota bacterium
TACGCCCGGCATGGGCAGCAGCCTGGGGGTGTGAGTCGCCTGTGGAGGAGATGACCCTAAGCATGAGCCGAGGGCAACTGCGTCACCGTGAGGTGGGGTGGGAAGGAAGCCGGAGGCGAACCCGCGACCCGAGGGACGCGAACCGCGTAGGAGGCGTGACGGTCTGGGTCGCCGGGAAGGGCCGAACGCAGAGCCGAGGCGGAGGACGCCCGTGCTCGTGGGGATCGCGGTGATTGCGGCCAACCCCTGTTGGGGCCTCGATGGGAGGGTCGGAGGGTGAAGCCCGCTGATGCCCGGCGAGAGCGGAGCGATTCCTCGGCGGCGGACGAGACCGCGCCTCACCCCGCGCAGGCGAGTCTGTGGGAGGTGTTTCTCTCTGGCGACAACCTCGTACGGGCGCTGAGACGTGTCGAGCAGAACGCCGGTGCCCCAGGCGTCGACGGGATGACGACCGAGGAGCTGGGGACATGGCTCAAGGAGCGCTGGTCCTCCGTCCGGTCGCGGCTCGATGCGGGCACTTACCGGCCGCAGCCTGTCAGGAGGCTGACGATCCCCAAACCCTCGGGCGGCGAGCGGTTGTTGGGGGTGCCGACGGCGCTGGATCGTCTGATCCAGCAGGCCTTGCTGCAGGTGTTTACCCCCGGTGTTCGACCCGTTTTCGCGACTGCTTCTTCGGCTTTCGGCCGGGACGCTCGGCCCATCAAGCGGTTTTCGACTTGCCCGGGGGCGGGCCGAAGGGGTGATCGGGGAGCTCGAACGGCTCGTAGAGGCCGACCCGCTCTGGGAGCGGCCCCACGGCCAGCTGATGGTCGCCGAAGATCGATCCGGCGTACGGCACGGCCGTCCGGAGCGTCAGAGTGGCGCGCAGCAATGCGAGCACCTACGACCGAAGCAGAGAGGCAATCGATGCCGGCGCGGTCGCCGTCGGGCTGGGATCCGTCTGGACGGCGGACGGTTCGAGCATTCTCACCCGCGTCGATCCGCGCACCATCGACGTGGTCGACCGCATCGACGGCTGAACGCGAACACCGGGACGGTGACGAAAATCGACCCGGCGCAGCGGCTCGTCGCTGCGACCATCCCGGTCGGCGTCGAACGCCCTCCGATGCGGCTTGCCTTCGGTGACGCCGCCGCCTGGGTCGCGAACGCCGACGGCACGCTTGCCCGAATCGACGCGATGAGCGACGCGGTCCGGCTCATCCCGCTTGCCGGCGCGCTCAGGGATGTCGCTGCGGTCGGAGACGGGATTTGGGTTACGGCGGGCTCCGGCGAGGGCGGTCGGGATTCGTCTACCGACAGGGCGAGGTCGGTGCCGCATACCGTCACGCCCCTCCCACCCTCGTCGTGCTCTCCGGTCTCCTTCGAGACCGGAGCGCCCCCGCAGTACCTGATCGCCGCCGACCTCCCGCTCCAGGAGGAAGGGCTTCGTAGTCCCCGACGGATTCACGCCGTTCGGTCTCGTCGAAGCCGTGGGAGCGGCCGCGGAGGGAATGACGGCAAGCGTCGCCGGGCTACCGCCGGAGCGTCTGCCGTCGCGTGGGCGCAGCTTCGTCTCGGAGCTCAGGAAGAGCATCGTCGGCGGCCCGGTCGTGGCCGGGAGCGTTGCCGCCGCACAGGCGACCGAGGTGCTGCTCGACGCGATCGCACGCTCGGACGGAACACGCGCATCGGTCGTCCGCGAGCTCTTCCGAACCCGTGTCTCGAACGGGATCCTCGGCAGCTTCAGTTTCGATCGCAATGGAGACACCTCCGCGGGGCGGATAACGATCTACCGGATCGTCGGCGGCGCTCCGGCGATCTTCAGGGTGATCACACCGTCCGTCTCGCTCGTTCGCTGAAGAGCTCTCGCTAGGATCGCCCCCGGTATGGCACAGGTCGCTCCGGCCGACGCAGGCCTCCGCCGAGTGATCGGCGACGGCGAGCGCGTGCCCGACGGCGAGGTCGAGGGCCTCGACGAGAGCGACTTTCTCGAGCTCTACCGGCAGCTCGTCCTGCTGCGGACCTACGACGAGCGCTCGCTCGTCTACCACCGCCAGGGGCGCATCGGCACCTACGCGATCTTCTGGAACCACGAGGCGATGCAGGTCGGCTCGCACTACGCGCTGGAGCGCGACGACTGGGTCTTCCCCAGCTACCGCGAGTCGGCGATCGGGCTCCTGCGCGGGATGCCGCCGGCGACGGTGCTCTCGTGGTGGCGCGGCCACCCGGCCGGCTGGTGGAACCCGCTCGACTACAACCTCGCCTCGATCTGCGTTCCGGTCGCGACCCACGTCCCGCACGCGGCCGGGCTCGCGTGGGGGAAGAAGCTCCGCGGCGAGCGGACGGTGGCGATCGTGTACTTCGGCGACGGCGCGACCTCGGAGGGTGTTTTCCACGAGGGGGCGAACTTCGCGGGCGTGATGCGCGCGCCGCTCGTCCTCTTCTGCAACAACAACCAGTGGGCGATCTCGACGCCGCTCTCGGCGCAGACCGCGGCGCCGACGCTCGCCGACAAGGCGATCGGTTACGGCATTCCCGGGATGCGCGTCGACGGCGCCGACGTGCTGGCGGTCTACGAGGCGACGCGGGAGGCGGTGACGCGCGCTCGCGGGGGGGAAGGTCCAACGTTCATCGAGGCGGTCACCTACCGCTCCGCGCCGCACGCGACGGCCGACGACCCGACCGCGTACATCGACGCCGAGCGGGTCGAGGAGGAGCGTGCGCGCGAGTGCGTCGGGCGGTACGAGGGTTACCTGCGCCGGCTCGGCGTGCTCGACGACGAGACGGTCGAGCACGTGAAGACCGAGGCGGCGGAGGCAATGCGCGAGGGGATCGCGGCAGCCGAGGCCGAGCCGCCGGCCGACCCCGAGCTGATCTTCGAATACGCGTACGTCGAGCCGCCGCCCGGCCTGCGGGAGGGCTGGCTTGGCTGAGCTCACGCTGGTCGAAGCGGTCAACGACGCGCTGCACACCGAGATGGAGCGCGACGACTCGGTGCTCGTGATGGGCGAGGACGTCGGGCGCGCGGGGGGTGTCTTCCGGGCGTCGGCCGGGCTGCGCGATCGCTTCGGGCCAGATCGGTGCGTCGACACGCCGCTCGCCGAGGCCGGGATCCTCGGTGCCGCGGTCGGGCTCTGCATGGCGGGCTGGCGGCCGGTCTGCGAGATGCAGTACGACGCCTTCAGCTACCCGTGCCTCGATCAGCTGATCAACCATGTCGGTCGCTACCGCTGGCGGACGCGCGGTGGGATGGAGTTCCCGCTGGTCGTCCGGATGCCCTACGGGGGCGGCGTGAGGGCGCCCGAGCTGCACGACGACTCGCCCGAGGCCTACTACGTGCACACGCCGGGCGTGAAGGTCGCGATCCCGTCGACGCCCGCCGACGCAAAGGGGCTGCTCGCCGCGGCGATCCGCGATCCCGATCCGGTCGTCGTGTTCGAACCGAAGCTGGTCTACCGCACGGCGCGCGGCGAGGTGCCGGAGGGCGAGCACGTCGTTCCGCTGGGGACGATGCGAGTGGCGCGCGAGGGCTCGGACCTGACCCTCGTCGCCTACGGCGCGATGGTGCCCGTCGCCGAGGCGGCGGCGGACCTGCTCGACGCGTCGGTCGAGGTGCTGGACGTACGCACGCTGAAGCCGCTGGACGAGGAGACGCTCCTCGCCTCAGTCGCGAAGACCGGGCGTGTCGTCATCGTGCAGGAGGCGCCGCGGGTCGCCGGATTCGGAGCCGAGCTTGCCGCGGTCGTCGCCGAGAAGGCGATCCTCGACCTGCGCGGCCCGGTGCTGCGGGTGACCGGCTTCGACGTGCCTTATCCCTACTGGCAGATCGAGGACGCGTACATGCCGTCGGCCGAGCGTGTCGCCGCTGCCGGTCGCCGCCTGCTCGACGAGTTCTGATGGCGTACGAGTTCAAGCTCCCGGACCTCGGCGAGGGCCTGACCGAGGGCGAGATCGCCCGCTGGCTCGTCGCCGAGGGCCAGGACGTCGCCGAGGACGATCCGCTCGTCGAGATCCAGACCGACAAGACGACGGTCGAGATCCCCTCGCCCGCGGCGGGCAAGGTCGCCCGCATCCTCGTCGGCGAAGGCGAGGTCGTCCCGGTCGGCACGGTGCTCGTCGTCATCGGCGAGGACGGGGCAGTTCCGGACGGGCCGAAAGGGCCGCCCGCACCGGCCGAAAAGGCCACAAAGGGGTCAGACCCCCGACAGGTCCCGTCGGGACGCGTCCGCGCGACACCGCTCGTCCGGCGAATTGCACAGGAGCTCGGCGTTTCGCTGGACGAGGTGTCCGGAACGGGCACGAACGGTCAGATCACAGAGGCCGATGTGCGTGCTGTTGCTTCGGGACATGGCTGGGGTCAGACCCCTGACAATGTCCGGGAAGGGCGACGGGAGAAGCTGCGCGGCGTCCGGCGGCTGATCGCCGAGCACATGGCGCGGGCAAACCGCGAGGCGGCCCCGGTGACGTGGGTCGAGGAGTGCGACTTCGAGCAGCTCGACCTGAAGCTGCTCGTGCCGACGTTGCTGAAGGCCTGCGCCCTCGCCCTCCAGGAGTACCCGGAGCTGAACGCGCGGCTCGAGGGCGACGAGATCGTCTACCTCGACCGCTACGACATCGGCGTCGCCGTGCAGACCGAGCAGGGCCTCGTCGTCCCGGTCGTGCGCGCCTGCGACTCGCGGCCGATCGACGAGCTCGCCGCCGACGTTTCGAGGCTCGCCGATAGTGCCCGCGCCGGGACCCTCGCGCTCGAGGAGCTCCACGGGTCGACCTTCACCGTGACGAGTGCAGGCAAGCTGGCCGGCGTCTTCAACACCCCGATCGTCAACTACCCGGAGGTCGCGATCATGGGCATCGGCCGGATCGGCCCGCGCCCGGTCGTCCGCGCCGGCGAGGTCGTCGTCCGGCAGACGGGCACGATCGCCGTCACCTTCGACCACCGCGTGATCGACGGCGCGCGCGCGGCAGAGTTCGGGCTGGCGGTGATCCGCCGCCTCGAAAATCCGGGCGAACTGTCCTAGGCCGCGGCCTGCGCTCGGTCGAGGTGCTCGTCCAGCATCCGCTCGATCCGGGGCGCGCTGACGCGTCCCTCGAGCCGCCCGATGACGCGGTTGCCCTTGATCAGGAGCAGCGTCGGCACCGTGTCGACGTTGAGGCGGCTGGCGATCTCGGGCCGCTTCTCGACGTCGACCCTGGTGACGCGTAGGCGGCCGCGCTCCTTGCGGGCCAGA
>JBKPSO010000182.1:0-15371 GCA_046735055.1 Actinomycetota bacterium
AGCATCGGGCCGGGGCCGGTGGACGTGTAGACCGGGATCACCTGGCCGGAGGCACGGAAGTACGCGTCCGCCATGTACCCGGCCGCGGACTCGATGCGCGGAAAGATGATCTTCAGCTCGTCCTGGTGGTTGTAGACGCCGTCGAGGAGGCCGACCGCCCCGTGGCCGGCGTAGCCGAACAGGTACGGCACCTTCTCCTTCAGCAGGTACTCGACGACGAGGTCGCAGCCGCGAATCTCGGCCATTCGCTCTCCCCTTTCGGTCGCTGTAGCCCGACTATATGACGCTGCGCAAGATCTCGGCGGTCTCGTGGACCCCTTCTTCGAGCGGAGTGAGCGGCGACCCGAACCGCGGCGCCGGCAGCTCGTCGGGGAAGGGCAGGGGCACCTCGTCGAAGGCGATCTTCGCGCCGGGGATCTCGGCCTCGACAGCCGTGACGAAGTCGGCGATCGCCGTCGCCGGACCGTCGAGGTTGAAGGTATGGGCGCCTTCCCGCTCGGAGCGTGCTGCCTGGACGAAGGCGCGCGCGACGTCGGCCGCGTAGTGGAGCTGTGTCCGGCCCCCGAAGCCGATCCGGTAGGGCTGCCCGCGGACGGCGGCGTCGATCGCGAGGGTCGGGCCGGCGGTGAGGCCCTGGTCGCGGCCCGGGCCGTAGACCGAGAAGGGACGCAGGCCGATGCTGGCGACCTGGTCGTCCTGCCAGTAGACCCGGGCCGTGCCCTCGTTCGCCAGCTTGTAGATGCCGTAGAGCGTGCGCGGGGCGATCGCGCCGTGCTCGTCGTAGACCGCGGCCGAGCTCGCGTAGGCGACCGGGCTCGCCAGGCGGTGCTGCTTGGCCGCCTCGAAGACGTTGACCGTGCCGGTCACGTTCACCTGCGAGCCGAGGACGGGATCGGCCTTGCAGAACGGGACCTGGAGCGCGGCGAGATGCACGACGTGCGTGATCTCGTGCTCGGCGAGCGCGTGCGTCACGGTCTTGCGCTCCGTGATGTCGCCCTGGACGAACGTGACCGCCTCGAGCTCGTCGGGTGCGGCGATCAGCCGCAGCCGGCGGTGATCGCTCCCGAGGTCGAGGGCGACGACCCGCGCGCCTTCCCGCGCGAGGGTGACGACGGTCCAGGCGCCGAGGCAGCCGAGTGCCCCGGTCACCAGCCACGTCTCAGACGTCCTCGTAGACCGTCACCACCTCGCTGTAGAACTCCATCGCCGCCCTGCCCTGCTCGTGCGGGCCGAAGCCCGAGCCCTTGATCCCGCCGAACGGCACATGCACGTCGACGCCGGCGGTCTGGCCGTTGACGCGGATGATCCCGGCCTCGATTCCTTCCGTGAAGGTCCGTGCCGACGCGAGGTTCGACGTGAAGACCGCCGCCGACAGCCCGAACTCGACCGCGTTCGCCCGGCGGAGCGCGTCGTCCAGCTCCGAGAAGCGATAGAGGGAGGTCACCGGGCCGAACACCTCCTCGCAGGAGAGGAACGCGTCGTCGGCGACACGCTCGAAGAGCGTCGGCGCGACGAGGTAGGCCTCGTCGTCGAGGCGCTCGCCGCCGGCCAGCACGGTCCCGCCCTCTGCCTTCCCCCGTTCGATGCCCGCGAGGACGTCCTCGAGCTGCTTCGGGTTCACGAGCGGGCCGACCTCGGTCTCCGGGTCGAAGGGGTCGCCCACCGCTGCGTTCTCGATCCGCTCGAGCAGCCGCGTGCGGAACTCGTCGTAGACCGGCTCCTGGACATAGATGCGGCGTGTCGCCGTGCACTTCTGGCCGGCCGACCAGTAGGCGCCCGCGAAGGTGAGCTCCACTGCCCGGCCGAGGTCGGCGTCGGCCATCACGACCACCGGGTTGTGGCCGCCGAGCTCGAGCTGGACGCGCTTGCCGAGCGGTATCACCTCGTCGCGAACCTGCCTGCCGACCGGGACCGAGCCGGTGAACGAGACTGCGCGCACCTGCGGATGGCGGACGAGCGGCGTCCCGACGGCCGAGCCGCGGCCGATGACGATGTTGAAGACGCCGGGCGTGATGCCGGCCTCCTCGAGGCACGCCGCCAGGTGCAACCCGGTCAGCGGCGCGTCCTGCGCCAGCTTCATCACGACGGTGTTGCCATACGCGAGCGCGGGGGCGGCCTTCCACGCTGGGATCGCGGCCGGGAAGTTCCAGGGCGTGATCATCCCGACGACGCCGAGCGGCCTGCGCACCGTGTAGACGACGCTGCCGGTCAGCATCTGCTCGAACCGCTCGCCCGTCGCACGTAAGCCCTCGCCGGAGAAGAAGCGGCAGACCTGCGCCATCCGCAGCGCCTCGCCGCGGGACTCGCGCAGGGGCTTCCCCATCTCGAGTGTCATGTCCTGCGCGATCTGCTCCGCGCGCGCCTCGATCACGTCGGCGGCCTTGTTCAGGATCGCGCCGCGTTTGGCGGCGGGTGTGCGTGACCACTCCGGGTACGCCGCGGCCGCCGCCTCGACGGCCGCGCTCACGTCCGCCTCTCCCGACGAGGGGAACTCGCCGATCAGCTGCGACGGCCGCCACGGCCCGCGCTTCTCGTAGATCTCTCCGGAGAGGCTCGGCCGCCACTCACCGCCGACGAAGTTGGCGAACGCGGGCCGCGTCGGGGCTTCCAGGACCTCAGACATTGATCTCGCTCCTTCTCGTGGTCAACAGATCTTCCGCCGGGACGACGGGGTTCGTGAGCGTGCCGATACCCGGAACATGGATCTCGACCACGTGGCCCGGCTCGAGTGTGAAATCGTCGGGCGGCACGAGTCCGGTGCCGGTCAGCAGAACGCTGCCGGGCGGAACCGGATTGGCGCGCAGCAGCCATTCGACGAGCTCGGGAAACGTGCGCCGCATCCGCGCGGTCGAGGTCTCGCCGGCGAAGAGCTCGGCCCCGTCGGCGTCCGAGATGCGCAGCCGGATCTCGAGCGGCGCCTCCCAATCGTCCGGGACGAGCACGGCCGGGCCGAGCGCGCACGCGCCGGCGAAGATCTTCGCCTGCGGAAGGTAGAGCGGATTCGTCCCCTCGATGTCGCGCGAGGAGACGTCGTTGCCGATCGTCAGCCCCGCGGGAGTTCCACCCTCGCCGAGGACGACCGCGATCTCGGGCTCGGGAACGTTCCAGGCCGAGTCGCTACGCACCCCGAGCGCCTCGCCGGGCCCGACAGTGCGGCGGCAGCCTGCGTCCTTGAGGAAGAGCTCGGGGCGGTCGGCCTCGTAGACGTGCATGTAGAGATCTTTGGCGCCGCTTTCGGCGACCCGCGCGTCGCGGCTGCGCTCGTAGGTGACGCCGGCGCCCCACACCTCCGGTGGCTCGACCGGCAGCGCGAGCTCGAAGCCCTCGAGCTCGTCGGGCGAGTCGGCGGTCCCCTCGACGATCCCGGCCGCGGTGCGGTAGCGGAAGGTGAGCATCAGTAGACCGCCCGCCCGCCGGAGATGTCGTAGGTCGCGCCGGTCGAGAACGAGAGCTCCTCGCTCGCGAGGAAGCAGATCAGCGCTGCGACCTCGTCCGCGCTTCCCATGCGTCCGAGCGGGATCCGCTGCACCATGTAGTCGAGGTGCTGCCGTGAGAGCCCGGTGATGATCGGGGTCTCGATCACGGCGGGGGCGATGCAGTTGACGAGCACGCCGGTGCCGGCGACGTCCTTCCCGATCGACTTCGCCATCGCGATCACCGCCGCCTTGCTCGCGGAGTAGGCGCCCGCCATCGGGTTGCCCTCCTTGCCGGCGATCGAGGCGACGAGGACGATCCTCCCGTAGCCGCGCTCGATCATCCCCGGCAAGACGGCGCGGCAGATGTAGAAGCTGCCGTTCGCGTTGATCGCGAAGACGCGCTGCCACTCCTCGTCGGTGACGTCGACCGTGCGCAGCGACTCCCCGGGGACGCCCGCGGAGTTGACGAGGACGTCGATCCGGCCGAGATCGCGCTCGACCTGGGCGACGGCGGCGTTCACGTCCGCCGAGGACGAGATGTCGCCCGTGACCGAGACGTACCCCTCGACCGGCTCGCGGTCGAAGACGGCGACCTCGGCGCCGCTCGCGCGCAGGCGGACGGCCGTCGCCGTGCCGATCCCGCTCGCACCGCCGGTGACGAGGGCTGTTCTCCCCGCAAAGTCGTAGGAGTTCATCCGGGCCTACTCTAAGCTCTTGCTATGAGCTTCGACCCGGCTTCCGACTACCCGCTCGGGTCGCGGCGGCCTGATCTCGTCCGGACGCCGTCCGGGCTCGGGCTCGACGAGCTCACGCTCGATGCGGCGCGAGCAGGGCGGATCGGCCCGGAGGAGCTCCGGGCGACGCCCGAGACACTGCGCCGCCAGTCGGCGGTGGCGTTCGCGGTCGGCCGGACGCAGCTTGCGGACAACCTCGCGCGGGCGGCCGAGCTCGCCTCGGTTCCGAGCGGGACCATCCTCGAGATCTATACCGGGCTGCGGCCCCACCGCTCGACCGCGGCGGAGCTCGAAGCCTGGGCGGAGCGGTTGGAGAGCGAACTCGAGGCGCCGCTCTGCGCCGCCTTCGTCCGCGAGGCCGCCGCCGCCTGCGCCGAGCGGGGCCTGCTGAGGGCGGATGACCACGCGCCGGTCTGAGCGCTTCGTCTCGCGCGAGGAGCGCGAGCTCCGGCGCGAGCTCCTGATCTCGCCGTACCCCGAGCTCGGGCTCGTCGCGATGGACGGCCCGAACGACCCGGAGCCGGGTCTCGAGATCGCGAACGGGCGCGTGGTCGCGATGGACGGTCGGAGCGCAGAGGACTTCGACGTCATCGACCGCTTCATCGCGCTCTACGGGCTCGACCTCGAGGTCGCGGCGGAGGCAGCCGAGCTCGCGGACGAGGAGATCGCGCGGCGGCTCGTCGACGTCGACGTCCCGCGCGCCGAGCTCGTCCGGCTCTCGCGCGGCCTGACCCCGGCCGGGCTCGCGCGTGTCGTCTCCAGGCTCGATCCGGTCGAGCTGATGTTCGCCTTGAAGAAGCTCCGCGCCCGGCGGGCCCCGGCCAACCAGGCCCACGTCACGAACCTGAAGGAGAACCCGGCGCTGCTCGCCGCCGACGCGGCAGAGGCGGCTGCCCGCGGCTTTGCCGAGCTCGAGACGACGGTCGGCGTCTCGCGCTACGCGCCCCTGAATGCGATCGCGATCCTGGTCGGCTCGCAGACCGGTCGCCCGGGCGTGATGACCCAGTGCGCCGTCGAGGAACGGCGGAACCTCCAGCTCGCGATCCAGGGGCTCGTCACCTACGCGGAGACGCTCTCGGTCTACGGCACCGAGCCCGTGTTCGTAGACGGCGACGACACGCCCTGGTCGAAGGCGTTCCTCGCCTCCGCGTACGCCTCGCGCGGGGTGAAGGTTCGCTTCACTTCCGGGGGAGGCTCGGAGGCGCTGATGGGCCACGCGCAGGGCTACTCGATGCTCTACCTGGAGGCGCGCTGCCTCGCCGCAATCCGCGCCGCCGGCTCGCAGGGTGTGCAGAACGGGTCGATCTCGTGCGTGGCGCTCGTACTCTCGGTGCCGGGCGGCGTGCGCGAGATCCTGGCCGAGAACGTGCTCGGCGCCTGGCTCGACCTCGAGGTCGCCTCCGGGAACGACGCGATCGCCTCGCACTCCGAGATCCGCAAGACGGCGAAGCTGATGGGGCAGTTCCTGCCGGGCGCGGACTTCGTCACCTCGGGCTACTCGGTGATGCCGAAGGAGGACAACACCTTCGGCGGCGGCAACTACGACGGGGACGATCTCGAGGAGTGGCTGACCGTCCAGCGCGACTGGCAGGTCGATGCCGGAATCGAGCCCGTCCCCGAGGACGAGGTCGTCGCGGTACGCGCGGGAGCGGCGCGCGCGGTCCAGGCGGTCTTCGCCGGGCTCGGCTTCCCGCCCGTGACCGACGCCGAGGTCGAGGCCGCCACCTACGGCTATGCGAGCCGCGACCTGCCCGACCGTGACCGCGCCGCGGACGTCGCCGCCGCCGATCGCGTGCTCGAGGAAGCGATCTCGGCGCTCGACGTCGTGCGCGAGCTCGACGCCGCCGGCTTCACCGATGTCGCCGAGGCGGTGCTCGCGATGCAGCGACAGCGCGTCTCGGCCGACTACCTCCAGACCTCGGCCATCATCGAGCCGGACGGCACCGTGTGCTCGGCGGTCAGCGACCCGAACCGCTACGAGGGCCCGGGCACGGGCTATCGCCTCGAGGGCGAGCGCTGGGAGCTGCTCCAGCAGCTGCCGTACGTGCTCGACCCCCACGAGGAGACTTACTCCGACGGGGAGTTGTCGCCCGTCCAGGAAACGCATGTTGCCATGATAGGCACCGAACCGGACGAGGTCGTGATCGCAGTCGGGCCGGCGTTCGCCGACGGCCTGCGGGAGACGATCAACGGCCTTCCGCACGAGGACGTTCTCCGCGCGATCGCGGAGGGGGTGCGCGAGGGCGGGGCGGCACCGCGGCTCGTCCGCATCCGCCGGGTCTCCGACGTCGCGTTCATCGGCCACGACGGCGCGAAGCTCTCCGGCTCGGGTGTCGCGGTCGGCCTGCAGTCCAAAGGCACGGCGGTGATTCACCGCGCCGACCTGCAGCCGCTCGACAACCTCGAGCTCTTCGGGATGTCTCCGCTCTACTCGCTGGAGTCCTACAAGGCGATGGGCCGAAATGCGGCCGCCTACGCACTCGGGCAGCCGGTCGGGCCCGTGCCGACCGCGCTCGACAACTTCGCCCGCGCGAAGCTGATCGTCCGCACGACGCTGCTGCACGCGCGCGAGACCGGTGCAATGGTTCCCGGGGCCGCGCCGGTCGAGCTCGAGCTCGCGTGAAGGTCTACTTCGCGGGTCCGCTCTTCACGCCGTATGAGCGCGGCTTCATCGACGAGTGCGCGGCACAGCTGCGCCGGGCGGGGTTCAACCTCTTCGTCCCCCACGAGCACGAGCTCGCTTTGGACGGCACCGTCACCGCCGAGCGGATCTTCGCGAAGGACTGGACTGGCCTTGCCGAAGCGAACGCGGTGCTCGCGCTCCTCGACGGCCCGACGATCGACGACGGGACAGCGTGCGAGATCGGGATCTTTTACGCGCTGATGCGCACGGATCCAACGAAGAAGGGCATCGTCGGCCTCGTCACCGACCTGCGCGCGATGCGAGAGACCGATCGCGAAGACGAGACGCGCGGGCTGAACCTGTTCGTGGTCGGCTGCATCGAGGCGGCCGGGCAGGTCTGCACGTCGTTCGACGATGCGCAGACCGTGCTCCAGGGCTGGCGCTAGCCGTGCCCCCAGCCCGCCCGCACTCCTCCGCCGGAGACGCGCAGGTCTACGGCGCGGGGGTGAGGCCGTGGTCGCGCATCACTGCTGCAATTGCGGCGAGGTCGGGCGGCCCGCCGGCTGCATCGTCGAGGACGGCTGCGACGTCGCGGAAGTAGTCGGGGCCCAGGATGCCAGGAGTGACGATCGCAAGCGCCTTCGCGTCGACGCTGCCCGTGTTCTCGAAGTGGTGGACGGCACCACGGGGGATGCAGAGCGCTTCCCCGGGGCCGACGTTGGTCAGCGTGCCCTCGACGGTCCAGCTCAAGACGCCGTCGAGCCCGTAGACGGTTTCCTCGTACCCGTCGTGGCTGTGGGCGGCCGGCACCTTCGCGCCGGCGGGAACGTGGAACTCGAAGACAGCGACTGACGCCGTCGACTGCTCACCCTCGACCAGGAAGCGGATCGCAAGGTCCCCGAGCTTGATCTCTTCGCGCGTGTTCGTCGACATCATCGTTCTCTCCTCCCTGCAAATGGTAAAGTAATTTGACAATACTGGATCATGGCCGATTCGTCAAGCGCCTTTACGAAAGCAACAGCGGCGCAACAACCGCCGCTGATCGGCGTGCTGCTGCGCATGCCGTGGGAGGCGGTCCAGCGGCGCGTGCTCGAGCGGCTGCACGAGCGCGGCTTCGGCGACCTCGACACGGCGCACCTGAGTGTCTTCCAGTACCCCGGTCCGCAGGATACGAGGCCCTCCGAACTGGCAGCCCGGTTACGGATCAGCAAGCAGGCCGTGAACTACCTGCTCGGAGAGCTCGAGCGCCTCGACTACCTCGAGCGCCGACCGGATCCTGACGACCTACGCTCCAAGCGCATTGCCCTCACGCCGCGCGGCAACTCGGCGATTGGTGTCATCCGCGACGCCGTCGCGGAGATGGAGGCAACCTGGGGGCAACAGCTCGGCCCGAAACGCTTCGCCCAACTCCGCAACCTTCTACTCGCCCTCAACCAGCTGGCGTAGCTGCACGCGATCTGTGGCCGCGCCAGGCAGCACGCCACCTCGTCTCTAGCGCGCCGCCCGCTTCTCCTCGAGCTTTCGAAGCTCCACGCGCCGGATCTTCCCGCTCCGTGTCTTCGGGAGCGCCTCGACGAACTCGATCTCGCGCGGATACTTGTACGGCGCCGTCACCCGCTTCACGTGGGCCTGGAGCTCCGAGGCGAGGGCGGCGTCGCCCGTGTGCCCCGGGCGCAGCACCACGAACGCCTTCACGATCTGGCCGCGGTCCGGGTCCGGCTTGCCGACCACGGCACTCTCCGCGACCGCCGCATGCTCTAGCAGCGCGCTCTCGACCTCGAACGGCCCGATCCGGTACGCGGCCGAGAGGATCACGTCGTCGGCCCGGCCTGTGAACCAGAGGTAGCCGTCCTCGTCGCGCACCGCGCGGTCGCCGGTCACGTACCACTCCCCGCGGTAGACCGCCGCCGTCTCGTCAGGCTGGTTCCAGTAGCCGGCGAACAAGGCGGGCGCGTCGCCGCGCAGCGCGATGTCGCCCTCCTCGCCGGCCGGCGTCTCGTTCCCGTCGAAGTCGATCACGCGGACGTCGTAGCCGGGAGCGGGCCTGCCCATCGAGCCCGGCCGGATCTCGGCGCCCGGGAAGTTGCCGACGATCAGCGTGTTCTCCGTCTGGCCGTAGCCGTCGTGGATGGTGCGACCGAACGCACCCTCGAAGGCGCGGATCACCTCCGGGTTCAGCGGCTCGCCGGCGGAGACCATGTGCCGCGTCCGCGAGAGATCCCAGCGGTCGATCCCAGCCAGCTTCGCCATCAGCCGGTACTCGGTCGGCGCCTGACAGAGCACATCCGGGCGGAGCTCGGCCAGCAGACGGAAGCGCTCCTCCGGATCGAACGGGCCCTCGTGCAGGATCACCGCCGCGCCGGAGCTCCACGGGCCGAGAAGCACGTTCCAGATCGACTTCGCCCACCCCGTGCCGGCCGTGCACCAGACGACGTCGCGCGGTCGCGCATCGAGCCAGCGCTCGGCCTGCGCGCGGTTTGCCCACGTGTAGCGGTGCGTGTGCACGACGCCCTTCGGGTCCTTCGTCGTGCCCGAGGTGTAGAGGATTAAGGCCGGATCGTCTGCGGCCGTGTCGGCGGTCGCGCCGTCCGGCTCCCCGAGCAACGCCTCGTCGAGGTAGACGACCTCGCAATCCGCCGACATCGCCTCGACTTCCGCGCGGCACCCGGGATCGGCGAGCAACAGCCGCGCGCCCGAGTGCCGCACCCGGAAGTCGAGGTCCTTCGCGCGCAGCATCTCGGAGCACGGGATCGTGATCGCGCCGGCTTTCAGCCCGGCGAGCATCACCGCGTGCCAGTCGGGCGTCTTCCCGACGAGCACGAGCACGCGGTCGCCGGGCTCGACGCCGCGTGCCCGTAACAGCCCCGCCCAGCGCGCAGCCGACTCGGCGACCTCGCCGAACGTGAGGTCGCGCACTGCGCCGCCGGCATCCACGAAGCGAAGCGCGAGCGCAGCCGGATCGGTCGACTCGACCACGTCGCGGGTGAAGTTGAAGCGCGCGGGCGCCGGCATCGCGCGCGAGCCTATCGCGCGAGAAACGACTCGACGGCTAGGTGTCCTGCGCCGTCGGTCGGATCAGCAGCTCGTTCACGTCGACGTGCGGCGGCTGTGAGACCGCGTACATGACCGCCCGCGCGATGTCGTCAGCCTCCAGCATGCCGACTGGCCGCTCGTCGAAGAACGGCGTGTCTGTCATCCCGGGCTCGATCAACGTCACCCGGACGCCGGTTCCGTTCAGATCCAGCCGAGCAGCCTCGCCCATCGCGGTGACCGCGAACTTCGTGCAGGAGTAGAGCGACCCGGGAAGAGCGCGCCTCCCGGCGAGCGAACCCGTGAGCAGCAGATGGCCCTTCGACTCGACGAGGGCGTCGTAGCAGGCGCGGATCGTCAGCGCGGCGCCGTACACGTTGGTCAGGACCATCGCGCGCCAGTGCTCGGGAGTCGACCGCTTGAAGCCGCGCTCGGCGCCGAAGCCGGCGTTCGCGAACGCGACGTCGATCCGGCCGTACTCGGCGAGCACCCGCTCGACCATCGCCTGCTGCTGCTCCCACTCGGTCACGTCGCAGGTGACCGCCAGGCCGCCGAGCTCGGCCGCAAGCGCCTCGAGCTTGTCGGTCGAGCGGGCGGCGAGCACGACCCGGTAGCCGGCCTCGCCCGCGTGTCGGGCGGTCGCCTCGCCGATCCCGCTCGACGCGCCGGTGATCAGGAAGACCTTTGCGTCAGCTGCCATGCACCTTTCCACCGCTGCCCCAGTACTTCGGCGGAATCCCGTGCACGAGCACGTGGATATGCTCCGGTGCGGCGCCGCTCGACTCCGCAAGCGCCTTCGTCACCGACTCGATGATCTTCGGAACGGACTCCTCGGTGACGCGGGTGTCGTAGAGCTTGATGTCGACCCAGGGCATCGGCTGCTCCCTTCTCGGAGGACGATTCGACTCTATCGCGCAATAGTCTCGTGCCCGCAACGAGGAAGCGCTCGAGGTCGCGCGCGCGGCCGGCGACGCCGAGGCGGAGTCGTTGGCGCTCGTCGGCCTGAGCCGGGTCGCGTTCCGTGACGGCGACAACGACCGCGTGCGCGACTGGCGAGGCAGGCACAGGGGCTGGCCGCGCCGTTCGGCGGCAGTGCCGAGGTCACGCCTCTACACATGCTCGCAGGGACGCGCCTCTCCGGCGACTACGACACTGCCCGCTTGCTGTACCTGGAGAGCGCCGAGCTGAACCGGCGGCTCGGCGACACTTACATGGTCGGTGTCGAGCTCCACAACCTGCTCCACGTCGAGATCCACCGCAGCGAGCTCGGCGAGGCGACGCGCCTGTACGAGGCGGTGCACCGGCTTCGGTCGGGCAGCTCCAACCCCTACGACTCGAGGTTGACGAGCTCCGAAGACAGCTCGGCGGCTAGACGGGCCCCTTCGCCGACGGGCGCGCGAGGCCCCCGCGGCGGTCTGTCACGGGCCCGCCTCGGCCTTCGGCCGGCGCAAGAGCAGTCCCACGATGACGCCGGCGGCGAAGAGCTGCACGCCAACCGGCACACCGCCGGTCCGGTGCCAGCCCGCGACACGATGGGTCGGGTAGAGCTTCTTCCCGCCCAGGCTCGGCAGCGGCAGGACATGCTCGAGGTCGGGCGCCGACGAGGCGGCCGCGCCGACGACGGCCGGATCGAGCGGACCACGCGCGGCTGCGAGTGCGCCCAGCAGTGCGAGGCCGGATCGGATCTCGAACCTCCGCGAAGCGATGTCCCAGTGCGGGATGCGGTCGCAGATCCCGTGCAGGACGAGCCCCAGGAGTGCGGCGCGCAGTCGCGAACCGGCTAACGCGCCGCCGGCCGCGCCCGTGGCCACGTGCATCGAGACGATCATTGGGTGGCAGCGTATGCCGAAGGCTGTTCCCTTGCGGCGCAGGCGCAGGGCTATTTCTCGACGTGCTTCGAGCCGCCGTCGGGCCCGAGCACGAGATCGCGCTCGGGGTTCGGGACGTGGTCGCGGGGGACCGGGGAGAGCGCCTCGAAGAACTCGAAGCCGGTCGCCGTGTAGAGCTCGTGCTCGGTTCCGCGGTTGACGACCGCCACGTCGCCGGCGCGGAGGACCCGGGTCTCGTCGCCGATCGTCATCTCCACCTCGCCGTCGATGACGGCGACGATCTGCTCGGCCTCCGGGTGCGAGTGGCGGCCGACGCGCTTGCCGGGCTCGTAGCGGACGCGGCACATCAGCACCTGCTCGCCGCCGACCGCGTGCAGCCAGACGCCATCGAACTGCCGGTGCGGCTCGACGCCGTTCCACGTCCGGAACGGCGAGGACACCTCAGCCACCCACGGGGAAGCGGAAGCGAGAGTCGGCGTGCGCGACCGTGTTCACCGAGATCTCCTCGTCGAAGATCGCCCACTTGCCCTCCGTCCGTGGGCCCTTCTCCTTCTGCTGGAGGGCGCGGAGGACGCGCTCCGGCGTGATCGGCAGCTCGGTCACCCAGACGCCGACCGCGTCATAGACGGCGGCTGCGATTGCCGGCGGCTGCGGGTTGTTCGCCATCTCGCTGATCCCCTTCGCGCCGTACGGGCCGTCGGCGGAGGGGTTCTCGATGATGATCGTGTCCATCTTCGGCAGCTCCTCGATGCCGGGCGCGAAGTACGAGCCGAACTCGCCGCCGCGGTGCTCGGGGCTCGGGTAGTACGGGTAGCAGGCCTCGAGCACGCCCAGGCCGAGGCCCATCAGGGCGCCGCCCTGGATCTGCCCCTCGACGAGCGTCGGGTTGATCGCCCGGCCGACGTCGAAGCACTGCCAGAGGCGCTCGACGCGGACCTCACCGGTCTCGTCGTCGACCTCGACCTCGGCCGCGCAGGCGGCGTAGGAGATCGCGGAGTGCGGCGGGAGGTCGACCTTGCCGGTCTCGGGCTCGATGATCGCCGCGTACGGCTTCAGGTGCGCGCCCGTGCCGGTGATCAGCTCGCCGTGCACCCACGTCGCGGCCGCGGCGACGTCGGGGACGGAGATCTTCTTCTGCGGCGCGCCCTTCGCGATCACCTCGCCGTCGACGACGTCGAGGTCTTGCGGCGCGATCTCGAGCTCCTTGGAGGCGATCTCGAGCAGCTTCTGGCGCGCGGAGAGCGCAGCCTTCTCGACCGCCTTGCCGGCGACGAATGTCGCCCGCGAGGCGAACGTGCCGGTGCAGACCGGCGACGAGTCGGTGTTCGAGTTGTCGTAGGTGATCCAGTCGTAGGGGACGCCGAGCGTCTCCGCGACGATCTGGCTCTGGATCGTCTTCGAGCCGTTGCCGATGTCCGACGTCCCGGAGAAGACGTCGACGCGGCCGTCCGGCTTGATCTTGATCCACGCCTGCGACGGATCGCCGTTCTGGTTCATGCCGGTCGGATACTCGATCGCCGAGATCCCACGGCCCGTGAACTTGGCCACTAGTGGTCCACCTTTCCGACCTGGGCGACGAGGTGCTCGGGGAGGAGATCGTCCGAGCGCGGATCGCGCGTCATCGTCCGGTACTCGGCCGGCAACTCGTGCCCGACTGCGTCCGCGATCGCCAGGATCGTCGGCACCGTCGAGGGATCCGTGTACGCGATGCCGTTCGGCGAGGTGTCGCCGATCCGGTTCGCGTTCTTCAGCCGCAGCTCGAACGAGTCGATGCCCAGTACTTCGGCTATTCGGCTCACATGACACTCGGTCGCGAACGAGACCGAGGTGACGCCGAAACCCCGCATGGCCGTCGTCGGCACGCGGTTTGTGAAGACGACGAAGCCGTCGAAGTGCAGGCTCGGGATCGTGTACGCGCCGGTGTGGTGGAAGCTGTGTTTCGTCAGGCCGTAGGGCGAGAACCGCGCGTATGCGCCGGAGTCGTGCAGGGTCAGCATCTTGCGGCCGAGGATCCAGCCGTCCTTCGCCACCGCGTCGGCGATCTCCATGTGCCACGGCGCGCGCGTCGAGGAGCAGAGGAACTCCTCCTCGCGCGTCCAGCGCCACTTGACCGGGCGGCCGGACTTCAGCGCCGCGAGCGCGGAGATCGTTTCCGTCGCCGTGTCGACCTTCCCGCCGAAGCCGCCGCCGACGGTCCCGCCGACGAACTTGAGCTTGTTCAGCGGCCACTCGAGATGGGCGGCGACGACGCCCATCGAGAAGTAGAGCGCCTGCGTGCACGAGTAGATCGTCAGCCGGCCGCTCGGCTCGGGGACGACGAGCGCGGTCTGCGGCTCGAGCGGCACGTGCTCGATCGCGGCCGGGCGATAGACGCCCTTGACGATCGTGTCGGCCTGGTCGAACGCGCGGTCGATGTCGCCCTTGCGGATCTGGCGGACGTCCATCTCGTCCTCGAAGTGCGGGTACCAGTTGCCCCACTGGTGGACCTGGGGCGCGTCGGGATCGGCGGCCTTGCGGACGTCGAAGAGCGCCGGCCGCTCGTCGTACTCGATCCCGATCGCCTCGACTCCCGCCTGCGCGGTCTCCTCGTCCTCGGCCGCGACGAGGGCGATCGGCTGGCCCTTGTAGCGCACCTCGTCCTTCGCGAGCAGCGGCTCGTCGCCCGGAATCCCGAGCGCCTCGAGGTGCCCGTAGACGAGCCGCGGCACATCCTCCCAGGTGACGACCGCGTGCACGCCCTTGATCGCCTCGGCCTTCTTCGTGTCGAGCTTCTCGATCCCGGCGTGGTGGAGGGGCGAGCGGAGCGCCTTCCCCCAGAGCATGTTCGGGACGCGGACGTCGTCGACGTACTGGGAGCGCCCGGTGACGTGCGCGACGCCGTCGTAGCGCGGGAGCCGTGCGCCGACGGCCTTCACGCCGGGCTCCCGGGGACGAGAACTTCCGGCTCGCCCTCGCTCGGCTCCGGCATCAGGTCGAGCTCGCCGACGTCGCCGCGCGCGGCCGCCTCGACCGCCTCGAGGATCTTCACGTAGCCGGTGCAGCGGCAGGCGTGGCCCGCGAGCGCGCGCTCGATCTCGCGCCGGTCGGGCTTCCGCGTGCGCTCGAGCAGGGCGTGGGTCGCGAGCAGGAAACCGGGCGTGCAGAACCCGCACTGGGAGCCGTAGTACTTGTGGAACGCGGCCTGCACGGGCGCGAGCCGCTCCGGCGTCCCCAGCCCGTCGACGGTGGTGATCTCGGCGCCGTCGACCGCGGCCACCGGCAGCAGGCACGAGCGGCGCGGCTCGCCCGCGACGAGGACGGTGCAGGTCCCGCAGCCGCCCTGCTGGCAACCGGCCTTCGGGCTCGTGATCCCGAGCTCCTCGCGGAGGACGTGGAGCAGCGGGTTGAGCGCGGGGCTCTCGATCTCGCGCTCGACGCCGTTGACGGTCAGTCTCATCGGTCTCCTTCTACGAGAGGTCGGCCAGTGCTCGCTCGACGAGCTTGGGGAGGACCTGGGCGCGGTACCAGCCCGAGGCGACGGCGTCGTCCGGCGGGTCGATGCCGGCGAGCGGGTCGTCCGGGTTCAGTCTCACCGCACGAGGGCCGAGCCCGGTCGCGGCGACGCGCAGCTCGCTGTCGCGTTCGGCGGCTGCGACCGCGAGGATCGTGTAGTGGTGGGCGTGCGGTCGCCACGACGCTGCGTAGCCGCTCTTCCGCTTTGCGTCGTCGTAGGAGACGTCGAGGACGAGCCGCCCCGCGC
>JBKPSO010000183.1:0-12771 GCA_046735055.1 Actinomycetota bacterium
CGCCGACTGGACGGCCTGGATGAAGCAGGTGATGGACTGGCAGCAGGACGAGGCCGACCCGCGCGAGTTCATCAAGACCCTGCGCACCGACCTCTTCGACGACGAGGTCTACGTCTTCACGCCGAAGGGCGAGGTGAAGACACTCCCCGCCGGTGCGACGCCGATCGACTTCGCGTACTCGGTGCACACCGACGTCGGCCATCGCACGGTGGGCGCGAAGGCGAACGGCCGGATCGTCCCGCTGCACTACCACCTGAAGAGCGGCGACATCGTCGAGATCATGACCTCGAAGTCCGGGCGCGGCCCGTCGCGCGACTGGGTGTCGCTCGCCGCCTCGACGCGGGCCCGCAACAAGATCCGGCAGTGGTTCTCGCGTGAGACGCGCGCCGACGCCGAGCAGAAGGGCCGCGAGGCGCTCGAGCAGGCGCTGAAGGCGCAGAACCTCCCGTACCGGAAGATCGCCGGCTCGGCGGTGCTCGCCCAGGTGATCCGCGAGACCGGGTTCAAGAAGGCCGGGGACTTCTACGTCGCGCTCGGCTCCGGGAAGCTGCCGGCCAGCCAGATCGTCAACAAGGTGATCCAGCGTCTGAAGACGGCCGAGGTCGTCGAAGAGGACGCGGTCACGCTCAAGCCGCCCCGGGCGAAGGACACGGCCGCAAGCCAGAGCTACGGCATCAACGTCTCGGGCGTCGAGGACGTCCTCGTCCGCCTCGCGAAGTGCTGCACCCCGGTGCCCGGCGATTCGATCGTCGGCTACATCTCGCTCGGCAAGGGGATCACGATCCACCGTGAGGACTGTCCGAACGTGCGCGCGCTGCGCAAGAACGCCGAGCGCTTCACGCCGGTCGAGTGGGAGGGGGGATCGGCGCAGAGCTTCCGCGTGCAGATCGCCGTCGACGCGTGGGACCGCCCGCGCCTGCTCGAGGACGTCGCGCGCACCTTCTCCGAGCACGGCGCGAACATCGTCGCCTACGGCGGGGGCGTCCAGGACCAGCTCGCGAAGAACTGGTACACGGCCGAGATCGGCGACGTCGGCTCGCTGCGGGCGCTGATGACGGCGCTCCGCAACATCGAGGCCGTGTTCGACGCATACCGGGTTACCCCTAACTAGTTCCCTCGATCGAGGGATCATCGCGTCCCGAGACACGGGTACCTCGATCGAGGGATGGCAGCCGGGCCTGCTTGGGCGTACAACAAGACGTACGCGGCAGACGGGAGAGAGGTTGACAGGGCAGCGGCGCCCATCCGTTCTGAGGGGACGGATGGGCGCGCGCCCCATTGCCGTTAGGAGAGAGAGCTACGCCTCGAGATCGTCGCCTTCGAAGGCCCGGATCTTCTCTCGCCACCAGTCGGGCACCCGGCAGGGCTTCCGCTCGGCGAGGTCGACGAGCACGATCGTCTGGGTCGCCGTGACCGCAAGGACGTCACCAGGGAGGTATGCGGCGAACTCGTAGGTGACGCTCGAGGTGCCGATGCGCGCGATCCGGATGTCGACCTCGATCTCGTCGTCGAACCGTGCCGGGGCGTGGTACTCGACCGTCATCGCGCGCATCACGAACTGCTCGTTCTCAGTCCCGGTGCGGAGCATGCCCAGGGCTCGGTGGTACTCGACCCGGGCGAGGTCGAAGTAGGGCATGTAGCGGCCGTAGTAGACGACTCCCTGGGCGTCCGTGTCGGAGAAACCGACGCGTGTCCACGCCGAGAACTTGAAGGGCGGTCTAGGCACGGATGACGGCCAGCACCTCGTCGCGCTTTCGCTCCATGAGTTCCCGCGAGCGCGCCTCGAGGTTGAGGCGGAGGAGGGGTTCGGTGTTCGAGGGGCGGACATTGAAGTGCCAGTCCGCAGCCTCGACCGAGAGGCCGTCGAGGTGTGAGATCGTCCCCTCGGGGCCGAAACGCTCCTCGAGCTCGGCCAGCTTCCCGGGAACGTCCGCGACGGGCGTGTTCAGCTCGCCGGTGATGAAGTAGCGCTGGCGGAACGGGCGCAGAAGGTCGGAGAGCTTCGCACCCGCCTTCGAGATCCGCTCGAGCATGAGCAGGAACGGGATCACGCCCGAGTCGGCCTGTGAGAAGTCGCGGAAATAGTAGTGGCCGGAGACCTCGCCCGCGAAGACCGCCTGCTCCTCGCGCATGCGCAGCTTGATGAACGCGTGGCCGACGCGGTTGACGAGGGGAAGCCCGCCGGCACGCTCGATCGTCTCCGGGACGGCCCAGCTCGCGCGGACGTCGTAGATCACCTTCGCGCCGGGCTCCTTCTCGAGCACGCCCTCGGCGAAGAGCGCGGTCGCGAAGTCGCCCGCGACGAACTCGCCCGCCTCGTCGACGAAGAAGCAGCGGTCGGCGTCGCCGTCGAAGGCGACCCCGAAGTCAGCGCCCTCCTCGAGCGTCTTGCGGACGATGAACTCGCGGTTCTCCGGCAGAAGCGGGTTCGGCTCGTGGTTCGGGAAGCCGCCGTCCGGCTCGAAGTAGCAGCGTACGGCCTCGATCGGCAGCCGGTCGAGGATCGGCGGCAGCATCGTCCCGGCCATCCCGTTGGCGGCGTCGATGACGACTTTCAGGGGGCGAATCGCGGCCGGGTCGACAAAGGACGTCACCCGATCGACGTAGCGCGGCCAGATGTCGTAGCTCGTAACCGTTCCGCGCCCCGGGGGGTCTGACCCGCGGCCCGCCCCGCCTGAAAGGGCTCGATCGCGCACGTCCAGGAGGCCCGAGTCGCCGCCGACCGGGAGCGCTCCAGCCCGCACGATCTTCATCCCGGTGTAGTCCTTCGGGTTGTGCGAGGCGGTGACCATCACGCCGCCGTCGAGGCCGAGCTCGCCGACCGCGAAATAGACCATTTCCGTGCCGACGAGGCCGATGTCGAGCACCTCCGCCCCCGCGGCGGACGCCCCGTCGATCACCGCGTGCGCCATCGTCGGCGACGAGAGCCGCATGTCGAGCCCGACGGCGATGCGCCACGGCCCGAACTGCTCCACGAACGCCCGCCCGATCGCGTAGGCGCCCTCCTCGTCGAGCTCGTCCGGATACAGGCCCCGCACGTCGTACGCCTTGAAGACTTTTGGATCGAGCACGAGCCGTAGGCTAGACGGAGGCGACCCAAGAGCGGAGGCACCGGCTTTGCCGGTGCCGGAGCGGATAACGCCGGATGCTATCCGTGTCCTCGTTCGTTTCTACACTTCAGTGGTGGAGCGAAAGCTCGCAACGGTTCTGTTCGTGGATCTGGTCGACTCGACCGCGCTCGTCTCCAGCTCGGACCCGGAGATCGTCCGGCGGCGCGTGACGCGCTTCTTCGACGACGTCTCGCACTCCGTGACGACGCACGGCGGGATCGTCGAGAAGTTCGCCGGCGACGCGGTGCTCGCGGCGTTCGGGGTCGCGCAGGCGCACGAGGACGACGCCGAGCGTGCGATCAGGGCGGGGCTCGGAATCCTGGAGGCGGTGCGTAGGCTCGAGCTCGAAGCCCGGATCGGGATCGAGTCGGGTGAGGTCGTCGTCGACACCGCCGACTCGACGTTCGCGACCGGCGAGGCCGTCAACATGGCCGCGCGGCTCCAGCAGTCGGCGGAGCCCGGGGAGGTCCTGATCGGCCCCGGCGCACGCAGGCTCGCGCTCGACACCATAGAGCTCGAGGGGGTCGACGCGATCGAGGTGAGGGGCCGCTCGGAGCCGCTCCCGGCCTGGCGCGTCGTCTGCGCCGCCGACCGCGCGCAGGAACCGACGCGATCCACGGTCGCCGCGCCCCTGATCGGGCGCGAGTCCGAGCTCGAGCTGCTCGCCAACACCTTCGAGCGCGCCGGCCGCGACCGGCGCGCACACCTCGTCACCCTCTACGGCGAGCCGGGCGTCGGCAAGAGCCGTCTCGTCCGCGAGTTCGTCGCCTCGCTCGAGGGCGCAACCGTACTCGGCGGCCGCTGCCTGCCCTACGGCGAGGGGATCACGTACTGGCCGCTCGCCGAGATGGTCAAGTCCTCGGCCGGGATCGCCGACGACGACCCAGTTCGGGAGGCGGTCGAGAAGCTGCGTGCCTGCTGCGAGGACGAGGCCGTCGCGGATCTGCTCGGCCTCGCCTCCGGCGTCCTCGACGCCGTCGAGGAGGAGCGCAGCGCGCAGGAGATCGCGTGGGCTGCACGCGCGTGGGCCGACCAGCTCGCCGACGTGCAGCCGCTCGTGCTCGTGTTCGAGGACATCCACTGGGCCGAGGAGCCGCTGCTCGAGCTCGTCGAGCACCTCGCGACCTGGGTGCGCGAGTCGCCGCTCCTGCTCGTGTGCCTCGCCCGGCCCGACCTCCTCGATCTCCGGCCGGGCTGGGGCGGAGGGCGGATGCGCGCGGCGTCGATCGAGCTCGATCCGCTCCGTGCGGACGAGAGCGAAGAGCTGCTCGGCGCGCTGCTCCCGCACGACAGCCTCTCGGACGAGGCGCGCCGCGACCTGCTCGCGAAGACCGAGGGCAACCCGCTCTTCGTCGAGGAGACGATCCGGATGCTGCTCGAGAGCGGCGGCGACTACCTCCCCGAGCGGATCCCCGACACGCTCCAGGCGCTGATCGCGGCCCGCATCGACCACCTGCCCCCGGAGGAGAAGGCGCTGCTCCACCGCGGCGCCGTGATCGGGCGGGTCTTCTGGCGCGGCGCGCTCGAGCACCTCTCGCCCGAGCTCGACGTCGAGGCGCTGCTCGACAACCTCCTGCTGCGCGACTTCGTCCTCGCCGAGCCGCGGTCGACGATCATCGGCGAGCGCGCCTACCGGTTCAAGCACGTCCTGATCCGTGAGGTCGCCTACGGCGGCCTGACGAAGGCCGAGCGCGCCCGGCTGCACGCCCGGTTCGCCGAGTGGCTGGGCGAGCGGGCCGGCGAGGAGCTGCTCGAGATCCGCGCCTACCACCTCGACCACGCCGCTCAGCTGCAGGCCGAGCTCGACGGCGCGACACCGCCGGAGCTCGCGAGCGAGGCCGCCGCCGCGCTCGAGGAGGCCGGCCGGCGCGCCCTCGCCCGCGAGTCGAACCGCTCCGCGCGGAAGCTCCTCCTCCGCTCGGCGGAGCTCGAGCCGACACTCGGGCGCCGCTACCTCGCCGCCCGGGCCGCCTGGCGGATGAGCGACCTGCCGGCGGTCTCGGTCGAGATGAAGGCCGTGCTCGACAAGGCACGGGCGGCCGGGGATTCGATGATCGAGGGCAAGGCACTGACCGCGCTCGCCGAGGTCGCGCTCCTCCGTGAGGGCGACCTGGCGAAGGCGACGGAGCTCGTCGACGCCGCGCTCGAGGTGCTGCAGGCGGACGGACGGTTCGGCGCGCTCGAGGTGCGAGGCCGCATCGCCTGGTGGGTGGGCGACTTCGAGACGCAGGAGCGCATCGTCGCCGAGTCGCTCGAGATCGCCCGTCGGCTCGAGCGAAAGGATCTGGAGGCCCACGCGCTCAAGGCCCTCGCCGGCGTCCACAGCCACCTCGGGCGGCTCGACGAGGCCGAGGAGACGCTGCTCCGCGGCCTGGAGCTCGCAGAGGAGAGCGGTAGCATCGTCGCGCGGGCCCAGGCGCTGCATTCGCTCGGCTCCCTGCGCCTCGAGCAGCGGGAGACGGATCTGGGGGAGGAGCAGCTCGAAGAGTCGAAGGCCCTCTTCGCCGAGGTCGGTGACGCCTGGATGCTCGGTCGCACGCTGAACTCCCTTGCCCGGGCGGCCGAGCAGCGCGGCGACTACCGGAAGGCCGAGAGCCGCCTCCGCGAGGCGATCAAGCTGCTGAAGCCGCTCGAGGACCGAGGCGCGCTCTGCGAGAGCCAGCGGGCGCTCGCGGAGGTCCTGATCGAGCTCGGCCGCGTCGGCGAGGCCGAGCGGGTCGCGCTCGAAGCGATCGAGACGGTCGGAGAGCACGACCTCAGCTCGCGCGCGACGACGACGATGTCGCTCGGGCTTGTCCGCGCCGCGCAGGGGAAGGACGAGGAGGCCGAGGCCCTGCTACTCGAGGCGCTGGCACTCGTCGAGGCGACCGGCTTCCGCGGTCTCGAGGTCTGGATCCTCTCGCGGCTCGAGGAGTTCCTGCGCGAGCGCGGCCGCGACGAGGAGGCGGACGCCTACGCCGAGCGCCGCGCCGATCAGGCCCCGGCGGCCGCCCTCGGCGAGGCCTTCGCGAGGAGAATCGAGCGAATCGCCTGAGACGACGACTCGTCCGGTGACTCCGAGATCACGGTCGCCGCGCGTCTGAACCTGCGCAGCGCCTTCGCCAGCGGCTCCGCCCGCAGTGTGCCCTCGCCGTAGCGGAGGTGCTTGGTCTCGTTCCGGTTCGCGAACTGGATATCACTGAAGTGGATGTGGAACGGCACGCCGCGCTCGAGGATCGAGTCTGCACTTGCGAGCACGCCGCGGAAGGCGTCGACGTCGGTGAACGCGCCGTCGGTGACCGCGTGCAGGTGGGCGAAGTCGATCACCGGCCGCACCCACGGCAGCTGCGCGGCGATCGCGAACACGTCCTCGGCCGTGCCGAGCTCGCGCACACGGCCCATCACCTCGACGCCGAAAGGCACGGCGCGGCCCTTCGCCTCGAGCCGTTCCCGTAGCTCGCCGAGCTGCTCGATCACCGCCGCGAGCGCGTCCTCGCGCGTGCGCCCGAGCAGGAAGCCGGGGTGGAGGACGACGAGCTTCGCGCCGCAGGCGACGGCGACGCCGGCCGAGTGGTCGAGCATCCCGATCGCCATCCGGTGCTTCTTGTCCCGCTCGACGTGGCCGAGGAAGCCGGCGAGGGGCGCGTGGACCGAGAGGACGATCTTGGCGTCGCGCGCGAGCTCGCCGAAGCGCTCCGCCCACGTGTAGTCCATCCAGAACCCGCTCTCGAAGTCGATCTCGCAGGCGCTGTAGCCGCGCTCGAGCAGCAGCGCGACTGCCTCCTCCGGGGTCTTGCGTGACGGCACGCGCGCCGGCCCGAACCTGATCGTTCCCATGGTCACGAGCCTAGCTGTCTCCGCTCCCGGCGCCGGCAAAGCCGGCGCCTCCGCTCTTGCCGCTTCCGTCGAGCCTACGGCGGTGTGCCGTCCGGACGGGTCCGTATCGTGGAACCCATGCCGCGCCGACCCACACGCATCGACCTGCTCGAGCTCGACATCGACGTCCGCCTCGCCGACCTCTGGCGCGAGGCGACCGAGATCGAGGAGTGGAACCTCGAGGTCGTGGGCGCGTTCATCCGCGCCGCCTACGGCAAGGGCTACTGCGACGCGCTGACCGAGGACGACCCCGGCTCGCTCTGCGTCGAGCACGGGTACCGCGTGCCCGAGCGCAGCGAGCGCACGCCCGTCGAAGAGCGCTAGTACCCGCCTGCCTCGCCGGCCGGGCCTAAACTAGAGGCGTGCCTCGGAGGACCAGCCCTGCGCGGCTCGTCGTCGCGCTCTCCGTGGCGGCCGTGCTCGCCGTCTTCCTGCTCTACTCGTCGATCGCCGGCGGCGGGACGCCGTCGCTGCGGCCGAGCTCGCTCGCCGGTCACACCGGCAAGGTCGCGCTCGCCGGGCGGGTCCTGAGGCCGGTGACGGGCGACGCCCACGGCGCAGGGCTCCACTTCCGCCTCCGCGACGTGAAGGGGACGGCGACCGTTCCGGTCGTCTATACGGGCTCGGTGCCAGACCTCTTCCGGCCGGGGCGCGACGTCGTCGTCGAAGGGCATCTGCGGAACGGCGTCTTCGTCGCGATCCCGGGCACGCTCGTGACGAAGTGCCCGTCGAAGTACACGCCGAAGAAGAGTTGATCCGTGCCTGAGCTCGGGAGGGCAGCGCTCGTCGTCTGCTTCGGGCTCGCCCTCTACGCTGTCGTCGCCGGCTTCGCCGGCGCGTACCTGCGGCGCAGGCGGCTCGCGCTCTCAGCCCAGAACGCGCTGGTCGCCGCCTTTGTCGCCGCCGCCGTTGCCGTCGGCGTCCTCCTCGCCGCGCTCGTCCGCAGCGACTTCTCGTTCACGTACGTCTCGTCGTTCACCAGCCGCGAGCTTCCGCTGAGCTACAAGCTGACCGCGCTCTGGGGCGGGCAGGAGGGCTCGCTGCTGCTCTGGCTGCTCGTTCTCACCGGGTACGGCGCGGCTGCGGTGCTGCTCGACCGCAGGGCCGGCCGCGAGCTCGTCGCCTGGGTCGTCCCGGTGCTCGGGATCGTCGCCGTCTTCTTCTCCCTGCTCGTCGTCTTCGTCGCCAGCCCGTTCAAGACGCACGTCGCGCCGGCGGACGGCGTCGGGCTGAACTCGAGCCTGCAGAGCCCGTACATGCAGGCCCACCCGCCGATGCTCTACCTCGGGTACGTCGGCCTCACCGTGCCGTTCGCCTTCGCGATGGGCGCGCTCCTCTCCGGCCGCACCGACGAGCGCTGGATCGTCGCCACGCGCCGCTGGACGCTGCTCGCGTGGGCCTTCCTCGGGATCGGCCAGCTGCTCGGCGCGAAGTGGGCCTACGAGGAGGTCGGCTGGGGCGGCTATTACGCCTGGGACCCCGTCGAGAATGCCGCGCTGATGCCGTGGCTTGCCGCCACCGCGTTCCTGCACTCGGTGATGGTGCAGGAGCGCAAGGGGATGCTGAAGGTCTGGAACATGCTGCTCGTCACCCTGGCGTTCTCGCTCTCGCTCTTCGGCACGTTCCTGACGCGCTCCGGTGTCCTGAACTCGATCCACTCCTTCACCGAGGGATCGATCGGGCCGTGGTTCCTCGGCTTCATCTGCTTCGTCGTCGCCGGCTCGCTGACGCTCGTCTTCCGGCGGCTGCCGCTGCTGCGCTCGAAGACGAAGCTCGAGTCGCTCGCCTCGCGCGAGGCCACCTTTCTCTACAACAATCTGCTGCTGGTCGCGCTCTGTCTGACGATCCTCTGGGGGGTGACGTTTCCGATCCTCTCCGAGGCCGTGCGCGGGGAGTCGGTCACGGTCGGACGGCCGTACTACGACTTCTTCCTGCGCGCGTTCGGGCTGCCGCTCCTGCTCCTGATGGGCATCGGGCCGCTGATCGCCTGGCGGCGCGCGTCGCTCCGGTCGCTCGGGCGGACGTTCCTCTGGCCGTTCGTCGCCGCCGTGGTCGCCGGCGCAGGCCTGATCGCCGCCGGGGCCGGATCCTCGATCCCGGGCCTCGTCGCCTACACGTTCTCCGCCTTCGTCGCCGCGACGATTGCGCTCGAGTTCATCCGCGGCACGCAGGCCCGGCGCGCGCTCTCCGGTGAGCCCGTCGTTCGCGCGTTCGGCTCGCTCGTCGCGCGCAACCGCCGCCGGTACGGCGGGTACATCGTCCACGCCGCGATCCTGATGCTCGCGATCGGGGTCGCGGGCTCGAGCGCCTACAACACCTCCCGCAGCGCCAGGCTCGCACCGGGGCAGTCGCTGAAGGTGCGCGACTACACGCTCGTCTACCGCGGCCTGAACAGCACGCGCAGCGAGAACGCGGTCGAGACCCGGGCAACGATCGACGTCTACCGCGGCGGCAGCCGGATCGCGACGATGCACCCGGGCAAGAACAGCTACCCGGTCGAGCAGCAGGTCTCGAACGAGGTCTCGATCCGCTCCGACTTGCTGACCGGCGAGGATCTCTTCCTGATCACCGAGCAGGTGAACCGGAACGGGACGATCGACTTCAAGGCGCTCATCAACCCGCTCGTCAACCTGCTCTGGGCCGCAGGGCTCGTGTTCCTGATCGGCTCGGCGGTCGCGCTCTGGCCGGACGCGCGCGAGGAACGCCGTCTCGCCGTTCGCTACGGCCACCTCCCGCAGGAGGTCTAGGACGGCATGCTCGTCGCGGCGCTCGTCCTGGGGGCGCTGCTCGCGGTCGCCGCCGTGTGGTTCGTCGCCCGGCCGCTCCTGCGCGAGCCGAAAGGGGACGACGCGCTCGAGGCGCTCGCTCCGGAGGAACGCCGGCGACTCGAGCTCGCAGAGGAGCGCGACCGCGCGCTCGCAGCGCTGAAGGAGCTCGAGTTCGACCACCGCACGGGAAAGGTCTCGGACGAGGACTACCGCAGCCTCGTGGGCGAGCTCAGGCGCGATGCGGCCGATGCGTTAAGGGCGCTCGATGTGGGAACATCGCGGACCGATGTCCGCGATCACCCATAGCTGCGCTTCCTGCGGAACGGAGCTGCCGGTCGGAGCGCGCTTCTGCGCCTCATGCGGTGCCCGGGCCGCGCGGGTCGATCGCCCAGTCTCCTGGTCGACCTCGGAGCGGCGCTACTTCGGAGTCATCCCCGGCAAGCGCATCGCTGTCGCCGTGCGTAGCAAGGCCGGCCGGCTGCTCGCGGTCGCACGGAGCCGCCTGCGCCTGGCGCTCGCCGTCGTCGCGTCGCGGGTGACGGCGGGCGTCGAGCGCTATCACCTCCGGCGCCAGGCCGCGCAACTCGACCACGAGCGGGCACGCCAGCTGCACGCGTTCGGTGTTGCCGTGTACCGCGGTGACCGGAACCTGGCCGCGCATATCCGCATTGGGATCGGGGAACTGGATCGCCGGATCGAGGCAGTAGACGATGAGCTCCGGCGCGTCGAGCGCCGCGCCGAGGAGCAAATTGCGCGCGCGCGCATGGAGGGTAGACCGACCAACATCGTCGAGCCCGACGCTCCCGAGCCGCCGATCGTCCCCGAGCCGGAGCCCGTTCCGCACGACCCGCCCGGGCCTGTGATCGTCCCAGAGCCCGAGCCGGTGCCGCACGAGCCGCCCGGCCCCGTGATCGTCCCGGAGCCGCAGCCGCCGACCGAGTAGCGCGGGCAGGGTCGGCGGAGCCCCTGCCGAACCTTCGCCCATGGTCCGCCGTGTCGCGATCGGCGCCCTGGCCCTGCTCGCGGCCGCTGCGCCCGCGTTCGCCGACATCGTCGAGAAGAAGCACTCGATCGACTCCCGGATCGTGGAGCTCCAGGGTCGCGTGCAGGCGGCAAAGGACAGCGAGGCGGCGCTGCAGCACGAGATCGTCTCGGTCTCGGACGACATCCGCTCGCTCGAGCAGCAGGTCGGAGTCGTCTCCGAGCGACTCGCGCCGCTCGAGCACGAGCTCGTGCTGCGCGAGCTGAAGTTGAACCGCCTGAAGGCGCTCTTCCAGGTCCAGACGGAGCGGCTCGAGTTCCTCCAGGAGCAGCACCGCATCGCCCTTGCCCGCCTGAACAAGAGGCTCGTCGCCGCGTACGAGTCGGAGCAGCCGGACGAGCTCTCGTTCCTGCTCGCGGCGCGGAGCTTCTCCGACCTGATCGACGGGCTCGACTACGCCCGCCTGGTCATCCGCCGCGACCGGGAGATCGTCGCCGAGGTCGATGCGTCCAAGCGCGAGGTCGCGATCACTCGCTGGCAGACCAGGCGTGCTCGGAAGAGCGTCCGGCACCAGGCGGAGATCGTCGCCGTGCGCGTCGACCAGGTGCGCGCGCTGCGTGACGAACTGGTCGCGAACAGGGGCAAGCTCGAAGCGGCACGCCAGGAGAAGAAGGTCAGCCTCGACTCGCTCACCGCGGAGGAGCGCGCGGACGCGGAGGAGCTCGACTCGCTCCAGGCGGTGAGCGCGGACCTGGAGGCGAAGATCCGCGCCGCGCAGGCGCACTCGACCGTACAGCACGTCTCCGGCGCCGGTTTCATCTGGCCGGTCAACGCACCGATGACGAGCCCCTTCGGCTGGCGCTGGGGCCGGATGCACGAGGGCGTCGACCTCGGCGCCGCCTACGGGACGGCCATCGCCGCGGCGGCGGCCGGTGTCGTCATCTATGCCGGCTGGGAAGGGGGCTACGGGAACCTGACCGTGATCGACCACGGCGGCGGGCTCGCGACCGCCTACGGCCACCAGTCGCGGATCGCGGTCTCGGTGGGCCAGAGCGTCTCGCAGGGCGAGACCATCGGCTTCGTCGGCTCCACCGGCCACTCGACCGGGCCGCACCTGCACTTCGAGGTGCGCGTCAACGGAGAGGCGGTCGACCCGCTCGGCTACCTGTGACGGGCGGCACAGGCTGGAGCCTGCCCCGACGTACCCATCCGGGCTGTCTGCGCGTTACACCCTTGAAACCGAAAGGGGGTCGACAGACGTGCTGGACCGTCAAGGCCGGTTTCGGTAGACGTGTAGGTCGGGCAGGTTTCGGTAGCGCTCCTCGACGTCGAAGCCGTAGCCGACGAAGAACTCGTCGGGGACGGTGAAGCCGACGTAGCGCACGGGGAGGTTCTCCACGAGCCGCCGGTACGGGCGGTCGAGCAGCGTCACGACCTCGAGCGACGCGGGCGAGCGCAGCCGGAAGGTCTTCACGAGGTAGTGCAGCGTAAGCCCCGTGTCGACGACGTCCTCGACGATCAGCACGTCGCGCCCCTGGATGCTCGTGTCGAGGTCCTTGAGGAATCGGATCGCAGGCGTTCCCCCGGTCTCGTCCGAGGTGTATCCGGCGAGCTCGACGAAGTCGACGTGGTGGAGGAAGGGGAGCGCCCGGGTGAGGTCGGCCATGAACACGAAGCTCGCCTTCAGCGCACCGACGAGCAGCGGCTCTCGCCCGGCGTAGTCGGCCGTGATCTCCTCGGCGAGCTCGGCGACCCGCGCGGCGATCTCGTCGGCGGAGAGGTAGACCTCGCCGACCGGGTCCTCGAAGTGGTCCTCGGGACCGCTCAGGAGGCGAGTTTCAGACCGTATCGATGACCCAGGCGCTCGATGTCGCGCTTGTAGAAGAGCTTGATGTTCACGTCCGGATATCGCTTGCGCAGCTTGCGCAGCTTGCGGTTCTTGCGCGTGACGAGCGACTGCTTCATCACGGTGATCTCGAGATAGAGATCCTGCTCGGGCAGGTAGAAGTCGGGCGTGAACGCCTCGAGCACGCGTCCCTCGTCGTCGGTCTCGAGG
>JBKPSO010000184.1:0-3687 GCA_046735055.1 Actinomycetota bacterium
CCGCTCGCCCTCGACGAGTCGTACGACTGGCACACCCACCTCGTGACGGCGGGGAAGTTCGCGGAGTACGCGCTGCTCGCGCCGGCCTTCGTCGTACTCGTCCGGCGCCGCGCGGATCTCGAGCTCGTGGTCTGGACGCTCGTCCTGTGGAGCGTGGCGGCGAGTGCCGTCGCGGTCGTCCAGTTCTTCGGCTGGCGGATCCTCGCCGGCTGGCCGACCGGGTGGCGGCAGCCGTCGTTCCTCGGCCACCACGACCTCGCCGGGCTCTCCGGCGCGGCCGGGTGCGTGGCGCTGCTCTGGCTCGCGCTTCCGGCCGGACGTTCCGTGCGGCTCGGGGTGGTCGCAGCCGTCTCGGGCGTCATCGGGCTGATTCTCTCCGGCTCGACCGCAGGCGCAATCGGGTTCGGGTTGGCGTCCGCGGCCGCCTTCATCGTCGGCCGCTGGCGGGGCCATGCGTCGCGGCGGCGGCTCGCCGCGATCCTGTGCCTCCCGCTCGTCGTCGTCGCCGGGCTCGTCCCGCTGCGGAGCGGCGACGTCGGCCACCTGCTCCGCTACTTCGGGATCGGACCGAAGGAGAAGGAGCAAAACGTCGAGACCCTCGTCCAGCGGACGCTGCTCCTCTACATCGGCTGGCGGATCTTCCTCGACCACCCGGCGATCGGCACCGGTTTCGAGAGCTCGCTCGAGCAGTCGGTGTACTCGCCGTACCTGGACGACGCCCGCTCGAAGTTCCCGAGCGCCCCGCCTCGCGCCTTCCCCTCGCCCGAGCACCCCTGGGGCGTCCAGAACCTCTACGTCCAGGCACTCGCCGACACGGGCGTGATCGGCTTCCTGCTCCTCGTCGGCGTCTTCGTCAGCGGGCTGGCGACGGCCGGACGGGTCGTCCTGCGCGGCCCACCCGCGGTCGGGCTCCTCGCCGTGCTGTGGCTGCTGGTCTGCATCGGCGTCTGGAACGCGCTCGGCATCATCGCCGGCATCCCGATGGATGCCCTGACCTGGCTCGCGCTCGGGCTCGCGGTTTCCGCCGCACGCCCTCCTACTCGAAGCTCCGCGAGCAGGTCACCGACGATGAGGCAGATCGTCTGACAGGCTTCAGCCTGTCCTGCCGAAGCCAACTACGATGGCTCCCCGGATGGCGAAGGTGCTCGTCACCGGTGGAGCAGGCTTCATCGGCTCGAACCTGGTGCGCGCGCTGCGGGAGCGCGGGGACGACGTGCGGGTGCTCGACAACTTCTCGACGGGCTTCCGGGCGAACCTCGACGGCCTCGACGACGTCGAGATCGTCGAGGGCGAGCTCAGGAGCTACGAGCGCGTCCACAACGCCGTCCGCGGCGTCGAGCTCGTCTACCACCTCGGCGCGCTCGGCTCCGTGCCGCGCTCCGTCCAGGACCCGCTGACCTCGAACGCCGTCAACGTCGAGGGCACCCTGAACGTCCTGCTCGCGGCGCGGGACGAGGGGATCCGTCGCGTCGTCTTCGCCTCGAGCACGTCGGTCTACGGGACGGAGCCGCCCCTCCCCACCCGCGAGGACGAGCGCCTGGACCCGATCTCCCCCTACGGCGTCGCCAAGCTCGCCGCCGAGCGCTACTGCGCGGCCTTCAGCCGCGTCTATGAGGCCTTCGAGACCGTCGTCCTCCGCTACTTCAACGTCTACGGCCCGCGGCAGAGCCCCTTCTCGCAGTACGCCGCCGTGATCCCGCTCTTCATCGCCGCGATCGCCGCCGGCGAGCCTGTGACGATCTACGGCGACGGCGAGCAGTCGCGCGACTTCACCTACGTCGAGGACGCGGTCGCAGCCACGCTCGCCGCCGGCGAGGCGGACGGCGCGAGCGGCCACGCGTTCAACGTCGCGGGCGGGAGGCCCGCGAGGGTGAACGACGTGGCGGACACGATCAGCCGCCTGCTCGACAAGCCGGTCGAGCGAAAGCTCGCGCCCCGCCGGCCCGGCGACATCCGCGACTCGTATGCCGACATCACCGCGGCCCGCGAGGTGCTCGGCTACGTGCCGCAGATCCAGCTGGAGGAAGGGCTGCGCCGCACCATTGACTTCCTCAACGCCTGAGCCGATTCGGATCCTGAGGGTGATCGCCCGGCTGAACATGGGTGGGCCGACGCTGCACGTCACCTACCTCTCCGCCGGGCTGCGCGACCGCGGCTATGAGACCACGCTCGTCGCCGGCAACGTCGGCCCCGGGGAGGAGTCGATGGCGTACGTCGCCGAGGAGCACGGTGTGGCGGTCACCCTCCTCCCGCACCTCCACCGCGACATCTCGCCGGTGCGCGATGTGCTCGCCACCTTTCGGCTGGCGCGCATCATCCGCGAGCAGCGGCCGCACATCCTCCACACGCACACCGCGAAGGCGGGCGGGATCGGCCGTCTCGCCGCCGTGCTCGCGGGGCGGGCGCGGCCGCCGATCGTCGTCCACACCTTCCACGGCCACGTGCTGCGCGGGTACTTCGGCCGCTCAGGGACGGCGATCTTCCGCAGCCTGGAGCGGCTGCTCGCCCGGATGACGGACACGCTCGTCGCCGTGGGCCCCGAGGTTCGGGACGACCTCGTCGAGCTGAAGGTCGCACCTGCGTCGAAGTTCACGGTCATCCGCCTCGGGATCGAGCTCGACGCGCGGGTCGCGAGCAGTGCGGCGGCCCGCGCGGACACGCGCCGCCTGATGGGCATCGCCGATGACCGGTTCGTCGTCGGCTGGATCGGGCGCATGACCGGCGTCAAGCGAGCCGGAGACGTCCTACGGGCGTTCCGTATCCTCCGCGACAACGGCATCGACGCGGTCCTGTGTATGGTCGGCGACGGGCCCGACCGCGACTCCGTCGAGCACCTGGCCAGCGAGCTCGGCGTTGTCCGCCACTGCCTCTTTCCCGGCTACCAGGAGGAGATCGGGCGGTTCTTCGCTGCCTTCGATGCGTTCGTCCTGCCGTCCGGCAACGAGGGCACGCCCGTGACCGCGATCGAGTCGCTCGCGAGCGGCTGCCCCGTCGTCGCTACGCGCGTCGGCGGCGTGCCGGACGTCGTCCAGGACGGCGTGGACGGCTTCCTCGTCGAGCCGGCCGACCTCGAGGCGCTCGCCGACCGGCTCGCACGCCTCGCGGGCGATCTCGAGCTCCGCGTGCAGATGGGCGCCGCCGGCCGCGAGCGGGTCCTGCCCCGCTACTCGGTCGAGCGGCTGATCGACGACGTCGACGACCTCTACCGCCGGCTGCTCGAGCGGAAAGGCGTGGCCGTCAGTGCGGCAGCCGCTGGAACGCCGAGAACGCCGGCTTCCGTCGGCCGTCGACCGTGATCAGCCCGGACTGCCAGCCCGAGAGATCGGGCTGATCCTTGACGAGGAACCAGAGCATCATGTCGATGCGCGGGTTGCGCCGGGCGATCGCGAACGCCTGAGTCAGGTAGCGGGCCTGCAGGGCCCAGGAGACGCCGAACAGGTCGTCGGGCGGCTTCGTCTGGTAGCCGTACTCGGTGATCCAGAGGTGCCGCGGCCCGTACAGCCGCGAGACTGCCGCGAGGAGCACGTTGATGTTCGCGAGCGTGATCGCGGTCGGCGTCGTGTCGGGCCCGGGCGCCGGCGGCCTCGTCGTCGGTGTCTCGGTCGGCACGCCGTAGTACGGGTTGTGGGCGTAGGCGTCGAACGTCCGCATGCCTGCCTTCTTCGCCGCGGTCAGGAACGCGACGGG
>JBKPSO010000185.1:0-6833 GCA_046735055.1 Actinomycetota bacterium
ACCTCCGGGAGGTTCGCAACGCGAGAAGCGCGGCCGACGGCTGCGGCGCTCCTAAGAACGTGCGATCCGTGCGAGAGCGTGCTGTCCCCGGTGCCGCCCTCGAGCGCAGGAAAGCGCCCGTTTGCAGAGGGGTTCGATCCCAGCCGCGCCCACGCCCTCTGAGCCCTTTGGGCGTGCGTCCTTCGTGAGGCGTTGAGAGCGCTCTTAGCCCGTCGCCGTCTTTCTGCGATCGACGATGCGTTTGATCGCGGGGCGCATTTCAAGCTCGCGCGCGGTCCCGAGTGCTGCGTCATGCAGGGCGACGGCTTTGTCCCGGTCGCCTGGGCCCCCCCGCGCGAGAAGGGCTTCCGCGTAGTCGCACGCCGTCCAGGCGTACTCGGGGCGGTAGCCGGCGCGCGCACAGAAAGCCAGCCCGTCCTCGTAATGGGCTACGGCTCTGTCGATCCGGTCGCAGGAAGCGGCAAGAAGACCGAGGACGCGATCGAATGTGAACGGGATGATGAAACACGCCGTGCCCTTCTGCGGCTCGATAGCGCGGTAGTGCGTCTCGGCCGCTTCGGCTTCGGCTCGCTGCACGGCGATCAGCGCCCGTGCACTCCTTGCAACCGTGGCCAATGCAGGGGCGACCCGTGGCAGGGAGAGCAGCGCCTCGGCGGACGTGGCGGCAGAGTCGAGGCGCTCATCGTTGCCTGCAATCCGCGCCGTAAGGGAGATCGCCCCAACCATGAACACATGCTCTGCTATCGGTCCGGGCGGGGCACCGTCCGCCGCTTCCTCCAGCCGTGCGATGTACGCCGCGCCCGCCTCGAACTCACCGAGCTCGTACTCGAGCAATGCCCGCATCGCAAGCGCACGAGGATCGCGGGGCTGAGCTGTCGAGCCGACGTCGCTCATTTCGCGCGCGGCCTGCCAGTTGCCCTCGTAGACGGCCAGGCGGGCGTTGTCGAATCCGGCGGAGGCAAGCGACCAGCGGTCGCGGAGCCTCTCCGCGAGGGCGAACGCCGCCTTGGTGTGGGCGCGGATCTGCGCCCGCTCGCCTGATGCCATCAGCGCCCACACGACGGATCTGCGAGCGTTGATCTCGGTCTGCTCGTCGCCGGCGCGGTTGGCGAGCTCGATCGCCCGCAGGCCCTTCTCGAGGCAGTCCTGCGGACGGAAATGCCACACATCCACCCAGGCAGCATTGGCGAGCGTCCTCCGCTCCAGGGCCGCGTCGTTCTGCTTCTGTGCGATCGCCAGCGCATGCTGAAAGGCCTGCTGCGCCTCGCTGTGGTCGGCCTCGACGATTCCGGAGTACCAACCATGCTGGGCGAGCAGCCGTCCTGCCTCGTGAGAATCCGGAGAAACGAGGGTCAGCGCATGCGAGATCAGCTCGGGGAAGTCCGTTTCACCCAGTCCCAACGAAAGGGGGACCGGGTAGGCCGCCACGGTGACCGCTCGGCTGACGTCGCCGACCTGGGTGTAGTGGTCGAAGGCGCGTCGTAAGCTCGTCGAGGCCGGTTCGAGCTCGTACCGCGGGAGCGCCGCGAGCTGGGCTCGACCACGGCCGAAGTAGAGGGCGGCGGTCGCGTCGTCCATCTGCGCGTCGCCCTTCGCAGCGAGTGCGCGTTCGAAGTGGACGAGTGCCTGCTCGTGTGCGTGCGCGGCGAGCGCTGCCTCCCCCGCGCCAAGGGAGTAGCGGACGAGCTTGTCCGCCCCGAGAAGCGTCTGGGCTTCGCCGAAGTGGTGCGCGAGCTCGGCCGCGTGCTGATCGGCGTCGTCCCCGTAGAGGGCCTCGAGCGCCTCGGCGATGCGCGCGTGGAGGCGAACTCTTCTCGTGAGCGAGAGTTCCTCCGCCAGGGTCTCCTGGATCAGGGTGTGGGTGAACTGGTAGCGGCCCACGGCGTCGGGTAGCTCCTCGATCACGCGCGCCGACAGCGCCTCTTCGAGCAGCGCGAGGAGCCGATCCTCGGCCAGATCCTCGACGAGCCGGTCCAGCTGGTCGAGCCCGAACTCCCGGCCTATGACCGAGGCGACGGCGAGCGTTTCGTTGCAGCGATTGGAGAGTCGGTCGAGGCGCCTCCCGATGACCTCGCGCACACCCTCGGGAATGCGAATGCTCCAGCTCTCGCCTCCGGAGAGCCGTTCCGGTGTCAGCTCTCCCTCTTGAGTGAGCAGCCGGACGACCTCGGTGACGAAGAGCGGATTGCCCTCGGTTTGCGCGTGGACCGCGCCGACGAGCTCGGCCGGCGGGGAGGTGCCGCACGTCGCCTCGACGAAGCGGCCCACGTCCTCCCGGCTGAGCCCGCGAAGCATGATCCGCTCGAAGAGGCGCTCGCGGGTCAGCTCGGCCAGTGTCTGGGAGAGGGGATGGCGGCGTGAGAGCTCCACGTCCCGATAGGTACCGATCAGCAGCAGGCGCGCCCCGGCCAGCTCGCGCGCGACGAACTCGAGCAGCCGTAGCGAGCCCTCGTCGGCCCAGTGCAGGTCGTCGATCGCGAGCACCACCGGCTGGGTCCGAGATACGCTCGTCAGGAAGGTCGCGATCGCGTCGAACAGGCGGAAGCGGGCCGTCTGCGGGTCGTCGAGTTCCGGCGAGGGCCCGAGATCAGGAAGCAGTTCTCGGATATCGGCGACGACGTCCGCGACCTCCGCCGCGCGTGCACCCAGTTCCGAACGGAGCCGGACCGGATCGGACTCGTGGACGTAGGAACGGATTGCCTGCACCCACGGCCAGTAGGGAGGTGCGCCTCCCGCCTCCCAACAGCGGCCCCAGAGCACCTTCCCTCCGCTATCGCTCGCCCTGCTCGCCAGCTCCTCGGCAAGACGACTCTTACCGATCCCGGGCTCTCCGCCGATGGCCACGAGCCGCCCACGGCCTGCCAGTGCGTCGTCGAGCGCGCGCAACAGGGCCGCAAGCTCCCCTTCGCGCCCGACGAAGACGCTGCCCCGTGCGTGCGCTGGGGCCAGCCGGTCGACGTGGGCCGGCTCCGGCGCCACCGCAGGCGGCGGCCCGAGGTCCAGCGAAGCGTCCTGGCGGAGGATCGCCTGCTCGAGGTCGCGGAGCCTCCGACCTGGCTCGAGCCCGAGCTCCTCGACCATGAGCCGGCGTGCCTCCTGGTAGGCGTGCAAGGCTTCGGATTGGCGGTCGCAGCGATAGAGGGCGAGCATCAGCTGCGCGCGCAGGCGCTCGCGCAGTGGGTTGCGTCCGATCAGCGCTTCCAGCTCGCCGACGAGCTCGGCCTGGCGGCCGAGCACCAGATCGGCCTCGATCCGTTCCTCGAGCGCCATCAGGCGAAGCTCCTCGAGCCGCGCGATCTCTTCCTGGGCAAATGCCTCGTAGGCGAAGTCGGCCAGCGGCGGGCCGCGCCAAAGGCCGAGCGCTTCACCGAGGAGCTGGGAGGCAGCTTCCGCAGCGCCCCCGGCAAGCGCCCTTCTTGCCTTCTCGAGCTGGGTTCGAAAGCGCTCGGCGTCGAGCTGCCCCGGGTCGAGCCGAAGGACGTAGCCGGATGGACGGGTCAAGAGAGAACCTCCGGCAGCGGCGTCATCGAGGGGTCCGTCGGCGAGCGATCGGCGCAGGTGAGAGACGTAGCCCTGGAGCAGCTTGGCGGCGCTCTTCGGCGCTCGATCACCCCAGAGGCCTTCTATCAGACGGTCGGTCGAGACGACCTCGTTCCCGTGTACGAGTAGCAGGGCGAGCAGGGCGCCCGGTTTCCCGGTGATCGAGAGCGGACGTCCACCCCTCGAGACCTCCAAGGGCCCGAGCACGCGAAACTCGATCGCAGCACGCTCCAAGCTCGACCCCGAACCTAGCACGGCCTCTCGCTTGCGTCACGCCTCGACTCGGGATCGACCGGATCTCTACTCGGCTTCGACCGGCGCTAGACCTACGTCCCCGATCCTCAGTCGCACTGCCAAGTCGAGGAAAGGAGCAGGCGGTGAAAGGCAGGAAGACATCTCTGAGCCTCAAGTGCTTAGGGCTCGCGGCTGCGGTTGCTGTGCTCGCGGCACCCACGCTGCAGACGAGTGCGGCCACCAACATTCACGGATCGGCCATGACCGGCCCACGCGCGGAGGGACGAGCAGCGAGCGTGACGGTCGGTTCACATCACCTCGCTCGGACGCAGCCCCGCCCGAAGCCGCGCTCGGCTTCGCACTTTTGGGCCGACGCGGGCATCCTCGCCGGTGTGCTCGCAGGCATCGTCGTGCTCGGGCTCTGGGGTGATGTCGCGATCGGCGGCCTGATCTTCGGCATCGCGGCCCTCGGGGCTGGAGCGGTGCTGACTGCGCGCAAGGCGCGTGGCTGCGGAGCCTTCCGGCGGGAGGCCGCGGCCGACACGTCCATTTCCGACGCGCCCACTGCCGGCACCGTTTCGGTTTCGGAAGGCCCTTAGCGAGAGCACTGCGGTGGATGCGATGGCGGGAGCCGTCTGAAGGTAGGCTCGTCCCATGGAGCCGGACGAGGGGGTTGTCGTCGCCGTAGTATCGAGCGGGCCAGAGGCCGACATCGTCTGCGGCCTGCTTCGAACAGCGGGCATCGACTGTGCCTACCGCGACACCGAGGCGATCGACTCTTCCCTCGAGGAGTTCACGGCTGCTGGCCCACGCGAGATCCTCGTGCACCCCTCGGAGCTGGATGCCGCGCGCGAAGTCCTCGCCGCCCCGCCCGGAGACTAGCTTGCGACACGTATAGCCCGATGACAGGTCCTCGGAGCGGAATCATCGCGTTGGGTACCAGCACTCACTGAGCCGCGTCGACGCTGCCCAGCGCTGATGAGCCTGCCGTGCCGCGTGCCCGACCTGCGGAGCGCCCTTCCAGCCGGGCGATCTGTTCTGCGGTGACTGCGGGTCGCAGCTCGCGCAGGCCACGGCTTCGCCCGCCGCTCCGTCAGCGCCGCCGCGGCGAACGGGCGAGGCCCGCGTGCGCCTCGAGCGCGCGATCGCGCTGTTCGAGCAGGAGAGAGACACCAGCGCGGCTGCGCGTGCAAGCGCGGGCTCGCCGACGTCGACGTCCTCGACGGGCGCCTCGAACAGGCGAAGAGCCGGCTCGAGGCGGCGCTGCCTGCCCTGGAGGCGGCAGGCCCGAGCGCCGAGCTGGCGGCGACGCTCGCGCAGCTCGGGCGGATGCAGGCGCTCAGCGGGGAGCATGCCGACGCATTGCTCACGCTCGACCGGGCGCTGAGCCTGGCCGAAGCCCTCGCGCTCGGCGAGGTGTTCGCACAAGGGTTGACGAGCAAGGCGGTCGGCATCCTGTAGCAGGGGCGGTTCGCCGAGGCGCGCCTGCTGCTCGAGGGAGCGATCGAGCGGGCCCGCGACGCCGGACTGCATTCCGCGTGGTTCCGGGCAATGGCGAACCTAACCGTGCTCCTCCAGGATCCGGACCTGTGGGTCGATGCGCTCGATCTGATGGACGAGATCGAGGCGCGGGCGCGCCAGCTCGGCGAGTCCCAGCGGCGCTCCGAAAGGACCGAGTTCGCGGCCATGTTCGCCGTCCAGGAGGCCCGGTTGCTGGGTGCGCAGGGTCGGACCGAAGAGGCCGTCGCCGCCGCCGAGCGCGCGCTCGCGCATCGGGACGAGCTCGCGGTCACGAATACACGGATCAAGGGGGCGCTCGTCCAAGAGCTTCCTCAGCGCGGCTGCGCTGTTCCGCGAGTTCGACTGCACCTTCTTCTTCGCTGCCACACAGCTCGAGCACGCCGAGTGGCTCGACGCGCATGGCCGGGCGGACGAGGCCGAACCCTTGCTTGCCGAGGCACGCGAGACGTTCGAGCGACTCGAGGCGAAGCTATGGCTCGAGCGGGCCGGGCAGCTCGCCCCGCACGGCGAGCCGGAGGCGGTCGCCGCTCAGTAGGTCTCGAGCGAGGCGCGCCGTCGCCCTTCGTACTCGAACCAGCGGACGAGCGCGAACGCGATCGTGCCCCAGGCGACGCCGACGGCGACCTCCGTCCAGACGAGCCCGGAAACGGACGACAGGCTCGCGCCCGCGGCGATCTCGCGGGCGGCGGCGATCCCGTGGGTCAGCGGCATCAGCCGGCCGATCTGGGCCAGCCAGCCGGGCAGTGCGTCCAGCGGGATGTTGACCCCGCAGAGCAGCCACATCAGGTAGTAGGCGACGTTCGCGATCATGAACACGTCGCGCGCGCGCATCCCGACGGAGCCGAGCGTCAGCCCGAAGGCGGTGCACGAGCAGACGCTGACGACCGTGACGAGCAAGAGCGCCGGGATGCTCGAGACCGGAGGGTCGAAGTCGAGCAGCAGCCAGCCCATCAGGAACCCCCAGGCGGAGACGAGCAGGCCACTGGCGATCACCGGCAGTGACCGGCCCATGAAGATCGCGAACCGGTTCGCGGGGGTGGCGAGGAGGGGTGAGAGCGTCTGGAACTGCCGCTCGTTCGCGATCGCCATCGTCGCCGCGAAGACGCCCGACATCGCCGAGGCCTGCACTGCGTTGCCGACGACGAAGAACGCGTCGTCCTTCACCCCGCTGTAGCGGCCGAGGTAGGAGAAGAAGAGGATCTGGAAGAGCGGCCCGATCAACATCGTCGGGATGTAGACCGCCGGCCGGACCCAGTTGAACAGGCCGCGGTACGCGATCCCGCCGCCGACGAAGAAGACTCGGACGAAGGGTTTCACGGAGCGATCGCTCCGTGAAGCCAGTGGAAGGGGCCGGGGGGAACCGGGAGGTTCCCCCATCGGGTTCGGCCTCTAGAAGAAGGGGGTCCGTGGGGGAAACATGATTTCCCCCACGGGAGCGAGCCGAAGGCGAGCGACGGGGTCATGTCAGTGAGAGGGTCGCACTCTTCCGCGCGGCGACTTCGAAGTGGCGAAGGAAGAGCGCACCGAGAGCCAGGTAC
>JBKPSO010000186.1:0-3694 GCA_046735055.1 Actinomycetota bacterium
AGGGTGCGCGACCTGGTCGGCGAGGAACGAGCAGCCGACGCAGGCCCGCTCCGGGTACACGCCGCCCTTAGTCGTCACATCCGAACCGTAGAAGAAGCGGTAGACGATGAGCTGCCGGCGCCCCTCGAACAGATCGAGCAGGCTCGCCGGACCGTCCGGGCCCTCGAACCGGTACTCCTTCTCCACGGCCATCCGCGGCATCCGGCGACGCTCGGCGGCCAAGGCATCGCGGGCGCGTGTTAGCTCCTTCTCCTTGACGAGCAGTTGCTGACGGGCGGCCTCCCACTCTTGCGGCGACACGACGGGCGGCATGTTCATTGCGGCTTCCTCCTTCGGTACTCGTCGACGAGTTGATCCGTAACTACGACCGCCACGGACATCTCTTCTCGGCGCACGTTATGTTCATTCCCACCTTTGCGGTCGATTAGTTCGGAGGCCTGCGCGGGGAGCTGCATCGAGCTGTTCTTGCGGGTGTCGGCGCGGCTGGCCGACCAGCGCCACGCCTATTCCCTCCAGGACGACGCAGGCCCAGACGGCGGACTGGAGCCCTCGGTCAGCAACGACGAGCGGATATTACGGACGAGGAGATCGCGCTTCTGGCGCTCCCGGCAGGACTCCGGCTGGGAGAGGCTCAGCGCCGGCCGGTGGTAGGCTCCCGAGGCCGTGGGAGAGGTGTAGCAGTCTTCGAGTCCGGTGGATCTCGTCGCTTTCGTTCGCTCGGCGCTTCCGCCACCCCCTGTACGAGTGCTCGAAGTCGGCTGTGGTGCCGGTGACCTGGCACGGGCGCTAGACGCCGCGGGCTACCGCGTACTCGCGATCGATCCGCAGGCTCCCGAAGGAGCGATATTCCGCCGCGTGACGATCGAAGAGCTTGACGACGCCGGGCCGTTCGACGCAGCCGTGGCGAGCTACTCACTCCATCACATCGAGAACCTCGACCGGGCACTCGACCGGCTCGCGAGCCTCCTCAAACCTCGCGGGACGCTCGTGATCGAGGAGTTCGGCTGGGATCGCCTCGACCAGGCGACAGCCGCATGGTACGCCCGCCGGCAGGAGGGGCAGTCAGTCGAAACAGCGCTTGCAGAGTGGGCAACCGAGCACGAGGGTCTACATGGGTTCACAGACATGCGAGCCGCCCTGGACGATCGCTTCGAAGAGCACATCTTCGAGTGGCGGCCGTACCTGTACCGCTGCCTCGATCGAGACGATCTAGAGGCGAACGAGCGAGACGCGATCACACGTGGCGAGATCCAGGCAATCGGCTTCCGCTACATCGGGAGTCGCGCGTGATCGGCGCCCACGCAGGTCGACAGAACCCACAGCTAACGCTTGACGATCTTGTGAACTTCCAAGATTTCCGGCGCTCCCGGCTGGATGCCCACCTCGGCGAGGATCGGCATCAGCTTCTCACCGAACGCCTCGAACTTCTCCTCTCGGTTAGCGGTCGAGCAGCTGGTGCGCAAAGCGCACGGCGAGGGCACCGTCGCCGACTGCTCCCGCGACTCGCTTGGTGGACTCCGATCGAACGTCGCCGGCGACGAAGACGCCCGGCCGAACGGTCTCGAGCAGGTACGGCTCGCGCGAGGAGTTGCTCCAGCCGCGCTCGCGCGCGGCGGGCCCGCAGAGCACGAAGCCCGCGTCGTCGACGGCGAGCATCGAGCCGACGAAGTCGGTGCAGGGCTTGGCGCCGATCATCACGAAGACTGCCGAGGTCGGGATGCGCTGCACGCGGCCATTGCCGCTCTGCCGCAGGCTGATCGCGTCGAGCTCGCCGTTGCCGTGCACCGCCGCGACCTCGGTGTTGGGCACGACCTCGATATTCGCCGTCCGCTCGATGCGGTTGAGCAGGTAGCGGGACATCGTTGCCGACACGTTGTCGCCCCGCAGCACCATGCGAACGCTCCGAGCCCGCCGTGACAGGTAGACGGCTGCCTGCCCGGCCGAGTTGCCGCCGCCGACCACGATCACGTCCTCGCCCTCGCAACGGCGCGCGTCGGTGGCCATCGCGACGTGGTACACGCCGGCCCCCTTGAAGCGGTCGATGCCGTCCACCTCGAGCGTGCGCCACTGCGCTCCCGTCGCGACGAGCAGCGTCCGGGCGACGACGTGCTGGCCGTCGTCGAGATCGACCCGCGCCATCCCCTCGGGGCCGTCCGCGAGCTCGACGGCGCGGTGGAAGCTCGACAGCACGGCATCGAAGCGCTGCGCCTGGAGCGTCGCCTTGCGGGTGAGCTCGGTGCCCGAGATCCCGGAGGGAAACCCGAGGTAGTTCTCGATCCGCGAGCTCGTGCCGGCCTGCCCGCCCGGGGCCCAAGCCTCCGCAACGAACGTCCGCAGCCCCTCGGACGCGGCGTAGACGGCGGCCGCCAGGCCGGCCGGCCCCGCGCCCAGCACGACCAGGTCGAACGTCTCGCCGTCGACCTCGGCGCGCAGGCCGAGCGTGCGCGCCACCTGCGCCGCCGAGGGGTTGCGGAGAATGCCGTCGATCCGAATCAGGACCGGCGTCTCCGAGCGCGGGATGCCGAGCGTGTCGAGCAGCGCGGCGCTCTCCGCATCGCTGTCGACGTCGTACCAGCGCACCGGCAGCAGATTGCGCTCGAGCAAATCGCGGACCTCGAACGCGCGCCCCGACCGGCGCGACGCGATCAGCCTCAACACGCCCACGTCGTTTCCCTCGAGCCAGGCCCGCCGCGCCGTCAGCGTCTGCAGCACGAGCTCGCCGAACTCGGGCCACTCCGCCAGCATCTCGCGCAGCTGGGGCCGCTCGAAGACGATCGTGCTGGTCCGCTCGACGGCTACGCCGGCCGCGACCGTCGGCTCGCCGGTGAACATGGAGACATCGCCGATGAACGTGCCGCCGTCCATCCGCGCGAACCACAGCTCCTCGTGCGGGCGGCGGTCGATGATGTCGACGGTGCCGTGCTCGATCACGAAGAAGGGAGCGTCGCGCTGGCCCTGATCGAAGAGCAGCTCGTCCTTCTCGTAGACCCGGCGCTCCCCACGCCCCGCCAGCCGCTCGATCTTGGCCTCCGACAAGCGCGGAAACAGCACCGGATCGCCGAGATCGGCGAACACCTCGCTCTTGACGCGACGCGGCACGCCGAAAGCGTAGCCGCCGCGATTCGGGCGTCAGCCGCCCTCCTTACGTGCTCCGCGCGACCGTTCGCTCGACGCTCGCGCGCGCGAGCCAGGCCACCCGCTTCTTCAGAGTTGGCCCCTACGCATGGCCTGGGAGGTTGCGCGGATTATTCCAGCTCGCCGCCGCTGGGTTCGGCCGGGTGCGGCATCCACCACTCGGTGAACTCCAGGCATCTTCCGTCGGGATCGAGGCGCAGCACCCAGAGGTTGCTGTAGACGCTCGGCGGCTCCTTATACCTGGCCGTGCCGGTGATGATCGCGACCTCCGGCGTCACGACAAGTGGGTGCCACTCGAACGTCGCCTGCCCCGGTTTGTCCTTCCGAGCGAGCCAGCGTTCGATGATTTCTGCACGCCCGCGCCAGGGCGGGGTAAACGGCTCTGTGTAGTAGAGAGCGTCGTCCGTAAACAGCGCGCCGATCTCATCTGGATCGTTCGAGTTCCACGCCCGGATGTACCGCTCCATCCACTCCGTCAGCACGCGCCCCGAGGCTACTACACGCACCGAGTATTGAGCTTGCATCCCCGCCGGGGCATCCTCGCCGGAGGGTTCGGTGC
>JBKPSO010000187.1:0-9204 GCA_046735055.1 Actinomycetota bacterium
GTGCTCGCTCGACGAGCTTGGGGAGGACCCGGGCGCGGTACCAGCCCGAGGCGACGGCGTCGTCCGGCGGGTCGATGCCGGCGAGCGGATCGTCGGGGTTCAGTCTCACCGCACGAGGGGCGAGCCCGGTCGCGGCGACGCGCAGCTCGCTGTCGCGTTCGGCGGCTGCGACCGCGAGGATCGTGTAGTGGTGGGCGTGCGGTCGCCACGACGCTGCGTAGCCGGTCTTCCGCTTTGCGTCGTCGTAGGAGACGTCGAGGACGAGCCGCCCCGCGCCGTCCGCGAGGAAGTCCTCGATCGGCTCCGTCCGCTCGCCGCCGGCGCCGGCCGCGCGGACGCTCGCGCCGAGCACGATCAGCGGCGCCTGCAGGTCGCCGCGCGGCGCGTCGGCCGACGCGACCGAGCAGACGTTGCCGCCGACGGTCGCCTGGCCGCGGATCTCCGGATCGGCGAGATGCCGGACGGCGGTCGCGAGCGGCTCGTCGCCGTCCTCGAGCGCGGAGAGCGGCGCCGCGGCGCCGATCGTCACGTTCCCACCCGTGCGCGTGACACCGTCGAGGCCGGCACGCGAGAGCAGCAGCGCCTTCGTCGGACGCACGCGGCCGGCTGCGAGGTCCGGCATCACGATCGTGCCGCCGCCGATCACGGTCACGCCTGCTCCGTCGCCGAATGCGGCGAGCGCCTCGTCGGCCGAGGAGGGAATCAGGACGTCGACGTCGGCCAACATGCCTTTCGATCTATAACAGATCAGGCTGGGTCGGCATGAACAAGGCGCTGCAGGCCGCGTTGCCAGCGGACGACCGCGAGCCGGTGGCCGATCTGGAGGCCGTCCTCGTCGAGTTGGAAAGGGCCGAAGAACGTTTCGGTCGAGAGCGCGCGCGCCGCCGCGAGCGGATCGTCGGGCTCCAGCTCGAGGCAGCGCTCCGCGATCAGCCCGGCGGCGTACGCCTGCGCCGCGACGTAGTCCTCGACACCTGCCGGGCCGCCGAGCTCGGGATGCCATTGAACCGGGGCGAGCGTGCCGTCAGGCCAGACCGGCGGTGCTTTCGGGAGCCCGGGGGAGATGCCGCCGAGGAGAACGTCGCGTCCCCGCAGCTCGCGGAAGCGTGCGGCCTCCCACTCGACCGGGCCGCAGAGGAGCACGATGTCCGCCCAGTCAACCGGGACGGTTGCGGTCTCCCGCTCCAACCCCGCTCGCGCCAGCTGGGCGAACCGCCCGGGCGCCGCAAGGACGGCGATTCGCTCCGCGCCGAGCTCCGCCGCGGCCCGTGCGACGGCGACGAGGTAGCGGCTCGCCGGCGTCGCGACCGAGACGACGCCGGGCAGGCACTGGACGTCGTCCGCGGCGGCGCCGTGGTTCCAGACGACCTTCCCCGCGCGGGCCAGCGCGACCGCCCGTGTGGTATCGCTCCCGTACGGGCCGAGCACGGGGTTGCACCCGCGCTCGACCAGCCGCTCGTGTGCCCCTGCCGCCACCCGGGCGCTGCTCTCGTCGTTCTCGAGGACCAGCTCCCAGCCACGGTCCCGCCCCCACGCCTCCGCGCCGGCGCGCACCGAGTGCCCCTGGAGGGTGTAGCGGCCGCTGAACGGAACGAGCGCGCCGGCCGCGTTGTCCGATTCACTCCCCCATCACGAAGACGTTCGTGGGCTCGACCAGGAAGCTGATCCGCTGCTCCCCCGGGCTTCGCCAGGGGTACGGCGACTGGCCGAGGAACTTCTGCGAGAGCGAGTCGATGTCCGCCTCGGCCTGGTCACCGGTGTAGGTCTCGACGACTCGTCCCTGGATCCCGAAGCTCTCGTAGCCGTCCTCGGACGTGCCGTGCCACGAGAGGGCGACTCGCGGCTCGCGCTCCATGTTCCTGGGCTTCTTCCGGCCCAGAGCGCTGTTGACGAGGATCTTTCCGTCGCGCATGTCCACCCAGACCGTGGTCGATTGGGGCGAGCCGTCCGGATTCACAGTCGCCAGGTGCCAGAAGTTCGGCTCCTCGAGACGCTTGCGGACCTTCTCGGGCAGTTCCACAGCCATGTGAGCCTCCTTCGGTCGGTGCCTCCGACGCTACACGAAGGGGGCTGTCAGCGGCGAGCCGCCGGCTCGGACGCCGCCTCGATCCGGCCTTGCAGGTACTCCCAGTCGCGGTTGAAGCGGTAGGAATGCCGCGCGGGCGGTTGCGGGGCCTGGGTCTCGAGCCAGCGGACGCGTCCATTGCTCCGGTTGTAGAAGGCGTGGACGCAGCCCACGCCGGTCCAGAACGCATCGCCCGGTCGCAGCAGGTAGCGCTCTCTGTCGGCCTCCGCCTCGACGTCGCCTTCGAGGATCATGTAGGCCTCCTCCAGGGGGTGGTCGTGGGGGTGCACGACGCCGCCGGGCTCGTACTCGACCATGAACATCGTGTGCAACTGGGCGTCGAGGCGGTGGTCGACGAGCATCTTCACGGCGATGCCGCTGTACGCGAGGAGCGCCGTCGTCATGCTCGCGGACACGGTCGGCTCGTCGACCGCGGCGCCGACCTTCAGCCGGTCGAGCTCCATCTGGCCGTCGTCGAGGCGGAACAGGTTTCGGGTGCGGGGGTCGCGCACGTCGAGTGGGGTGGCTTCGTCGGCGTCGGGCGCAGGTCTGACGAAGAAGGTGTCCGTCCCGCCGGCGCCGTCGACGCGAGGCTGCGGGGCGTACATGTCGATCCAGTGCGCAGGATCATCGGGCGGCCCGATCCACGCATGGTGGACGCCGACGGGCACGACGCCGCAGGCACCCGGCCGGAGGCGGTGGGCGCGGCCGTTGAGGACGAGGACCGGCGAGCCGTCGAGGACGAAGAAGCTCTCCTCGAAGGAATGCAGGTGCTCGTCGATCGAGCCCTGGGCATCGAGGCTGCACATCCCGACCGCCATGTGCACCGACCCGGCCGCCGCGTCCACGAGCGAACAGCGGGCGAAGCCGTTGCTCGCCCCGGGGTACCCCGGTCGCAGGCGGATGTCATCGGCGCGGAGGACGTGGTGCACTGGATTCCCTTCTGCTTTCGGCGCCGCCTCCGGTGCGGCCTGTTCAGTCGGAACATACAGAGACGCAGCTCCGAGCGTCAACCGCCGCTCCTGCCGTGCGAACCACGCGCAACATTGCGACCCCCATGCCACCTGTGTTTAATGCTCCTGAACTTGCTCCTCGCCTCTTCGCACCCGTGAGCGAACGCCGCCAAGCCGTCGTCGTCGGTGGAACGTCGGGGATCGGAAAGGTCGTCGCCGAACGACTCGCCGGCCGGGGAGAGTCGGTCGTCGTCACCGGGCGAGACGCGGAGAGGGCGGCGGCCGCCGCCGGAGAGATCGGCGAGCGAGCCCGCGGGCTGGCTCTCGATCTCGCTCGGCCTGCGGAGATCGCGTCCCGACTCGACAGCGTCGAACATGTGGATTCGCTCGTGATCGCGGCAATCGAGCGGGACGAGAACACTGTGCGGGACTACGACGTCGAGCGGGCGCTGCGGCTCGCGACGCTCAAGCTCGTCGGCTACACCGAGGTGATCCACGCACTGGCCCCGCGCCTCGCGAACGAAGCGGCGATCGTGCTCTTCGGCGGGCTCGCCAAGGAGCGGCCCTATCCCGGGTCGACGACGGTCACGACGGTCAACGGCGCGGTCAGCTCGATGGTCCGCACGCTCGCGGTCGAGCTGGCACCCGTTCGTGTGAACGCGATTCACCCCGGCGTCGTCGGTGACAGCCCGGCGTGGAGCGGGAAGCCGGCGACGGTGCTGGAGGCGCTCGTCACCCGGACGCCCTGCGGGCGGCTGGCGACGATGGAAGACGTCGCGCACGCGGTCCTCTTCCTGCTCGACAACCAGTCCGTGAACGGCGTCAACCTCGACGTCGACGGCGGCTGGCTGTTGACCTAGCTGCCGGCGATCGTGTCTAATCCCACTGAACGGTCGGCTACCGCCGTTAATGAGCGCTTTACGGAGCATGCGAGGAGGCAAGCTGTGAGCGAGCGTCTGGTCGTCCGGGGCGGGTTTGTCGTTTCGATGGATCCCGATGTGGGCGAGGTGCCGAGCGCCGACATCCTGGTCGAGGACGGGAAGATCGTCGAGATCGGTCCGGGCCTCGAGGTCGGCGACGCCGAGGTGGTGGACGCCTCCGGGAAGATCGTCCTCCCGGGCTTCATCGACACGCACCGGCACACGTGGCAGACCCCCGTTCGTGGTGTTCTCCCGTGCTGCACGCTCGACGCCTACTTCGGCGACATGCTCGGGAAGATCGGGCTCAACTACCGGCCCGACGACGTCTACATCGGGAACTACGCCGGCTCGCTCGAGGCGCTCAACGCCGGGATCACGACCCTGCTCGACTGGTCGCACATCTCGAACACGCCCGAGCACTCGGACGAGGCCGTCCACGGCCTCCAGGACTCGGGTATCCGCGGCGTATACGCACACGGGATCCCGGGCGACAACAGCTGGTGGGCCTACAGCGACCGGCCGCACCCCGAGGACATCCGGCGGATCCGCGAGCGCTACTTCGCGTCGGACGATCAGCTGCTCACGCTCGCGCTCGCGGCACGCGCGGTGGGCAACGTGACGCCCGAGGTCGCACAACACGACTGGGCGCTGGCGCGCGAGCTCGGGATCCGGATCACCGTCCACGTCGGGATGCGCCTGACGGGTGTCCACGTCAACCACATCCTCGGCATGCGCGACGCCGGGGTCATGGGGCCGGACACCACCTACATCCACTGCACCGACTCGACCGACGAGGAGCTCGACCTGATCGCCGAGACCGGGGGGAGCGCCTCGATCGCCGCCTACGTCGAGCTGCTGATGGGGCACGGCCGGCCGCCGACCGGGCGGCTGCTCGAGCGAGGCGTGCGGCCGTCGCTCTCGGTCGACGTCGTCTCCAGCGTCCCCGGCGAGATGTTCACGCAGATGCGCACGGCGCTCGTCTACGAGCGGATCCTCGCCTTCACCGACACGCCCGACGAGGCGTTCGCTCCGACCCTCACGCACCGGGACGTGCTCGAGTTCGCGACGATCGAGGGCGCGCGCACATGCGGCCTCGACGCGAAGGTGGGCTCACTGGCGCCAGGGAAGCAGGCCGATCTGATCCTGCTGCGCACCGACCGCGTCAACGTCGCGCCGATGATCGACCCGGTGACGACGACGGTCGTGTTCGCCGACACCTCGAACGTCGACTCGGTCTTCGTCGCGGGCAAGGCGGTCAAGCGCGACGGCGAGCTCGTCGGACACGACCTGGATCGCGTGCTCGGCCTGCTCGAGGAGTCGCGCGACTACCTGCTCAGCCGGGCGGGGATGCTGCCGGACTGGGCCGCGGCGCCGGCGACCGCCTAGCCGCCGTCAGAGCTCGGACCTGACGACCGCCGCGCCCTCCGCGAGGGCGTTCAGCTTCATCCTCGCCACGGTCCGCGGCAGCGGCTTCATCCCGCAGTCGGTCGACAGCGTGACGCGCTCCGCGGGGACGTGCTCCAGCACCTTGCGCGCGCGGGCCGCGACCTGCTCGGGCGACTCGATCATCATCGAGCGGATGTCCAGAACGCCGACCTGGACCTCCTTGTCGGCGGGCAGGTTCGCCAGGAACTCGATCCCCGCCATATTGCGGTTGGCGTAGTCGAGCACGAACTGATCGATCCCGGGCGTGTCGAAGAAGTGCGGGAGCACCGTCTGGTAGCCCTCCGGGAAGTTCGCGCTGAGGATGTCGTTCCCCCAGGCGTTGCCGAAGCAGAAGTGCCAGCCGATGAACGCATCGACGCCCTCGGTGCACTTGCCGATCACGTCCTTGATCCACTCGAAGTCGTTGTCGTCGCCGGTGAAGAGCGGCAGCCACGCTCCGAGGTCCTCGAGCTGGAGGTACGTCGCTCCCTCCTCGACCAGTGCCTTCATCTCCGCGTTGAAGATCGGCGCGAGCGCGTAGCAGAGCTCCTGCGGATCCTTGTAGTGCTGGAAGTAGACGTGCCAGGCGAGGTTCACCGGGCCGGCGCCGACGGAGACCTTGATCGGCTTGTCCGTGTAGCGCTTGGCGATCTTGTACAGGTCGACGAGCCGGATCGGGCCGTGCGTGACGGGCCCGTCGTTGACGACGCCGCCCCAGTCCGTGAGCAGCGCGTTGACCCTGTTGTGCTCGCTCTCCTCGTTGATCGAGGGATGCTCTTCCCGCGCCGGCTCGAACCCGCCGATCCGCTCGTACATGTACCAGCAGAACGACCCGATCACGCCGACGTAGTCGTCGTACGACATCTGGCCGTCGGTGACGATGTCGAGGCCGGCCTCCTCCTGGTCGCGGATCACGACCTGGGTCGCGTCGTGGTAGGCCTCCTCGTGCTGGACCTCCTTGAACGCCACCCGGATGTCGCGACCGAGGAGCTGCTGGCGGTACCAGTGGGGCCGGGGATACGAGCCGACCATCGTTGTCGGCAGAACGGTGTCGACGATGTCTCTCGGCATCTGGCTCCTCCTGTCCCGATCTACAGCTGGGTCCGCGGAGCCTATCCCCTCAGCCCGCCGCCGCCTCGCCCCGGCGCGCACGAGACCGCCCGACGGGCAGCCTGGCCGAGCGCAGCCGCGCCAGGAGCTCGGGAGCCTGGTAGAGCACGAGTGCGACCAGGATCAGCGCGCCGATCGTCATCTCCGCGTACTCCGTCGGCTGATGGAACAGCGGCAGGACGTTGTCGATCAGGGAGAGGAAGAGCGCTGCCAGCAGCGTTCCGAAGAAGGACCCTCGTCCGCCCGCGAGGCTGGCGCCTCCGAGCACGCCCGCCGCGATGCTCTCGAGCGCCTGGTTGCCGATGATCGGCGAGCCGATCTGGACCTCGGCCGCGAGGTAGAAGCCGGCAATCGACGCCATCACGGAGCACGCGACGAAGGCGAGGACGACAACGCGGTCGGTTCTGATCCCGATCCGGCGCGAGGAGGTCTCGTCGAGCCCGACCGCCCGCAACGCCATGCCCGAGCGGGAGCGGTACAGCCACACGTCTCCGAGCAGCGCCAGGACGACGACCCCGATGAAGGCGAGCGGGACGAAGCTCCAGCTCGTCGTCAGCGAGTCGACGGCGCCGCTCGAGATCGTCCCTGAGGGATGGTCGCGCAGCCAGAGAGCGGCACCCTCGAGGATACTGAGCGTGGCGAGCGTGGCGATGATCGAGGGAAGGCGGAAGATCCGGATCAGGAGCGCGTTGAAGAGCCCGGTGGCGAGCCCCACGCCGACCACTGCGAGCGCGCCTGGGATCAGCGCGAAGGTCGAGGTCTCGGGCGTCATCGTGTACGACGCGGTGACGACGCACAGCGTCATCAGAGCGGCGACGGAGACGTCGAAGCCGCCCACGAGCAGCGCGCACGTCTGGCCCATCGAGACCAGCGCGAGCGGCATAGTCGCGAGCAGCAGGTTGCGGAGGTTGTAGCTGGTCAGGAAGGCCTCCTGGCGCGCGGCCGTGTACGCGCCCACGGCGAGGATCAGCGTCCCAATCAGGACGAGAGGGACAGCGCCGCGGAACCGGATGCGTGCAGTAGCCGCTGCCACGCTCGCCCCGAACGTCACGCCGGCCTCCCGCCGTCGGCGATCAGGGGCTCGACCGACCCGGCCCGCGAGCCGACGATCGCCTCGACGATCCTGCGCTCGCTGAGCTTCTCACCGCGGATCTCGTCGACGATCTTCCCGCGGGATATCACGACCACGCGGTCGCAGAGGCCGGCCAGCTCGAGTGGGTCGCTCGACTTGACGACGATGGCGACGCCTTCCCTCGCCTTCGCACGCAGGGCGTCGTAGATGTCGAAACGGGCGGCGACGTCCACGCCCTGCGTCGGCTCCTCGGCGAGGATCACGCTGATGTCTCCGCGCAGGAACGGGCGCGTCAGCGAGACCTTCTGCTGGTTGCCACCCGAGAGGGACTGGACGGGTTGCTCGATCGACGCCATGCGGATGCTCAGGCGGCGGGCGAGCTCGTCGACGGTACGACGCTCACGCCACCGGTTCAGGAGGCCGAGGCGCCCCAGCCGCCGCAGGATCTGGATCGTGGTGTTGACCCGGACGCTGAGGACGGGGAACAGTGCCTCCCGGGCCCGATCGCCGCTGAGCAGGACGACCCCCGCTCGAAGCGGGCCGAGCGGTGACCTGGTGTCGAGCTCGCGGTCGTTGCACGTGGCGCTGCCGGTGGCGCGCTCCGCACCGGCGAGCGCCCGAAGGAAAGGCACCTGCCCGTTGCCCTCCGCACCGGCGATCCCGACGATCTCACCCCTCGCGACCTCGAGGTCGATTGGCCCGAAGCGCTCGCCGCGCAGGCCCGAGACGGCGAGGAGGACCTCACGGTCGGCGTCCACGTCGCGCCGCTCGGGAAACGCGAGCTGCAGCGGTCGGCCGATCATCAGTGCGACAAGGCTCTCCTCCGACATGGCGGCGGCCTCGAACGTCCCCTGAGAGACTCCGTCACGGAGGACGGTGATGCGACCGGCGATGCCGAGCACCTCGGGCAGTCGGTGGCTGACGTAGGCGATGCCGACTCCGGACCGGCTCTGCTCGAGCACGAGCGCGTGCAGGCGCTCGACTTCCTCCGGCCCGAGCGCCGTCGTCGGCTCGTCGAGGAGAAGCACCTTCGGCCGGGCGAGCAGCGCCTTGACCACCTCGAGGAACTGCCGGTTTGCGAGCGAGAGCGATCCCGCCGCCGCCGTCACCGGAACGTCGAGGCCGAACTCCTCGAGCTTCCCCGCCGCCCACTCCTGCATGCGCCCGTACGCCGGCTGCTGGTCCGCGGGGGCAGTGAGGTAGAGGTTCTCGGCGACCGAGAGGTCGAGGACGTGCGAGTACGTCTGGTACGCCATGCCGAGGCCCAGCTTCCGAGCCTCGGCGGGAGACCCGCGCCGCCGGAGTTGCCCAGCGATCTCGATCTCTCCGTGGTCGGGAGCGACGAAGCCGCTCGCGATCCCGAGCAATGTCGATTTCCCGGACCCGTTCTCCCCGACGAGTGCGTGGATCTCGCCGGCGCCGCACTCGAAGCTGACGTCGCTGAGCGCCTGTACCGCCCCGAAGGACTTCGACACTCCGCGAAGGGACAGCACGAGGGCCTCGGCCCCGGGATTCGACATGTTCTCCTTGCTCGCTCTAGAGCATTCTCTCCTTCTACGGATACATCTTGTCCAGCAGGCCCAGCGGGATCAGCGACGTCGCCGAGGCCTCCATCGGATAGCCCTTGACGCAGGAATCGCGCACGCGCTGGTTCTGGAG
>JBKPSO010000188.1:0-4440 GCA_046735055.1 Actinomycetota bacterium
ACCTCGTTCGCGAGCTCGGGGTCGGCCTGCTCGAGCGCGTTCACCGCCGCGCGCAGGGCGCGGAGAACGTAGTCGCCTTCCTCCTGGAGGGCCGCCTCGACCTGTTCGAGCTCCTCCTGGAAGGTGATCCGCATCTCGGAAGCCACTGTACCCCTGCCCTTTCGTCGGAAACGGTGAGGGCCTAGCCGAAGCGGCCCGTGACGTAGCCCTCGGTGCGCTTGTCGCTGGGTTGCGTGAAGATCTTCGGCGTCTCGTCGTATTCGACGAGGAGGCCGTGGCCTCCCGCCGTGGTTCGCTCGAGCGTGAAGAACGCCGTCATGTCCGCAACCCGCGCAGCCTGTTGCATGTTGTGGGTGACGATCACGAGCGTGTACTGGTTCTTGAGCTCGTGCATCAAATCCTCGATCTTCGACGTCGCAATCGGGTCGAGTGCCGAGGCCGGCTCGTCGAGCAGAACGACGTCCGGCTCGACGGCGATGGCGCGCGCGATGCACAGGCGCTGCTGCTGACCTCCGGAGAGCCCGAAGGCGCCCTTCTTGAGCCGATCCTTCACCTCGTCCCACAGCGCAGCCTGCGTGAGGGCGCGCTCGACACGGTCGTCGAGGTTGTCCTTCATGCCGAGCACGCGCAGGCCCCAGGCCACGTTGTCGTAGATCGATTTCGGGAACGGGTTCGGCTTCTGGAACACCATCCCGATCCGCCGGCGCACCTCGACTGGATCGACGCCGTCCGCGTAGATGTTCTGCCGGTGGTAGAGCACCTCGCCGTCGATCCGGGCGCCGGGCACCAGGTCGTTCATTCGATTCAGCGAGCGGAGAAAGGTGCTCTTGCCGCATCCGGACGGGCCGATGATCGCCGTGACGAGGTTGTGATAGATGGACAGGCTGACGCCGGCGACGGCAGGGGTCTTGCCATAGCTCACTGTCAGGTCGCGCGTCTCGAAGACGACCTCGCGGCCCGCGGCGCTCCTGGATGCCTCCTGAGACTGAGCGATCTCGATCGGCGCCACCGTGTTAATCGTATCGACGTCCATCATCAGCCCTCCAGCTTTTTTCGGTGTCGTGCGAGCAACAGACGCGCGGTCAGGCTGGTCACGAGGATGAACGTGATCAGCACGAAACCGAGTGCCCAGGCCCGGGCGTGATCGGCCGGGTCGGGCGACTCGGACAGGACGAAGATGTCGAACGGGATCCCGAGCACCGGCTGACGCGGGTCCCAGGTCACCGCGTTCGCGGCGATCGAAGTGGTGAACAGGAGCGGCGCGGTCTCGCCTGCCGCACGCGCGATCGCAAGCACTGTGCCGGTGATGATCCCGCCGATGCTCGTGGGCAGCACGACGCCGACCACTGTCCGCCAGCGGCTCGCCCCGAGCGCCAGGGCGCCCTCACGCAGCGTGCTCGGAACGAGCGCCAGCACCTCCTGCGTCGCGCGGGCAATCAGAGGGAGCATGATGATCGCCAGGGCGAAGGACCCTTTCCAGGCCGCCTGGCCGCTGCCGATCACGAGCAGGCCGTACACGAAGATGCCGATGATGATCGACGGCAAGCCGTTGAGGATGTCGAGTACGAGCTTGACCACCTCGGCGAGACGCGGCGGCGCGAACTCACTCACGTAGAGCGCGACCAGAATCCCGACGGGGAGAGCCATCAAAGTGGCGACGCCGACGAGCACGATGCTGCCGACGAGCACATTGGCGACGCCGCCTCCGCTCTGGCCGAACGTCGCCGCCGTCTTCGTGAAGAAGTCCCAGCTGATCGCGGCGACTCCGCGCCGAGCGACGGAGAAGATCACGAGGACGAGCACCGCGACCGCCGCGAGGGCCGCCAGCGTCGCGATCGTCTGCATGAGGAGATTGACGAGCTTCCGCCTTCGCGTCCGCGGCCCCAGCTTCAGCGAGTACCGAGTGGCGTCGCCCGCCATCAGCTTCCTCCTGTGCGCTGGTACGAAAACCGGCGCGCGATGAACTGCGCGATCAGGTTGACGATCAGCGAGATGACGAGCAGGATCGCGGCGAGATAGAGCAGCGAGGCGGTCTGCAGGTGGGTGACCGCACCCTGGTACTGATCGGCCAGCTTCGAGGCAAGGGTGCTGCCGGTCACGAACAACGACCAGTGGATGCCGTAGCCGGCGCCGGTTACCTGCGAGATGGCGATCGCCTCGCCGACCGCGCGACCCAACCCCAGCAGGATCGCCGCGATGACGCCGCTGCGCGTGTACGGAAGGACCACGCCGCGCACCATCTCCCACCGCGTGGCGCCCAGCGCGAGCGCGCCCTGCTCGAGCTCCTCGGGCACGTTGATGAAGAGCTCACGACAGATGCTCGAGGTGATCGGCACGACCATGATCGTCAGCACCAGGATCCCGACGAGGATTCCGGAGTTCTCGGGTGAGCCGCCGAAGAACGGGATGAAGCCGAGATTGGTGTGCAGCCACGGCTCGAGATGCTCGCCGACGAACGGCCCGAGGACGAGGATCCCCCAGAGGCCGAGCACGACGCTCGGGATGGCCGCAAGCAGCTCGACCAGCGACGCGATCACCGTCCGGACGCCGCGCGGCGCGAGCTCGCTCAGGTAGAGGCCGATCGCGATCGAGACAGGAGCGGCGATCAGGAGGGCACCGAAGGAGGTGATGGCGGTTCCCCAGATCAGGTCGAGCGCGCCGAAGTCGTTGTGGATCGTGTCCCAGCCCTGGTGGGTCAGGAAGCCGAGGCCGAACTTCGAGATCGCAGGCCACGCGAGCTGGAAGACCTTCCAGGTGATCGCGATCAGCAGCGCGAGAGCCGCAGCGGCCGCGGCCGTTGTCAGCGCGTAGATCGCGGCGTCGCCGATGCGGTCGCCCAGGCGCCGCCGAAACCCCAGAACCGGTGTCTCAGGGACCGCGCTCATTGCCGCGCGACACTAGCGTTCTTCCCCCTTTTTCCTGCGCCATTCACCGGATCGTCACCAGTCGGTAACCAGGTTTCAGCCCATCCGGCTCACGGCCGCTTCGATGCTATGGGCGTCATCAGAGGGAGCAACATAAGGAGTGAAACGCGTGTCTAAAAAGGCAGTCATCGCCGCTGCTCTCGCAGCGGCCACGCTCGTGCTCGGGGTCAGCTTTGCCTCGGCGAGCAGCAACTCGACAAGCCTCAAGGGAGCGGGCAGCACGTTTGTCTCGCCGCTCGTCTCGCAGTGGCAGGCCAAGTACAAGAAGGCTCAGATCACCTACGGTGCCGTCGGCAGCGGCGCAGGCATCGCCGCGATCACGTCCCGCACGGTCGACTTCGGCGCCAGCGACGCTCCGCTCAGCAAGGACCAGTTCTCGTCCTGTAAGGGCTGCGAGCAGATCCCGTGGGCGGTCTCGTCCACGTCGATCCCGTACCACGTCCCGGGCGTGAGCTACGGGCTGAAGCTGACGGGCAAGATCCTGGCCGGCATCTATCTCGGCCACATCACGAAGTGGAACGCTTCCGCGATCAAGAAGATCAACCCGGGCGTCAATCTCCCGGACCTCAAGATCACCCCGGTCTACCGGAGTGACGCAAGCGGAACGTCCTGGAACTTCACCGACTACCTCTCGCGGGTCAGCCCCGAGTGGAAGCGCAAGATCGGCGTCGGCACTCAGCCGTCCTTCCCGACCGGCATCGGGGGCCGCGGCTCATCGGGACTCGCGGGCCTCGTTTCGCGCACCGACGGCGCCATCGGCTACGTCGACGAGGCGTTCTCACTCAAGAACGGCTTCAAGGTCGCGAAGGTCCAGAATCGCGCCGGGAAGTTCCAGCTGCCCGGTCTGAAGGGGATCAAGGCGGCTGTGGCGACGGTCACGAGAGTGCCGTCGAACGGCCAGCTTTCGATCGTCAACCCGCCGAAGTCGCAGAAGCTGGCTTACCCGATCTGCACATTCACGTACGTGATCGTGCCGCTGAAATCGGACAAGGCCGGCGCGCTCAAGCAGTTCCTGAACTGGGCGATCACGACCGGCCAGACCGCCGACATCACGCAGCCACTCCAGTTCTTCCCGCTGCCGAAGATCGTTCGAGCCGCGGATCGGAACTTCATCCGCAAGATCCACTCCTAGCCGAACAGGGAAACCGGCTACGGAAACACGCAGCGAATCTCGAGGCCCTCGGTCGGCGCGCCGAGGGCCTCGACCTCTCCGCCGGCGGCCTCGACGACGTGTTTGACGATCGACAGACCAAGGCCGCTGCCGCGAGAGGCGCGGGCTCGATCGGCGCGGTAGAAGCGTTCGAACAAACGGGCCAGGTCCTCCGCCTCGACGCCGACGCCGTCGTCTCGGACGCTGAGAACCGGGTGTCCGTTCTCGCGCCCCAGCGCGAGGACGGCGGTCGCCCCCTCGCCAGCGTGGCGCAGAGCGTTTTCCGCAAGGTTCTGAACGACGATCCTGAGCATCCGGGCACGGAGGGGCAGCTCGAGCTCCTCGTCGCCGATCTCGACCCTGAGC
>JBKPSO010000189.1:0-7222 GCA_046735055.1 Actinomycetota bacterium
CCGCCGTTCGTGATCACCGAGGACGAGATCGCCACGACCGCGCGGGTCTTCGGCGAAGCGCTGGACGCGGCTGCCTAGCGCTCAGACGAGCCGGTGCTGAGTGGCCCAGCGCGTCAGCTCGTGACGCGTCGAGAGCTGCAGCTTGCGGAGGACGCTCGAGACGTGGCTCTCGACCGTCTTTACCGACAGGTGCAGACGGGCGGCGATCTCCTTGTACATGTAGCCGCGCGCGATCAGCTGGAGCACCTCGCGCTCGCGCGGCGTCAGCTCGTCGAGCTCGGCGTCTCCGCCCACTCGCTCGCCGGCGCGGAACGCGTCGAGCACGAAGCCGGCGAGCCGCGGGGAGAACACCGCATCGCCCGAGGCGACCCGCTCGATCGCCGCCGCGAGCTCGTTCCCCGAGATCGTCTTCGTGACGTAGCCGCGCGCGCCGGCCCTGATCACGGCGATCACGTCCTCGGCCGCGTCCGACACGGACAGCGCGAGGAAGCGAACCCCGGGCCGCTCCGCGGCGACGGCGTTGATGATCGCCTCGCCGCTCCCGTCGGGGAGGTGGACGTCCAGCAGTACCACGTCGGGGTCGCTCTCCTTGATCAGGGGAACCGCCTCGGCCACGCTGCCGGCCTCGCCGACGATCTCGACGGCGTCGCCGAGCTCCGCACGCACGCCGGCGAGGAACAGGCCGTGGTCGTCGACGAGAACGACGCGAGGCTTCACGACGCGCTCCGCGGCAGCCGCAGCTCGACCTCGGTGCCGGCGCCGGGTGTGCTCACGATGGTCGCGCGACCACCGGCACGCTCGAGGCGGCGCTCGACGGAGTCGATCAGGCCACGCCGATCGGCGGGGACCGTGGCACGCTCGAAGCCCACCCCGCGGTCGCGAACGAACACCGAGACGGCATCGTCGCCGACCTCGAGGTAGACGTCGAGCTCGTCGACGCCGGCGAACTTCGCTGCGTTGGTCATCGCCTCGCGGGCTGCGAGCACGAGCGCGTGCGCAGGCTCGTCGACGGGGCAGTCGCCCGCGCTCGCCAGCTCGACGCGCACTCCATGGAGCTCCTCGATGTCGGCAGCGGCGGTGGAGAGCGCGGCAAAGAGGGATGCGGTCTCGTCCCCGAGCGGTTGGTCGCCGTAGAGCCAGCCGCGCAGCTCGCGCTCCTGACGGCGCGCGATCGCGGCCACCCGCCGGGGCTCCTGCGCGTGCCGCTGGATCAGCGCGAGCGTCTGGAGCACCGAGTCGTGGACGCGGGCGGCGACCTCCGAGCGCTCCTCGCTGCGGATGCGCGCGGTGCGCTCGGAGTCCCGCTCGAGCGCGAGCCGCCACAACCACGGGCCGGCGACGAGGAGCAGCGCCCCGGCGATCGCTCCCGGAGCGAGCAGCGGCGCGTCCGGCCGCCCGCCGGCGAGGAGGAGTACCGAGCCCACTGCCGCCACCGCCACACCGGCCCAGGAGTACGCGGCATGCGCCTGGAACCCCCCGCCGCGACGCCAGGTGAGCGTGAGCCCGCCGGCGATCAGAGCTACGCCCGCCACTGACCGGTTCGAGAGACCGACGGAGTGGAGGAGGAAGGCGCCCGCGACGACAACGAGCAGGCCGACAAGGATCGGCGGCTTCGACTCGCTGTAGGCCCAGAGCGCGAGGTAGAGAACGAACCCTGCGCCGCCCGCGAGCGCGAGCAGCGCGAAGACCAGGCGGACGAGTGTGACGTCCACGGCGAGGGCCTGCGCGATGCCCGCGCAGACCCCCGCGATCACGCGCTCGTCAGCACGGCGTGCGAATGCAGGCAGCGGCATGCGGCCTCATCGTACGGCGCGCTCGATCCGCACCGATCCGACCTGCACCCTGGCGTCGACAACGAGCACCCGCCGCCCGCGCCCGTCCGTGGTTGTGCGCTCGTCGGCGTTACGGCCGTCGGCCTCGTCGCCGAAGACGCTCACGTAGCCGAGCCTCGACTTCGCGTAGGCGCGCACGGCCACGCCGGTCGGGACGACCACGTCCAGATCCCCGTAATCGACCCTGGCATTCACGTGCGTCTCGCCGGCCGGCAGGCGGACCTGCGTCAGGTCGATCTTCATCTCACCGACGCCGAGGCGGTAGGTCCGGTCGAGGTCCGCAACGACAGCGGGCGTGAACGACTTGTTGCCGACGCCGTGGCTCAGGTGCGCCGGGAAGATCGCGACGAAGACCGCAGCCGAGACGAGGACGAGCACGAACAGGCTCCCGATGCTCACGAGCACGATCCGGCCGGCGCCCCAGCCGCTCCTGGTCGCCGGGGCGGTCTGCGGCGCAGGCGCCGGGGCTTTGGCTTCACCTGCCACGACCGCCGCAGTCGGCGAGGCCGCCTGCCGCCGGGCGAGAAACAGGATCACCCCACCTGCGAGCAGGAGCAGGATCCACGCGGCGTCCCCTTCGGGCCAGAGGGTCGCTCTGGAGAGCAGGATCACGCCGGCTGTGACGATCAGCCCGAGCCCGATCAGCGCCCAGGGCCGGTCACGGCTCTGGCGGAGCGTCTCCGCGGCGATCGATTCTTCCTTGCCCTCGTCGGGGATCACGAGCGCGGCGGCGAGGTAGATCAGGATGCCGGCGCCGCCGATCAGGGCGAGGACGACGAAGCCGACCCGGTAGAAGGCGGGGTGGATTCCGAAGTAGCGCGCCAGGCCCCCGCAGACTCCGGCGAGCATGCGGTCGTCACGGCTGCGCTCGAGCCGCCTGACCGCGGGTCCTTCGACTGTGTTTTCGCTCATGCCTCCCAGGGTCGCCGAGCAAGGCGTGAGGGGCAATCCGGAATGACCCCGAGTCGACCCCGAGGCCCTCCCCTAGGCTGCCGGTCGGCCGCCGCCTCTAGTCGAGCTTGGCCATCACGTGCTTGATCTGCGTGTAGTCCTCGATGAGCCTGAGGTACCCTCGCGTCTTTTGCGGCACGCCGCCTCCGCTACGAGATCACTTCGTTCCAGGCCTTGATCCACCGGGAGTAGTCCACGCACTCTTGCCGACCGTTGCCGCAGTGTGCGAGGGGCGTCTTCCAGAACTTGATCGAGGAGTAGAACGACTCCGGCGCGTTCGCATGGTAGGCGGCACAGGACCCGTGGTCGAGTGAGTCCATCTGCTTGCACGCAAGCCTGTTCACCGGAGCCTCGCCCCATGTCACCGCTTGCAGAGCCTGCACCCTCGCGCTCGAGACATACGCGAGCCAGGAGTACGCGCACTTCGGGTGCTTCGCCTTCACAGACAGCATCCAGCTGTCGAGCCAGCCGGTTGCGCCTTCGCGCGGAACGATCTCCTCGACTGGGGTCTTCGCGTTCCGGAGGGACTCCCTGACGTACGGCCAGCCTGCGCCCACCGTCGCGCGTCCGTTCTTGAACACGTCGACCTCCTCGGAGGCGCGGGCCCAATACCGCGTGACGAGCGGACGCTGCTTCCTGAGCAATGCGATCGTTGCGTCGAACTGGGTCCTGGTCAGCTCGTAGGGGTCCCTGATCCCCAGCGACGGGCGGATCTTGGATAGGTACAGCGCAGCGTCAGCAATCTGGAGCGGGTTGTCGGGGATTGTGATCTTCCCGCGGAGCCGAGGGCTGTACAGGACTGACCAGCTCGTGGGCGCGGGCTCAATCTTTGCCGCGTTGTAGAGGAGGGCATTTGGGCCCCAGGCGAGCGAGATCCCGTAGTGCGTACCCTTGACTGTTGTGCTCGGTGGCGACTGGAATGCTGTGAAGAACCGAGTCCAGCCTGGAACGCGGCTGGTGTCGACGGGAGCGACGTCGCCCGCCCGGATCAGACGCAGGCCCACGTCGCTCGTCACCGAGCCCAGGTCGTATCGACCGCCGCCGCCGGAGCGCAGCAGAGCGACCATGTCATTCGACGAACGCGCGTAGGTCGCGTCGACCTCGCAGCGGGACTGCCGCTCGAAGGGCTTCACCCACGACGCGTCGAGATAGCCTTGCCAAGCGACGATCGACAGCTTGCCCTCGGTCGCGGGCGCCTTCGCAACGCTCACCGCGGGAGTCGCGATCGCCGCCGCGGCGAGGGTTAGAGCAAGCTTCCGTGGCCCGGGAAGACGGATCACGCTCGGATCCACGCCCAGGCGTCCGACCAGTCGAGCCAGTCGGCGCAGGCCGCGCCGCGACGGTCGTGGCAGTCGTGCTGCGGCGTCCGCCAGAAGGAGAGGCGCGCCCAATATGGCTCGTCGGCGGCATGGACGGCGCGGCAGTTCATGTACGCGCAGGCAGCAAGCGTCGCGGGCGCCTCCGACAGGTACCGGGCGGAGGCGGCGTTCGCCTTCGGCGTCAGGATGTAGTCGAGCCAGCGGTACATGCAGTTCGGGTGGCGCGCGCCGGCGAGCAGCATCCACGAGGCCGAGCGGGCGGTGGAGCCCGGCGGCAGCGCTGTCGCGACCGGGACCTGGTCCGCCTTCAGCAGCGCGGCGAGCCTCGGGCTCGCCTCGCCGACGATCGCGTTTCCGCCGGTGTAGTCGGCGAGCGCGTTCGTCAGGTCCTGCCAGTAGAACCCGGCGTCGGCGGACTGCTCGGCGGCCGTGCGGACGACCGAGCGGAACTGGCCGTGGTCGAGCTCGTAGGGGCTGCGGTAACCGAGGTGAATCGCGGTGGCAGCGAGCGAGACGGCGGCGTCGTAGAGACCGACCCTGCCGGCGTAGCGGTGGTCGTAGAGCGCGGTCCAGCTCGTCGGCGCCGACCGGACGAGATCGGTCCGCCAGAGCAGGAGGTTCGGTCCCCGGCCGTGAGGGATCCCGACGACGCGTCCGCCGTCGAGGTTCTGCGGCAGGCGCCTGAGCGCAGGGAAGACGTCGCGGTAGTGCGGGATCCGGGCCACGTCGATCGGCTCGACCTCGTGGCCGCCCGTCAGCACCCGGGTCACGTCCCCGAACGCAGCGACGCCGTCGTAGCGGCCGTCGGCGACCGCATCGAGGAGCTCGGTCGAGCTGCGCACGGTGCGGACGTGCACCTTGCAGCCCGTACGCTGCACGAACGGCGTCACCCAGTTCACGCGCGGGTCGTCGCCCCCCGCCTCGGCGTAGCCCGGAAAGGCAACGAGATCGAGCCGCCGCTCGTCCTTCCGGGTCGAGGCGGCGGCGCTCGCGGCGAGCGCGAGCGCGAGCAGGACGAGCGAGCACCGGCAGAGCACGCCGCTACCGTAGTCGTACGTGGCCCGCAGGATCGCCGTCATGGGTCCGAGCTGCTCGGGCAAGACGACCCTTGCCGGCCGGCTCGCCGAGCGGCACGGCGTGCCGTACGTCGAGCTCGACGCGCTCCATCACCGCCCGGACTGGCAGGAGGCTTCCGCCGCCGAGCTGCGCGTGAGCGTCGAGGCTGCGCTGGCGGGACTCGACGGCTGGGTCACCGACGGAAACTACCTCGGCAAGCTCGGCACGTGGCTCGTCGACCAGACCGACACGATCGTCTGGCTCGACTTGCCGCTCTCGGTGTGCCTGCCGCGAATGTTGCGCCGGACGACGAGTCGGATCCGCGACGGGGTCGAGCTCTGGCGGACCGGCAACCGGGAGACCTGGCGGAACTTCCTCTTCAGTTGGAACAGCCTGTTGCTCTTCACGCTGCGGACCCATCGGCGACGGCGGCGGGACTGGCCGGAGCAGCTCGGCGGCCCGAGGCTCGTGCGGCTGCGGTCGCAGGCAGAGGTGGACGCCTGGCTCGCGGCCCAGCGCCCGGACGGACGCTAGGCCGCCGCGCTCCAGGGCTCGTCGGCCGAGAGCCGGACCGCGGTGCAGAACGCGTCGCAGACCGCGATGATCCGGGCGGCCAAGGGAATCTCGGGCCCGGCGAGCCCTTCGGTGTACCCGCCGCCGTCCCAGCGCTCGTGCGTCGCACGGACGATCGCACCCACGCAATGAGACGGGCTCGTGTGTCGAACAGTAGGGTGATGCGGCCCGGGCGGCGGCGACGGCTTCGAGTCGGGAGTGGACGCCGAGCGCCTGAAAGAGATGGCGGATGTGGTTTCGGACTGTCTCGGTGCTCAGGTGGAGCTGGGCGGCAATCTGCTTCGTCGAGCGGCCCTGCTCCAGAAGGTGAAGCACCTCGACTTGGCGGGGGGTGAGATGTGGGTGTGGTGCTGTGGGCTTGTCGTCGGGGTGTCCCTCGAACAGCCCGAAGACGCCGACCACCCGTTCACCGCTCATGAGTGGCACCGAGCTGATCTCCACGGCCACCCGCGTGCCGGCGGTCGAAACAAAGACGCCGGTCGCGTCTGTGGGGGACTTGCCGAGTACCTTCCGGGAGAACAGCTCGCGGGCGCGCCGGCTGTCCTCGGGCGCAACGACGGAGGTGAAGTGGCGGCCGCGAACGTCGCCGACGAGCTGCTCGGCTGCCGGATTGATCCAGCGGACGACACCGGTTGTGTCGAGGACGTAGCTCGGGACGCCGACGCTGCCCAGAGCCTGCTCGACGTCGCCGCCGACTGCCAGGCCAGTGGCCATCACGGAAGTGTGCCTTAGCCGGGCGGTGATGGCCTCGCCGTCCTCACCGACGAGTTGACGCACACGCCTACTCAAACCCTTCGGGCGACCGCCGGGGTTGCCGCTCTGACCAGGCAGGAATCCCGATCCGGTGACTCCTCCGAGCCTCGTTGGTTTTCCGTTGTTCTGAACCACCACGGCGCGAGCAAGTATCGCCGTCGGCCCAGACGCAAGGTGGATATCAGATCGAAGAGACCGGCTGCGATCTTGCAACCGGATTTGAGCTCGTGGTGTGGGCCGTGCGCGGTCGCGGCGACGGCGGCGTGGCGCGACGAGCACCGCGACGAGTTGAAGGCGCGGCGGCGACTCGGCCCGTTCCCGAAGGTGTGCGCGGATTGTGGGCGGTCGTTCGAGGCGTCCCGGCGGATGCAGGTTCGGTGCCCTGACTGCCAGGTCGCGTTCCGTCAGGGGCGGAAGCGCTGAGCGACATCGTCCAGCGAACCTCGGGGTCGTCGTGGACGCAGGTGCTCCCTCACCGTCGCCCGCTGGACCCAGTTGGGCCCATTCCTCGGCATGGTCGCAGGGCCCTCTACCGCGCCGTCGATGCCTCGAGTCCCTGGCCGTAGACGTGAGGAGGGCCCCGTTTGGGGCCCTCCTCGTTACTCGTGGATCGTGGAAAGCGTGTTCGTCTACGCCTCCGCGTTAATGCAGCCGAGCAGCGTGTTCATCAGACCGATCTGCGACTGAGTCGTTGCCCCGCCGGTCGAGCTACCGTCGATCAGGCTGACGGCCTTGGCG
>JBKPSO010000190.1:0-7822 GCA_046735055.1 Actinomycetota bacterium
AACGATCGAGGTCCGGCCGCTGTGGGGCAACTGACTGGCTGCGAGTCCCGTTTGTCGTCGAACGCGTTCGCAGACCGGAGGCAGGAGCATGCGCAAGCGGTGCGTACAAGACTCCGTGGACCTTCGGCCTTGCCTTCGCTGTGGTAGCACGCTCACGAGCGCGTTCCGGTTCTGCCCCGGTTGTGGTCTCCCCAGTGACGATTCCGGGTCGGCGCTCGAGCGGCGGCGTCTGACGCGTAGAACGGCGCGACGGACGCCGTGGCGTGTCGCCGGCCGCTCAGCCGGCCAGACGTTTGCATCTGTTGGGCGGGTGGCGCGCCCGCTCCCGCGTCGCGTCACGGAGGTCGTGCACCTTTTCACGCGGCGGCTCAACGTCCGGGCACGGCAGCTTGTCGCGGCGCTCGGCGCGACAACCCGGCTCTTGGGCGAGATCATCGTCGTCAACGCGAGCTTGGCGCGCGATTGCCTGCGCTCGATGGTGCTTCTTCGCAGGTTGCACGCGCGTCGCGCCGCCGTGATCTACAGCACCGGCTGCGCAGCGCTGAGTGGCGACGTTCATCGGGTCGAAAGAGCAAGAGCAGAGCTGCGCCTGCTCGACGAACTGATCGGGGCCGCGACCACTCAGACGACCTTCGCGGTCACGCCCGGCGGTTCCGCGCCGGCTGCCCCAGCCGATGCACCCACCGAGGAGAACGTGCTGATGCCACGCCCGCGAACTCCTAGCCCCGCCGGCCGCTGAGGGCGCCCGCGTAAGCTCGAGGAGGTGCGGTACGTCGCGTTCCTCCGCGGCATCAACGTCGGCGGCAAGGCGCTGATCAGGATGGCCGACCTCCGCGAGTGCATCGCGGAGGCCGGCCATCCGGACGTCGCGACGTACATCGCCAGCGGCAATGTCCTCTTCTCGTCGCCGTCGCGCAGCGCGGCAGAGCTCGAGGAGCAGCTCGAACGGGCGATCGGGCGACGGTTCGGGCTCGACGTGCGCGTGTTGGTGCGCAACGCCCGGCAACTCGCGGCGACGGCGCGCGCGATCCCGGAGCACTGGCTCGGGAACGGCGAGCTGCGCTGCAACGTGATCTTCGTCGCGCGCGACATCGACCGCGCGGCGCTCGTGCGCGAGTTCGACCCGAAGCCCGAGATCGAAGAGCTCGTCCGCGTGCCAGGCGCGCTCCTCTGGGCGGCGAAGCGAAACGCCCTGACCCGGAGCGCGATGGTCAAGCTGTCGCGGCACCCGCTGTACGACCGGATGACGGCGCGCAACCCGACCACCGTGATCGAGCTCGCAAAGCTGGTCTCGCGGGGCTAAACAGCCCCGTCATCCAGTCTGGACGATGGTCCTTGGCACGGACCCCGTCATGCTGGGGCCGTGTCCGCAGGCGACGCCGCTGCTGCAGCCCCCGCCGGCGCGCCGAGACCCCCGACCCTTCTCGACGCGCTGCTGCCCGTGATCGTGCTGATCGCGCTGATCGCCCTGACGATCGTGCTGTTCGGGATCAGCGCCACCGACGGGCCGCTGCAGGTCGCGCTCCTGCTCAGCGCGGCGTTCGCGAGCCTCGTCGCGCTGAAGAACGGCTACACATCGGCCGAGATCGCGGACGCGGCGATCGGCGGCGTGACGACGGCGATGGGGGCGATCTTCATGCTGCTGGCGGTCGGCGCGCTGATCGGCACCTGGAACATGTGCGGGACGATCCCGACGATCGTCGACTACGGGGTCCGGCTCTTGAACGAGGACGTCTTCTACCTGGCGACCGCGGCGGTGTGCGCGGTCGTCGGGCTGGTCACGGGGAGCTCCTGGACGACGGCGGGGACGCTCGGCGTCGCCTTCGTCGGGATGGCGAAGGTGATGGGGCTCTCCGAGGAGGTCGCCGCCGGCGCCGTCATCTGCGGCGCGTACTTCGGCGACAAGATGTCGCCGCTCTCGGAGACGACGATCCTCGTGCCGAAGCTCGTCGGCGGTGGGCTCACCGTCGGGCGGCACATCCGGAACATGTTCTGGACCGCGGGCCCCGCGCTCGGACTCAGCCTGATCGCATTTCTCTTCCTCGGGCTGACGGCTACGGTCGAGGGGGGAGTGAGCACCCAGGCTGCCCTGGACGTCCTGGAGAACGAGTTCAACATCGGAGTGCTCAGCCTGCTGCCGCTCGCGCTCCTCGTCGTCTTCACGCTCAAGAAGGTTCCGCCCTTCCTGGCGCTCCTCGGCTCGGCGCTCTTCGCCGGGATCCTTGCCTGCTTCATCCAATGGCCGGCCGTGAAGGCCTTCGTCGGCGAGCCGCACCGCTCCGCCGTCGGGATCGGGATCAAGGCGGTCTACGGCGCGATGGCGACGGGCTTCGTCAGCCGCAGCGGGAACCCGGCAATCGACCAGCTGTTCTCGCGGGGCGGGATGGCGAGCCTGCTGACGACGATCTGGCTCGTCCTGGCCGCGCTCTCGTTCGCGGCGATCATGGAGCACGCGGGCTTCCTCCGCCGGCTGCTGGAGCCGATCGTCGCGCACGCTCGTACGCGGGGACGGCTGATCCTGGCGGTCAACGGCAGCGGCGTCGCGCTGAACGTGGTCGCCGGCGACCAGTACGTTGCCGATGTCTTGCCGAGCCGGATGTTCAGCAGCGAGTTCGAGCGGCGGGGACTCGCGCCCGAGGTGCTGTCGCGGGCGGTCGAGGACTCCGGCACCGTCACCTCCGTGCTCGTGCCCTGGAACACCTGCGGCGCGTACATCTCGGGCGTGCTCGGCGTCGCCACGGCCTCGTACTTCCCCTACTGCTTCTTCAACTTCCTCAGCCCCGTGCTCGACGTTGCGTACGGGTTCCTCGGCTTCAAGGTCCCTCAGCGGGAGGCCCGGTGAGCATGCGCCAGATGTTCCCCTTCACCTCGGACCGGATCGCCCGCTCGGCGATGGGCCAGCGCCTCGCCGGGTTCATCTACGGGACGATCGTGGCGCTGTCGGTGATCGTCGGCGGCGCACGGGCCTACCCCCACGAGCCCGGGCACATCGCCGTGCTCGTCGGGGCGACCTGCGTGACTTTCTGGCTCGCCCACGTCTACGCGCACGGGCTCGGGCACAGCGTCCACCGAGGTGAGCACCTGTCGTTTGCGGAGTTGGTGCGCATCGCGCACGGCGAGGCGTCGATCCTCGAGGCGGCTCTCCCGCCGATCGTCGCGCTCCTGTTCGGAGCGCTCGGCATCTTCTCCCCTCACACCGCGGTGTGGACCGCGTTCGCGCTCGGGCTCGTCGTCCTCGCCGCGCAGGGCCTCGTCTTCGCACGGATCGAGCTGCTGGGCCGTCTCGCCACCGTCGCCGTCGTCGCGGCGAACCTGGGACTCGGCCTCCTGCTCGTTGCGCTGAAGCTCCTCCTCACGCACTGAGGGCGCGATGAGTTTCGCGCCGCAGCGCGGTCTACCGCACGTACCATGAGCGTCGTGGAGGCCACACCCACGCTCGCGCCCCCCGAGGTCGAGCGAGCGCTCGAGGAGCACCGCCGGGAGCTGACCGGTTACTGCTACCGCATGCTCGCCTCGCCGTTCGAGGCCGAGGACGCGGTCCAGGAGACGTTGCTGCGCGCCTGGCGCAGTCACGAGGGCTTCGAGGGCCGTGCGTCGCTTCGCTCCTGGCTCTACCGGATCGCGACGAACGTCTGCCTCGACATGCTCGGCAGCAAGGAGCGACGCGTCCGGCCGATGGATCTCGGCCCCTCGCGCGAACCGGTGGTCGAGAACCTGAACGTGCCCGCGGAGGTGACGTGGATCCAGCCGATCCCGGACCCGGCGGACACCGCAGTCGAGCGGGAGACGATCCGGCTCGCGTTCGTCGCTGCGCTCCAGCACCTGCCGCCCCGCCAGCGCGCGGTGCTGATCCTCTGCGAGGTCCTGCGCTGGCAGGCGACCGAGGTCGCGGAGCTGCTCGGCACGAGCGTCGCTTCCGTGAACAGCGCGCTGCAGCGCGCCCGCGCCGGGCTGTCGGCGAGCAGCTTGAGCGCAGGCGACCCGGTGCCGGAGCTCGACGAGGCCCAGCGCGCGCTGCTCGAGCGCTACGTCGACGCGTTCCAGCGGTACGACATCGAGGCGTTGACGGCGCTGATCCGCGAGGACGCGACCCAGTCGATGCCGCCCTACGACCTCTGGCTCGCCGGCCGCGACGACGTCCTCAGCTGGTGGTTCGGGCCGGGGATCGGGTGCAAGGGCTCGCGCGTCATACCGGCCGGCAGCGCGAACGGCTCGCCGGCTTTCGGTCAATACAAGCCGAGCGAGTCGGGCAGCGGGTTCGATCCCTGGGCGCTGCAGGTCGTCGAGCTCTCAGCCGACGGTATCGCCGAGTTCACCTTCTTCCTCGACACGGAGACGCTCTTCCCGCTCTTCGGCCTCCCGCCGCGACTCGACGCGTAGCACCTCTTCCAGCCCGCACAGCTCGATCAGCGTCCGCAGCTCCGCCGAGGCGCGGCGCAACGTCAACGGCCGCTGGAGCCTGAGCCGCAGCCGCGCGAGCGTGTCGATCGTCTCCAGAGTGGGTGGAAGCGCGCCTGCGTCGAGGACTGTCTCCATCCTGGTAATGACCGCCGCCGGGGCCAAGTCTCATCGGAGTGCGATCGATGAGTTTCGCGTCCCCGGAAGGTCTGAGGGTTCAAGACCGTTCGGAAAGAGAGACGAATGACCGACATGGAAGCCCGCACCAAGTGGATCGCCCTCGTCGTCCTGTGCATGGGGTCGCTGATGATCGTGCTGGACACGACGATCGTGAACGTCGCGCTGCCTTCGATCCAGAGTGACCTGCACTTCTCGGAGACATCGCTCGCGTGGGTGGTGAACGCCTACCTGCTCACGTTCGGCGGCTTCCTGCTGCTGGGCGGCCGGCTCGGCGACCTCTACGGCCACCGGCGGCTCTTCCTGGCCGGGATCGCGCTCTTCACCCTCGCCTCGCTCGCCTGCGGCATCTCGACCGCGAAGGGCGAGCTCGTCGCCGCCCGCGCCGCGCAGGGACTCGGCGGCGCGGTGACGTCCGCGGTCTCGCTCTCGCTGATCATGATGCTCTTCACCGAGATGGGCGAGCGGACGAAGGCGATGGGCGTCTTCGGCTTCGTCGCCGCCGGCGGCGGCAGCATCGGCGTGCTGCTCGGCGGAGTCCTCACGGACGTGCTGAACTGGCACTGGATCTTCCTCGTCAACGTTCCGATCGGCGTCGCTGTTTGCGTGCTCTCGCTGCGGGTGCTGCCCGCGGAGCGCATCCCGTCGTCGTCGAGGCTGGACGTGGCGGGCGCGGTGACGGTGACCGTGGCGCTGATGTTGGCGGTCTACGCGATCGTCAACGGCAACGACGCGGGGTGGACCTCGGCGCAAACGCTCGGCCTGCTCGGCGCGGCGGTCGTGCTGCTCGCCGCGTTTCTCGCGATCGAGGCGCGCGTCCCCTCGCCGCTGATGCCGCTCACGCTCTTTCGCCTGCGCAACGTCGCGACCGCCAACGCCGTCGGCGTCCTCTGGGCGGCGGCGATGTTCGCGTGGTTCTTCCTCTCCGCCCTCTACCTGCAGCGCGTGCTCGGCTACAGCCCGCTTCAGATCGGGCTCGCGTTCCTCCCGACCTGTCTGATCATGGGCGCGTTCTCGCTCGGCATCTCCGCCAAGCTCGTGATGCGCTTCGGGATCAGACCGCCTCTGGTGACGGGCCTGCTGCTCGCCGGCCTGGGGCTCGCGCTCTTCGTGCGGATCCCCGTGGACGGGAGCTTCGTCTCGGACGTCCTGCCGAGCATGATCCTGCTCGGCTTCGGCGCCGGGATGGCCTTCAACCCGCTGCTGATGGCGGCGATGAGCGACGTCCAGCCGACGGAGGCGGGTGTCGCCTCCGGGATGGTCAACACCGCGTTCATGATGGGCGGCGCGCTCGGACTCGCCGTCCTCGCCAGCCTGTCTGACCGGCGAACGGCGACCCTGAGCGCGTCGGGCCACAGCCTGAAGGAGGCGCTGACCGGCGGCTACCACCTCGCATTCCTGATCGGGGCGATCTTCGCGTTCGCCGGCGCCACGCTCGGAGGGGTGCTCCTGCGGCCGGGCGCCCAGCCCGCACCCGCGGAGCTCGAGCCGGAGCTCGACGCGGAAGCCGCCTAGACTGTCGCGTCAAACCGCCTGCTGCACGCTCATACTGGCTGAGCGGCAGAGTCGGCTGTGGTAAACGGGGGCGGGTGCCGAGTTGAGAGCCAAGATCAAGGAGAAGCGGGAGGTCGCGAAGGGCACGCTGATGGTCGTCTTCGACCTGCTCGGGGAGGAGGTCGACTTCCGGCCCGGCCAGTACTTCTGGGTGACCCTGCTCGACCCGCCCTACGACGACGAGAAGGGCCCGAGGCGCCACATCTCGGTCGTCACCTCCCCGAACGAGCGCGGCGTGCTCGGCCTCTGCACCCGCCTGCGCCACAGCGCGTTCAAGCGCTCGCTCGCCGAGCTGCCGGTCGGTACCGAGGTCGAGGTCGAGGAGCCGAAGGGGAGCTTTGTCCTGCCCGAGGAGACAGACCGCTCCTACGTGTTCGTCGCCGGCGGGATCGGGATCACGGTCTTCCGGAGCATGCTTCGGTACATCGCCGAGGAAGGACTGCCGCACCGGGTGACGCTCGTCTACTCGAACCACGACCGCGAGTCGACGGCGTTCCTGGACGAGCTCCGAGAGCTCGAGCGGGAAAACCCGAACTTTCGGCTCGTCGCGACGATGACCGACGATCCCGGCTGGGACGGGGAGACGCGCCGGATCAGCGCCGATCTCCTGCGCGACCACCTGGGCGAGCACCTCGGCTCCTTCACGTACCTCGTCGCCGGCGCGCCCGCGATGGTAGAGGGCGTCGTCGAGCTGCTGAAGCGGGAGGACATCCCGGAGGACCAGATCCGCTCCGACGGCTTCAGCGGCTACTAGGGGCGCTAGCCGCGACGGAGGGCGACGAGCTCGTTGATCTCGTCGCCGCCCCTGACCGTGCGCTCGAGGACGGTGCCCGTGCCGCGGACGTACAGCTTGTGGTCGACGACGTCGGGCTCGAGCGGCGTCGTCTCCTCGGTCAGGAGCGCGTTCTTTCCGAGGTAGCCGATGACGCGGAAGTGGTCCTCGGCGTGGCCCTGCCAGTACTCCTCGAGGCCGGTCTGGCCGACACGCGGCCGCGCGGGCATCAGGATCCCGGCGCGCGCGCCCTTCACTCCCGTCTGCCACGAGCCTTCGGTCGTCGTCACCTTCCCGTTCTCGTCGAGCTCGGCGGTGTCCTCGCCGAAGTACCAGACGTTCCCCTTGCGGTCCTGGGCGTACCAGTCGTTCGTCCGCTCCGCGAGGTGCCCGTCGACCCAGAGCCGGTCGTCCACGACCACGCACTCGACCCCCGCGACCATCTTCGTCCGGTGCGTGACGGTGAGCATCTCCCGCGAGGGCTTGCCGTCCTTGATGCCCTCGTACCTGTAGACGGTGCCCGGGACGAGCGGGAACCACGGGTTCGTGAAGTGCGTCGTGTACTCCGGTCCGCTCTGACCGGCCGCGGCTCCCGCGACGAACACGGCGATCAGCGGGGCCGCGAGCGCGGAGATGGTCTTCGACATCGAACTCCTCCTTCGGTCGTATGCCCGCCACGCTAGGGGCCGGCTTCGAGACGTGCCGCCGCCTGCGCGGCTCGATCAACCCGGCTCGTAGCAGGCGCGGCAGCGGGCCTCGTACGAGTCGAGGCTGCCGATTACGACCGTCTCACCGCTGAACGGCGCCGGCTGTCCGCCGACGAGGCGCTGCGTGTAGAGTGCCGGCTCGCCGCAGCTGTGGCACACCGCCTTGAGCTTCGCGACCTCGTCTGCCATCGCCAGGAGCCGCGGCATCGGCCCG
>JBKPSO010000191.1:0-10639 GCA_046735055.1 Actinomycetota bacterium
CGCTCGGCGAGTCTCCGGACGCCAGGCCGGCGCCTGCTACCTCGGCGATCTGCTCGCGGAAGCCCGGTGGCGGTGTCGCGAAGTAAGCGATGAAGGCGTGCTCGTCCGCTCCGAGCCCATAGCGGTCGGCGAGCGCCGTGCCCATGCACGCGCAGTTTGCTCCCCACGCGTCGAGGTTGACGAGGAAGGCGTGGGCGACGTCGAGGCGGGAGCCGTTCAAGGCGTGCCAGGCGACAAACGCCGGATACGCCTGGCACCCCGGGTGCGGCTCGTACGCGCGCAGGTTGTCCTCGCCGGCTCCCAGCGCCGCAGCGAACCGGATCAGCCGGGCCAGCGCCTCGCCTTCACCGGCGGCCATCGCCACAAAGAAGGCGCCGCTCGGATCATCCGGGTAGCGTGCGGCCAGCTGCGCGAAGCTTCGCCGGTCGCTGCGCAGCACTCGGAACTGCTCGCCGACGAACGCCCGCAGCTGCTCCTCGGAGACTGCGCCTGCTTCCAGCTCCGCCAGGAAGGGATGAGACCGGATCCGCGCCTCGAGCCGGGCGAGCGCGCGGCAGGCCTCGTCGACCAGCGCCTGCAGGTCGGTGTTCACGGCGGTGGATTCTCGCGCCTATTCGAGCTCTACCCCGGTGAGAACGCGCTTGCAGGCGTCCGCACGGCGCCTTCTTCTCCTTCGGCGCGGGTTCTCCACCGCCGGCCTAGACACCTCCTGCCGCGCGGAGAGGCTCATCGCGCGCGGGGGTGGAGTACCGCCGCCGGTTGTACCCACCACTCACTCACCACGCGAGGCAGGAAACGGCTTCAGTGCAAGACGCGAGGATGAGGCAGAAACAGAGTCGCTGCTGCCAGACTGATGCCACTCGTGAACGTGTCTCAGTCGATCCGGGCCGGCTGAACTGCGCGCTGACTGAGCAGGTTGCGTTCGCTGTACCGCGGAGAGAGTACACCGAGCCGGTGGCGCTTTCGTCCACCGCTCCCGCAAGCTTTCCGCCTGGCCTTGCGGCTTCCGCGTACAACCCGCAGGGGCGACTTCAACCTAATCGCGCTCCGTGCTCGGTGCACCGCCAACCTATGAGATAGGCGGCTGTCCGGCAAGAGGGCACAAACGGAAGAAGCTCGCAAAGAGCGAGAAGTGCCAACTCGACTTCCTCCACCCGACTGCTCCCAAACGGGTGCCGGAGCGCCTGCCGCATGAATCGAGGTAGCTCGTTCGAGTTATTTCTTCGCGGCCCGGATACCGGCTGCGATGATCACCAATAACGTGAAGGCAACCAACGCCCACCCACGCAAACGCTCAGCGTGTCGTTCTGCCACCTGAGGATGTCCCACATGTCCGAGACCCGTAGTTCTCGGTCGAGAAAGCTGGAGCATTGAGACCCACGCCAGGTCTGGGTGCACGAGGCCCAGGACTTCACCCCTGGCTACTTGCGAACGCCGACCGACTCGCCGAGGCGCTCGGGAATACCGTTTCGGCGGCTTGGAGGCCGGCTCGGAGCTGTTCGACGCGGTCGTGGTGGCGGCGCATGCGGTAGCTGGGCCCGACACATAGGTGCGCGACGAGCGCACGCCCGGCGCGAGCAGGTAGCGGCGCTCGAGGCCGTGGTGGGCGTGGCCTTCGTGGCAGAGCGCGCTGGAGCGCGCGTTCCAGCCGAAGTGGTGAAACTCGTTCCCCGCGGTCGGCAGCTTCGCCCAGCCGACTACCTGCCCGTAGCTGGGCGCTTCGGCGTCGCAGTCGATCACGGTCATGGCATCCCGCTGCGTTCCGGCCGGGTCGAATGCCACCACGTAGGCGAGCTTCTCAGGCGGCGCGGCGATGGCGGCGGCTGGCGACCGATAGAACGTCGGATCGATACCCTCAGGCATCGGAACCTCCTCTCATCGCATCCCAACGAGAATCGATTCTACGCTCGGTGCTCGAGGGTTACCCAGAATCCGTCTACCCGGCGACCACGGATGCCGCCTGGCTACACGGGCTCGCCGGCATCCCGACGCTCCCGGCGCTCGGTCCCGGGCTGCTTCTCCACGCGCACGGCGCCGACGAGTACGTGGATGTCGCAGCCGTCTCGCGAAGCGTGGACGTGTACGCACAGCTCGCCCGCGCATATTGCGGAGCCTCCGCGTGAGCACCGTCGCCGCTTCCCTCGGTGCACGCGTCGGAAGCGCAAGGGTGCGGCAGACGCTCGCCTCGGTCGCCGGCCTCGCACTCGTCCTCATCATCGCCGCCCTTTTCGCGCGTGGTTTCTACACCTCGGCGAATCTCGTGCTCGTTGCCCAGCAGATCGGCTTCATCGGGGTGGCAGCGCTCGGCCAGACCTTCACCCTCTTGCTCGGCGGAATCGACCTCTCCGTCGGGGCCGTCAGCGGAATGACGATGGTGGTCATCGCGGTCGTCAGCGGGGGGAGCAACGGCCGCCTCGCAATCGCAATCCTCCTCGCCTTCGGACTCGGCCTCGCGGTCGGGTTGGCGAACGCAGTCCTCGTCACCTGGCGGAACGCCCCACCCTTCGTCGCCACCTTCGCGACCTTCACGCTCGTCGAGGGAGCGCTGATTGCCTGGACGAAAGGCGCCCCGAGCGGGAACATCCCTACCTCCCTCGGGCCCTTCGGAGCTGGAAGCGTCGCCGGGATCCCGGTCCCGCTCGTCGTCTTCGCCGGATTCTTCCTCGTCTGCGCCTTCCTGCTGACCAAGACGACGTACGGGCGCCGCATTTACGCAACCGGCAGCAACCAGGCGGCAGCACGGCTGGCCGGCGTGCCCACCCGCTCGATCGTCGTCTCCGCCTACATCGTCTGCGCGCTCTGCGCAGTGGTCGTCGGCCTGCTCATCTCCGGCTACATCGGTTACGTCGACAACCAGCTCATCGGCAGCATCAACCTGAACTGCATTGCGGCGGCGGTGATCGGCGGCACGACGTTTGCAGGTGGTGAAGGGGGAGCCGGCCGGACGACGCTCGGCGTCATCCTTCTCGCCTGCCTGCTGAGCCTGATGGTCTTCTTCAACACCGGCATCGGCGGCCAGTTGATCCTCGAAGGGGCAGTGATTCTCGGCGCCGTCTGGCTCCAGAACCGCGGTCAGGCGGGAGCGAGTCTCTTCCGCCGCCGACTGTCGCGTGCATCGCAGGAGACGACAGCTTGATCGGAAGACCAACAACGACAGGAAAGGAGTGTGCGCGATGAAGTTCACGCGCATCGGAGCCGTCTCGACGGCGGGGGCTGTTGCCTGCATCGTCGCGGTCGGCGGAAGTGCACCCGCGTTCGGGGGCACCGCCAGGCACGAAGCGTTGCCGCCAGCGGCAGCGCCGTGCACGAACGCGGCCGGTGCGAAGGCGGCGATCGCCAAGGTCTGGAAGCAGTCGGAGCAGATCCTCGGCGTACCGCAACTCGCTCCGCCGAACAAGACCTACTGCTACGTGAACACGAGCAAGTACAAGAAGAGCGGCCCGTACACGATCGCGTTCGCATCGCAAGGACCGACCAACTCGTGGGCATCGTCGTCGGACGCCTACGTCCGCTACGTCGCCAATCAGAACCACGTCAAGCTCCTGTATGCGTCCGCCAACGGTGATGCGACCAAGCAGGTCAGCAACGTGCAGGACCTGCTCGCACAGCGCCCGGACGCTCTTCTCATCCAGCCGATGAGCAACGCGGTGCAGGCGCTCCTGCACCGGGCTGCTCAGAGCAACATCCCCGTGGTCGTCTGCACCGGGGAGCTCCCTAACACCAACGACATCGTCTCGACCGTCAACCGCGACTACACGCTCAACGGCACCCTGTTCGCGCAGGCGATCGTCAAGTACCTGCACGGGAAGGGCGAGGTCGCAATGATCTCCGGCATTCCAGGCGTTCCCACCGCCGAGCTGCAGTATCAGGCGGCGAAAGCGTTCTTCGCCAAGTACCCCGGGATCAAGATCGTGACCCACCAGTATGACAACTGGTCACCGACGCAGGCGAAGACCGTTGCCGCGTCAATCGTGGCCAAGTACCCGAACGTGAAGGCAGTCTGGTCGGACAGCAGCTTCACCGATGTCGGCGTGGCGCAGGCATGGACGGCTGCGCACAAGCCGATCCCGTTCGTCACTGGTGACTCGTCGAACGGGTTCCTGCGGGTCGCCAAGCAGTACGGCGTCAAGTTCGCCCTTTCGGCCTACCCGCCCGAGCAGTGCGGCCAGGCTATCAAGGTCGTCACCCAGATCCTGCAGGCCAAGCCGGTCCTCAACCAAGTTCCGCCGCAGAGCGCGGTCTACACGAACAAGCAGCTCAGCAAGTACTACCGGCCGCAGTGCACCGACAACCTCTGGGTTCCGTCCTCGCTCCCGGCCGCGATCCTCAAGCAGCTCAAGCTGTGCAAGTAGGCGAACAGTCCCCCTCGAGCAGCGGCCGGGACACCCGGCCGCTGCTCGAAGCTCACGCCGTCTCGAAGGCCTTCCCCGGCGTGCAGGCTCTCAGCGGCGTGAGCCTGAGTTGCCGGTCCGGCAGCATCCACGCCCTCGTGGGCGGAAACGGCGCCGGCAAATCGACGCTCGTCTCGATCATCACCGGCGTGCAGCCGGCCGACGCCGGCCGGCTTCTCCTCGACGGAAAGCCGTTCGCTCCCCGTTCGCCTCGCGATGCGCTCGAGGCAGGGATCGCGGCCGTCTACCAGGAGCTGACCGTCCTTCCCAACCTGAGCGTCATCGACAACATCTTCCTCGGCCAGGAGCTCAACGGCAGCACCCGCCTGCTCGACCGACGCGCCGAGAGAGCGCGCGCGCGGGAAGTGTTGGAGGAGCTCGGTCTCGGTGGCATCGACCTGGACACGGAGGCCTCCGCGCTGTCGGTGGCCGAACGGCAGTTGACCGAGATCGCCCGCTGCCTCGTCCGCGACGCCAGGTTGCTCATCCTCGATGAACCCTCTGCCGTGCTCGCCGGCCCCGAGCTCGACAGCCTGTTCGACTCGCTGCGGCGGCTGGCCGCCCAAGGCGTCGCCATTCCCTTCATCTCCCACCGCCTCAGCGACATCATGGATCTCTGCGACGAGATCACCATTCTCCGCGACGGACGGGTCGTATCCACCGGCCGCGTCTCGGAGTACACCGCCGGCCGCATCATCCGCGACATGTCCGGGCGGGAACTCGCCGAGCTCGCGCCGGCGCAAGGCTCCGTCCGGCCCGAAGTCGTGCTCGACGTCGACGGCCTCCTCCTGGCCGGAACCGAGCCGGACGGGATCAGCCTGCAGGTGCGCGCTGGCGAGATCCTCGGGCTTGCCGGTCTGATCGGAGCAGGCCGCAGCCGCCTCGTTCGCGCCATCGCGGGCGCCGAACACGTCCACGGCGGCTCAGTCCGGGTGCGCGGGGCCACGCTGCGCCGCAACAGCATCCGCTCCGCGAAGCGCCACGGCATCGCGCTCATCCCCGAGGACCGGGCGATGCACGGCCTCATTCTCAGCATGTCGGTTGCCTCGAACATCACGCTTTCTGTCCTCGGCGCCGTTGCCCGCTTCGGCGTCCTTCTGCGCCGGCTCGAGCGTGCTGTGACGACACGCGGTATCTCCCGCTTCTCCATCAAGGTCGCCGACCCGAATCGCACGGTGCGCAACCTCTCCGGCGGCAACCAGCAAAAGGTCGTGCTGGCAAAGTGGCTGGCCGCCGACCCAGCCGTCCTCCTTCTCGACGAACCCACACGCGGCATCGACGTCGGGACGAAAGCGGAGCTGTACGAGATCATCCGGAACCTGACCAAGACGGGGATCGCGACCATCATCGTCTCCTCCGATCTGCCCGAGCTGCTCGCCCTTTCCGACCGCGTGCTGGTGATGAGCGGCGGCCGCGTCGTCGGCGAGCTGGCCGCGGCCGAGGCCAGCGAGGAGCGCATCCTCGCGCTCGCCCTCGGACACGAAAATCGCGAGGCCGCATGAGCGTCCGCACGGAACGAGCCTCGACGCCGCTGCCAGCCCGCTACGACGGTACCGCCGCCCGCGTTATGACCGGCGGGCGGTGGATCGTCCGCAACGGGCTCGCGGTGTGGCTGATCGTGGCCGCCCTGGTGGCGGTGTTGATCGTTCGTCGCGGCGGCGGCTTCCTCTCCGAGCAGAACATCGCCAACCTCCTCTCACAAAGCGTCGTCCTCGGCCTAGTCGCACTCGGACAGACATTCGTGATCATCGCCGGCGGCATCGACCTCTCCGTCGGGTCGCTCGCCTCGCTCACCACTGTGCTGGCGGCCGGCATGATCAACGGCCACTCCCTCTACGTCGTCCCTGTGCTGCTGCTGATGATGGCGCTCGGCGGCGGAGTCGGCGCCGCGCACGGCTACTTCGTCACCCGCGCCGGGATCGCCCCCTTCATCGTCACCCTCGCGACCTACTTCATCCTGCAAGGGCTCGGCTTTGCCTACACCACCATCCCGGTCGGATCCATGCCGATCGGTGTCTCCAACTTCTTCTACAGCCAGATCGGGCCGATCCCCTGGATCTTCGTGATCCTCGTGGTGATCGGCGTGCTGCTCGCCGGCCTCCTCGCGAGAACCCGCTTCGGACGCCACCTGTATGCAGTCGGAGGAAACCCCACGACCGCAAGAGCGGCCGGCGTCAACGTCGCCCGCGTCACCACCGCCAGCTACGTCATCAGCAGCGTGCTCGCCGCCATCGCCGGCTTCCTGCTCGCCGCTCGCGCCGGGCTCGGCGCACCCTCCGCCGGCGCCGGGCTCGAACTCGCCGCGATCGCCACCGTCGTGCTCGGCGGCGCTTCGCTCGCCGGCGGCCGCGGCCGCCTCCTCGGCACCGCCGGCGGTGTCGCCCTGCTCTCCCTGATCCAAAACGCCTTCACCCAGCTCTCCATCTCGAGCTACTACCAGACCCTCGTCCTCGGCGCCGTCATCGTCGCGGCGGTGGCGATCTTCATCCGCCGCGACTGAAACGACAATGCGCATCGACGGCCACGTGCACGTGTTCCAGACGAAAGCGCTCGACCCCGAGCGCAGCGTCGACGCGCTCGCGCCGGCCGACCGGGCCGCACCGGTCGAGCTTCTCCTCGACACGATGAGCCGACACGGTGTCGACGGCGCTGTGCTCGTCCCCTTGGGACCGGAGCGGACGTATGTGGCGGAGTGCCTCCACCGCTACCCCGGGCGCTTCGTCGGTGTCTGCGTCGCCGACGAGCGCCTCCACGCCGACCCCGAGCGCCAGCTCGGCGCGTGCGCGGCCGCCGGCTTTCGGGGCGTACGCATGAGCTGGCTCGGCCACCCTGGGCGCCCATTGCAGGAATCACCCCCCTACGCCACCCTCCAGATCATGGCGGCCGAGGGCGTCGTCCTCTGGTTCTACGGGCCCCCTCAACAGCAGCCGCTCCTGCAAGAGGCGGTGCGCCTCCTGCCTGACCTCACCGTCTGCCTCAACCACCTCGGCTTCTTGCCCGAGCACATGGAGGTCGACGAGCATGGACGCCCGCGCCTGCGAACAGCGCTACCGCCGCCGACGCTCCGCGGCCTGCTGGCGCTCGCAGACGCCCCGCGCGTGCACGTCATGTTCTCCGGCCTCTACGGCTGGTCGCAGCAGGACTACCCCTACCGCGACCTCGAGAACAAAGTACGTGACCTGTACGACGCCTTCGGGGCCGAACGGCTCTACTGGGCTTCCGACTTCCCCTGGATCATCGAGCAGCCAGGCTATGCGGCGCTTCTCGAGCTTCCGCGGCTCCACTTGCCCAATCTCACCCCGAGCGAGCACGACGATCTTCTCGGCCGCACTGCAGCCCGCATCTTCCCGGGAGGATGGCAACAGTGATATCGCCCACCGCAGCGAGCATGCCCCGCTCCGGCATCTGCGAGCTGATGGACCTCGCCTGGCAGACGCCCGGCTGCATCCGCCTCGAGGTCGGCGAACCCAACTTCCCCGCCCTGTCGCACATCGTCGATGCCGCCGTCGCCGCCCTCCACGTCCAAAACGCAGGGGTGCCGGAGCTCCGCGACGAACTCGCCGCCAAGCTCGCACGCATCAACGGCATCGACGCGACCCCCGACACCGTCGTCGTCACCAACGGCGCCGTCGATCATCCTCAACTCGCCCTCCAACCCCCTCGGAACCGTTCTCCCCGCCGAGCTGCTCGCCGAGATCGCCGCCTTCGCCGACCGCCACAACCTCGTCGTCATCTCCGACGAGGCCTACGACCAGATCAACCTTCTCCCACGCCGCCACAAGCATCGCTGCTCTCGCCAGCCGGACCGAGTGGTCAGCTGCTTCACCTTCTCCAAGACATATGCGATGACCGGCTGGCGGGTCGGTTACCTCGTCGCACCGGCGACGCTCGCCCCCATCGTGCAGAAGCTCCAAGAGCCGATCATCTCCTAGGTCAACGCCGCTCCCAGCAGGCTGCGATCGCGGCCCTCCGCGGCCCCCAGGACGGTGTCGCCGAGATGGTCGCCGCCTACCGTCGCCACACACTCATGTCGGTCCTGGACCAGAGCGAAGCCACGTATGCGCTACCAGAGGGCGCCTTTTACGCCTGGGTATCGCTTGCCGGATACCCAGGATCATCGCGCGAGTTCTCCCGCCACCTGCTCGCCGAACGCAGCGTCGCCGTCGCACCTGGATCCGCATTCGGCCCTTCCGGAGAAAGCTGGGTAAGACTCTCGCTCGCGACGGACCAAGAGCAACTCCTCGAAGGCGCCAGCCGCCTTCTCGACTTCCTCGCAAGCGCACGAAAGGATCGAAGATGCCCGACCGAGACACCGACTCTCCATGGCTTGTAGATACAGAGGCGTGGCGCGGCAAGGTTGGCCCCCTCGACAAGGCAGAGATCAACGAATTCCTCGCCGGCCCACAAATCGCCCGTATCGCCTGCCTGGATGACGAGGGCTGGCCACACATCGTCCCGTGTTGGCAGGAATGGGACGGGAACGGCTGGTGGGTAATCCCGCGCGAACGCTCGTCCTGGGCCCACTATCTCGACCGCGATCACCGCTGCGCGATCACCGTTGACGAGGACGGAGGAAGGCAGCGCAAGGTGCTCGCCCAGTGCACAGCGGATACCGTGGAACGCCCGAACGTGGGCGGGAAGTGGGTGCCGATCGCGACTCGAATGGCGAACCGCTATCTAGGCGAACACGGACCGCGCTACCTAGAGCCGACGCTCAACCGACCGCGCTGGCTCTTCTATCTGCGCCCGCGCCAGGTGATCACATGGCAAGGCCAGGACTGGGCGAAGCGATATAGGTAGCCGAGACGCACTGGCCGCACCCGCAAGGGCTCGAAGTGGCTCGACGGGACGCTCGAGGAGGCCGCACTCGCGGCGATCCGGAGCAAGGGCGTCTATCTCGCCGGCCAATACCAACGGCTGCGTCCCCGCCGCGGCCACAAGAAAGCGCTCGGCGCCGTCAAGCACTCGATCCTCTGCGCCTGCTGGCACATGCTGCAAACCGGCGAGCTCTACCGCGAACTCGGCGGCGACTATTTCAGCCGCCGCGACCCCGAACGCGCCACCCGCCGCCTCGTCGCCCAACTCGAACGACTCGGACACCACGTCACACTCGAGGCCGCAGCTGCTTGACCGAGCCCGTCATTTCCCATCATCTTTTTCGCCGAACCCGCCAGTGCCCTCCATCGTCGGCCAAGCGACGGCGAATCCTTCGTGGGTCTTGCGCCCGAGCAGCGGCGCGGGGTCGAACTTCCGGCGCTCGGTCGCTTCCCCGCGATGCCTGGGTCTCGACCGCGCCGAGTACGGCGCCGGAAGCCGGCGTCTGCGCTTAGACAAATGGTTGGAGCCGTTCGCCGAGCTCGGCGAGCACGTCGAGGAGCGGGTCGACGTCCTGTTCGCTGGTGCGCCAGTTGACGAACGCGGGACGGAACGCGACGCGTCCGGTCCAGCGCGTTGTACCGACGTAGACGCGGCCGTCCTCGAGGACTGCAGCGCCCAGCCGGAGGTTGAGGTCGTCGAGGGTGTCCTCGGACACCCCAGCGGGCCGGTAGCGGAAGCAGACGATGTTGAGCGGCGCGTCCGCGAGGAGCTCGAAGTCGTCGGAAGCGTGGATGCGCTCTGCGAGCCGTTGCGCGTGGCCGTCGCCGGCGTCGCTCGCGGGAGCGGCTCGGGGTTCGCGGCGGCATGCGCCTACGGCGAGGCGTGCGGTCACGTAGCCCTCCTCTGTCACGCCTCGATCATGGCGCATTGACGCCGACCGGCGACGGGCGGATGATGCTCGCCGTGTAAGTCGTCGCCGTACGGCCCGTAACCCTCGACGGCAGCGCCCAGGCGCCGCCGTGCGCTGACCGACGACACACGAAGGAGCAAACGTGAGCATTCCGGACACATGGCACCACGGCCTCGTTGCCGAGTGGTGGGCGCATTTCAACACGGAGGGGCCGGAGATCGAGTACCTCGGTGCGCGCGTCGCCGACGCGCAGCCCGTCCTCGACGCGGGCTGCGGAACCGGCCGGCTGCTGGTGCCGTGGATTCGCGCCGGCCTCGACGTCGACGGGTGCGACGCGTCGACAGACATGATCCGTCTCTGCCGCGATCGCGCCCGCCGCGAGGGCCACGACCCGACCCTCTTCGTCCAGGCGCTCCACGAGCTCGATCCGCCCCGGCGCTATGGCGCGATCGTCGTGTGCGGCGTCTTCGGGCTCGGCAGCACACGGGCGCAGGACCAGGAGGCGCTCTCGCGGTTGCTC
>JBKPSO010000192.1:0-8794 GCA_046735055.1 Actinomycetota bacterium
GGAGGAACCGCTGCGGGTCGAGGTAGCCGTTCGGGTCGCTCGTCAGCCGGACGCCGAGGTGGACGTAGGGCACGGCCCACTCCGCCTCACCGGACATTCCGAGCGTTCCGACCGGGTCACCTTCACGCGCCGCGGCGTTCCGCTTCACCGCGAGGGAGCCGAGGTGGACGAGCGTGATCGAGTAGCCGTCCTCGGTGCGGATCGTGACGGTGAGGCCGTTCGTCGGCATCGAGCCGGCAAACGTGACCGCGCCTGACCGTGGGGCGAGCACCGGCTCGCCCTCCTCCCCGCCGACGTCGATTCCCCGATGTTGTCCGCCGAGGTAGGGGTCGTTGCCGAGGCTGAACGGTCGCAGCACGACTCCCGGCGCGGGCCAGGTCCAGGCACGCGCCACGGGCGCCAGCGCGAAGAAGAGCAGAAGCACGAATCCGGCCGTTCTCAGTCGCGGCAACATTGCAGTCATGGTAGGAGGCCGCTCTCGCCGTTGTCAAATCTGGTTACAGTTTTGTTACAGAGAGCCTCGGTAAAGAGTGTTGCGCGATCCCCCGGTGAGGCGGGCGACGAGATCGGCCGCCTGGCGACGCGGCACTCCCGCCTCGACGAGCTCGGCGACTGCGGCGACCCCCTGCTCCTCGTCGGGTCCCTTCACCGGGCCCTCGCCGAGGACGAGCGTAATCTCGCCGCGCGGCGGCTCGCGAAAGCGCGTCGCGACCTCGGCCGCCGGTCCGCGCACCACCTCCTCGAACTGCTTCGTCAGCTCGCGGCAGACGGCGACCGGCCGGTCGGGTGAGGCGGCGGCGAGGCTGGCCAAGGAGACAGGCAGCCGGCGTGGCGACTCGAACGCGACCGCAGGCCACGACCAGCCGCGCAGCTCGTCCCAGAGCGCCGCCAAGGCGTTCGACCCGCGGGGCAGGTAGCCGAGGAACTGGTAGCGCTCGGCCGCGAACCCGCTTGCCACGAGTGCGGTCTCGACGGCGGAGGCCCCCGGGAGCACCGTCACGGGCACGTCCGCGGCCAGCGCCGCGGCCACGAGCCGCGCGCCCGGATCGCTGATCGCCGGGAGCCCTGCGTCGGTGACGAGCGCGACGCGCTCTCCGGCCTCGAGCCGAGGCAGCACCTCGGCCGTCCGCTCGGCCTCGTTGTGCTCGTGGTAGCTGACGAGGCGTGCAGAGATCCGGTGGCGTTGCAACAGCACGCGCGTCCGCCGGGTGTCCTCGCAGAGGACGAGGTCCGCCTCGCCCAGCTCTCGCAGCACATGCAGCGTCACGTCTTCGAGGTTCCCGATCGGGGTTGCGCAGACCGCGAGCGGCATCAGGCCGTCGCCGCGTCGAACGCTTCGAAGGCGACCATCGCCGCGCCGATCATTCCCGCGGACGTGCCGAGCTCGGCTCGGACGATGCGGTAGGAGTCGCGCACCGATACGAGTACCTCCCGGTCGGCGACGACCTGCGCCGGGCCGAACAGGAGCTCACCCGCCGCCGCGAAGCCGCCGCCGACGACGACCAGCTCCGGGTTGAAGATGTTCACGAGGCTCGCGATTCCCGAGCCGAGGTGCTCTCCGATCCCCGTCAGCAGCTCGACAGCGTGCGCGTCCCCCTCGCGCGCGATCCGGACGAGGCGATGTGCGTCTGCCGCCGGGCCGAACGCCTCCGCCGCCAGCTCGTCGGCCGCCTTGCCGGAGACATAGGACTCGAGGTGTCCGTGCCCACCGCACCGGCAGCGAACGCCGTCGTGGACGATGACCATGTGCCCGATCTCGGCACCGGCGCCGAACCAGCCGCGATAGGGCCTGCCGCCGAGGATCAGCCCGCCGCCGACGCCGGTGCCGAGCGTGAGCATCACCATGTCGGTCGTGCCGCGGCCGGCGCCGGCGGTCCACTCGGCGATCGCCGCGGCGTTCGCGTCGTTGTCGATTCCGACCGGGAGGCCGAGGCGCTCCGCCATCTTGTCGCGGAAGGGCACTCCGCGCAGCGGAATGTTCACCGAGCCGAGCGCAACCCCGGCGCGCTGGTCGATCTGCGACGGGATCCCGAAGCCGACCGCGACGACGCTCTCGTCGAGGAGCTCGCGGACGGCCGCCTCGAGGCCGTCGAGCAGCGCCTCCTCCGTCTCCACCGGAGTGGGGTACTCGCGGTGGGAGATCACCGTCCCGTCGCGGGTGACGAGACCCGCGAGGATCTTCGTCCCGCCGACGTCCACACCGATCACCTGGGGTTCCACGAGCGGCGGCTACCATAACCCGCCGGATGCCGTCCGGAGAGAAGCCTTACCGGGTCTACCGCGGCGGCCGGATCAGAGGGAAGGTTCCGAAGCTGCCGAAGCCGGCGCGGCCGTCCGCTGGGCGGCGCACCTTCGACATCCGGCCGAACCGCGGTTGGCTCCGCTGGATCCCCGTCGCGCTCGGGCTCGTGCTCGTGTTCCTGATCGTGTGGGGGCTCGCCAGCTACTTCCAGTTCCGGCACGGAGTCTCCGCGGCCAACAAGCGGCTCCCGCGTGGAGTCCGCCAGGTGCTCGACGACCAGCATGGGAGCGCAACGGACATTCTCCTGCTCGGCACCGACCATGCGCGCCTTGCCGGGCGCGAGACCGCGAACCGGACCGACTCGATCACACTCCTCCGCGTGGACAAGGGCCACCACCGGCTCGCGTACCTCTCGATCCCGCGCGACCTGCGGGTCGAGATCCCGGGCCACGGCACCGGGAAGGTCAACGCGGCGATGCAGGTCGGCGGCGCGGGACTTGCGGTCAAGACAATCCGCGTGCTGACCGGCCTGCCGATCAACCACGTGGTCGTCGTCGATTTCAGCCAGTTCGAGGACCTGATCGACAAGCTCGGCGGGATCACGATCGACGTGCCGGAGCGGATCGTCTCCAAGTTCGACTGCCCCTATCCGACCGAGGAACGCTGCGCGCGCTGGGACGGCTGGCGCTTCGCCAAGGGCAGGCAGCACATGGACGGCCATCGCGCGCTCATCTACGCCCGCGTTCGCAAGAACAAGCTGAACCCGGCCGACACCGACTTCTCCCGCGCCGAGCACAACCAGCAGGTGCTGAACGCGGTCGCCGCGAAGCTGACCGGCTTGGGGACTGTGGCCAAGCTGCCGTTCATCGGCGACGACCTGCTCGCGCCGGCCGCGACGGACATATCGACGGAGGGGTTCCTCTCGCTCGGCTGGACGAAGTTCCGCTCGAGTTCGGGATCGACGCTCCACTGCCGGCTCGGGGGCGAGTCGAGCGGCGGCGACGTCGTCCCCACCGAGGAGAACCGCGCCGTGATCGCTATGGTCACCGGCGACTCGGCGCCTCAGCCGCCGACGCCGGGGTCCGGCGCCTACGGGCCCGGCTGCGTCGTGGGAAACCGGACGCTCGGCATTCGTTGACGATCAGGGCGGTGGGACGGCGCCGACCGCGCAAACCCATGCCCCCACCCTGGGTGGGGGTTGAACCCCTGACCCTCTACGGCGAGCCTAGCTCGTCGAGCGTGACGAAGGCGCGCCGGAACCATGCCGATTGTGTGCCGATCGCACGGAACGCCGAGCGGTGTTAGGACCCGCTGTCGGCGGCGGCCTTCTTCTCCTTCTTCTCCTTCTTCTCCTCCCCCTTGGCCTCGCCGCCGCCGTCGGTCTCCGCCTCGCGCTTGCGCGAGCCGCGGCCGTAGTCCGTCGAGTAGAACCCCGATCCCTTGAAATGGATCGGCACCGGGTGCAGCACCTTCACGATCGGGCTCGCCCCGCAGATCTCGCAGACCTCGGGATCCGGGTCGGTGATGCGGTGAAAGACTTCGAACGTGTGACCGTTCGGACAACGGAATTCGTAGATCGGCACGGCCCGTCAAAGGTACCACCGGCATCTGCGCCCACCAGCTCCGCGTAACCTGACGCGACCGTGACCGAGACCGCAGTCGAACCGCGTCCGCGCGGGCTCAGCAGGACCGCCTTCCGCGACCTCGACCGGCGGCTCTTCGCGGCCGGCGTCGCAGCACTCACGGCCGGCACCGCCGCCTTTCTGCTCGTCCAGCTCTCCGGCTGGCCGCCGCACGAGGACGAGACCCTGCCCCTCTTCGTCGGCCGCGAGCCGCTCGGCGACCTGTTCGACATCGTGCTCGGCAAGCGCGGCGGCGCCCCGCTCCACTTCCTGCTCGCCTGGGTCGTGGCGCATGCGGGCGGCGGGCTCCAGACCATGCGCTTCCTCTCGGCGCTGTTTGCGGTCGGGAGCCTGCCCGCGATCGCGCTCCTCGGGAAGCGGCTTGCCGGACGCGGCCCGGCGCTGGCCGCGACCGCCCTCGCCGCCGGCACCTGGCTGCTCCTCTTCCACGGCATCTACGCGCGGATGTACAGCCTCTTTCTCTTCCTCTCGACGCTCTCGTACCTCGTCCTGCTCCGAGCGCTCGACAAGGGCGGGCGCGCGTGGGTGCCCTGGGCGCTCGTCATGCTGCTCGCGATCGCCACGCACCCCTACGGAGCGCTCGTGCTCGGGTCGCAAGGCCTCTACGTTCTCGTCACGCGGCGGCGGCTACGCCAGGCGATCCCGGCCTTCGCCGCGGTCTTCGTGCTCGCGATCCCGCTCTGGCGCAGCAGCCTCGTGCTGGCGAACCGGTTCGAGGTCGGCGTCGGCGGGGGCGGCGGGAAGCTGCGCACCCCGCGCGAGGTCTTCGCGTACCTCTGGCACGTCGCCGGCGACTCCTCGTCCGGCTACGGCGGCGCGCTCGTCGTCGTGCTCGTCCTCGCCGCGATCGGCCTCGTCCGGCTCGCGCGTGAGCGGCCCCAGGCGGCGCTGCTCACAGCGTGCGTCATCCTCACGCCGACGCTCTTCTTCCTCGTCGGCCGCTTCGGCGGCAACTCGGCGCCCGAGTCACGCCATCTGATCTTTGTCCTCCCCTTCCTCGCACTCGCCGCCGCGTCGGGCATCCTCGCCCTCGCCGGGACCGCGCCGTACGGCGGCTGGCTCGCCGCGCTCGTCGTCGCCGCGCTGCTGCCGCTCGAGGTCTCCTGGGCCTGGCACAAGACTCCGGCACTCTTCGACCGCGAGAACCCCGCGCGCGTGGACGCCCGTCACGCCGCCGCCGCCTGGCTCGCGGCGACGTCCCGTTCCGACGACGTCCTCTTCGCCTACGAGCCGCTCTACCTCGCCGCCTGGGAGCGCAATCGCTCCGACGTCTCGGGGACGATCGTCCCGCGGGCCGACCCGAAGCTCATGTTGCAGACGCTCGACGAGACGAGCAAGCCCCTCGGCCGCGGCGTCTTCGTCTTCGACGCCGGTGACAACAACAACTACGTCAAGCGGACCCGCATCGAGCTGCGCCTGCCCTTCCCGCGCGGCGAGTTCGAGGGCCGTGCGTACGGGCCGTACCTCGTCATCCGCACGCGCCGGCCGACCGTGACGATCGCCCGCTACCTCGACGCGGCGCGCAAGGCCGAGCTGATCGGCAAGTCGCTCGCGATGGGCGACGCCGACATCAACTACGCGACGATCCGCCAGGCTCAGGCGCGGCTCGTAGTGCGCTCCCGCTCCAGGGTCTCCTCGTAGCAGGGCGCCTCCTCGAAGGCCGCGAGCCCAGCAGGCGTGCGCCGTTTCGGCGGCCGCTTCCGCCTGGCCGCCGCGATCCCGGCTGAGACGCCGACGAGCCCTCCGAGGAGGAAGGACCGCAGCCGACTGCGCCGCCCTTCGCCGTCCATGGCCGCTAGCTTGCCAGCTGCTCGATCCGCGCGGCGGCCTGCGAGAGCGCGTTCCCGTCGAGGAGGAACGGCACCGCGTTCGGGATCTCGTGGAAGGGTGGTCCGTCGAGCAGATCCGAGCCGGCCGCGGCATTCAGCGCGTACCGCACCGGAATCTCGTGGCAGACGACGAGCACGTGCTCCGCCCCACGTACGACCAACCCGCGGAACGCCTCCGCATACCGCCTCGCGGCGGCGTCGAGGCTCTCCCCGCCGGGGAAGGGTCGGTCGCGGCCGAGTTCATCCTTCACCTCCCGGTAGCGCTCGAGCGAGAAGCCCTCGAGCTCGCCGATGTCGATGTCGTCGAGCAGCGGTTCGACCGCGAGCGGGACGTCGCGACCGGCAACCGCGAGCTCGGCCGTCTCTCGCGTCCGCGGGAACCGCGTGTGAATGCAAAGGTCGAGCCGGATATTCGCCAACTGCGTTCCGAGCAGCCTTGCTTCCTCCCGTCCCTCCTCGGTCAGGGGCACCTCGACCGTGGGGTCGCCGTTCACGCGCCGCTCGAGGTTCAGAATCGAGTGAGCGTGCCGGGCCAGGACGGCGAGCAACTAGGCGGAGAGCTGCGCGAGCAGGTCGTCGATCTCGATCAGCTCGAAGGTCTGCAGCTTCGCGCTCCCGCGCGCGCCGAGCGCGACCGACACCTTCGCGATCGTGGCGGCATCGGGTGCCTCGACGATGTTCAGGAAGTCGTAAGCGCCGATCATGCTCCACTGGTGCAACACGGTCGCTCCCAACTCCTCGACGTCCCGGTTGACCTCTTTCAGGCGGTCCGGGTTCGCCTGAAGCGTCCGCACGCCTTTCGAGGTCAGCCTGGACAGCATCACATACTTCGGCATCACGTCTCCTTTGGTAGAGAGGCCGAGCTTACTGTCCTTGACTTCAGCCGCGCGGCCTGGTCGAGGTAGAGCAGCGCCGAGCCGATGAACAGCATCGGCGAGAGCACGAGGTCAGCGAGGGCGGCCGCAGAGCGTTCGGTGATCTCGCCCCCGCCGCGCAGGAGCAGGGCGAGCATCAGCCGCACGACGTAGAACACGATCACGAGCGTCGCCAGCCCGCCGAGCGCATGGACGTAGTCGACGCGGCCGAGGCGGATCGACCGCCGGAACGACTCGCGGAAGCCCGTGCCCTCCACGAGCGCGGCCGGCACGACCCAGCCGAGGAACGCAAGGTACGCGAGCGCAGGGAGCGCGAGCAGGCCGAGGACGGCTGCGAGGAGTGGTGCGGGCACGAAGACGAGCACGCCGAGCAGGTACGCGGTCAGGAGCCGTCGACCATCGGGCCGGACGCCGGTGACGAGGATGATCGCCGCGATGTAGGAGACGGTGAGCAGCAGCGCGCCGAGCGTGATCGTCGTCTCGATCCCGCCGCCGAGCAGCGACTTCGGCTCGTGGAACCACCTCGGCGGCGGATGGCCCCGCGGCTCGACATGCCGGTGTCCGAACGCGAACGTCAGCTGGGTGATCGCGGCGACGGAGATCCCGAGCGGGAGCGACTGGAAGAAGTGGCGCTGGTAGAAGCCGACGGTCTCCGCGACGAGCTGGCCGAGCGTGCGCCGCTCCGGCGGCAGCGGCGCCGGGCGCGGCTCGGGCCTCCGCGGCGCCGGCTTCGTGCGGCCTCTGCGTGCCATCAGTAGCGGCGCCGGGTCGTCAGGTAGTGGAGGAAGTAGATCGGCACCGTCACCCAGAAGAAGAAGGCTGCGATCCCCCACGCTGTCGCGTGGCGGCTTCCATGCCGGCTTGCGTGCCAGTAGATCCACATCGAGAGCGCGGCGGCGAGCAGGAGCGCAACGAAGAACTCGCCGAACGTGAGTGATCCGAGCGCCGCAGACACGGCCCGAGCGTAGATGAGTACGATCGGCGGCGATGGGCTACCACCTCGTCCGCGCCGGGGAGCATTCCTTCGAGGAGCGGCGCCCGCCCGAGGGGCGCGACGACGACCCCGTCCGCCTCGCCTCCGATCTCTCGACCGCCGCCTCGCTCCAGCACTCCCGCGCGCGGCTCTGGCGCTATCCGCCTGGGAGTCGCGGCCGGCGCCACGCCGACCGCGCGCAGGAGGAGGTCTTCGTCGTCATCTCCGGCACGCTGACGATGCACCTCGGCGACCCGCCCGAGCGCGTCGAACTCCCGGCGGAGAGCGTCGTCGCGGTCGAGCCCGGCACGCCGCTCCAGCTCCGCAACGACTCGGACGAGGTGGTCACCGTCTTCATCTACGGGTCGCCGCCGGTCCAGGAGGGCGCCGACTTCTTCGAAGACGCGGAGCCGTAGCTCGGCCGAGAGGGCTCACGCCGCGGCCGCGACCGGGCTCGCCTTCTCGAAGACGAGCTCGCCGTCACGCGCGTCGACCCGGACGGTGTCGCCCTCTTCGAACTCGCCCTCGAGGAGCTGCAGCGCGAGCGGGTTCTCGACCATGCGCTGGATCGCGCGCTTCAGCGGGCGGGCGCCGTAGGTCGGATCCCAGCCCGCCTCGGCGACGAGCTCCTTCGCCGAATCCGTCAGCTCGAGCGACAGTCCCCGCTCTGCAAGCCGCGCCTGCAACCGCTCCAGCTGCAGCTCGACGATGTCCGCGAGCTGCTCGCGCGAGAGCGGATGGAACTCGACGATCTCGTCGATCCGGTTCAGGAACTCCGGCCGGAAGACGTCGCGCAGGGCCTCGGCCGAGCGAATGTTCGAGGTCATCACGATCACCGTGTTGCGGAAGTCGACCGTCCGACCCTGACCGTCGGTCAGCCGGCCGTCGTCGAGGATCTGCAGCAACACGTCGAAGACCTCCGGATGCGCCTTCTCGATCTCGTCCAGCAGAACGACCGAGTACGGGCGCCGCCGGACCGCCTCGGTCAGCTGCCCGCCCTCCTCGTAGCCGATGTAGCCGGGCGGCGCGCCGACGAGGCGCGCGACCGTGTGCCGCTCCTGGTACTCGGACATGTCGAGCCGGACCATCGCCCGCTCGTCGTCGAACATGAACTCGGCGAGCGCGCGGGCGAGCTCGGTCTTGCCGACGCCGGTGGGGCCCAGGAAGACGAACGAGCCGATCGGCCGGTTCGGATCCTGTAGACCGGTGCGCGCGCGGCGGAGCGCGTTCGC
>JBKPSO010000193.1:0-4372 GCA_046735055.1 Actinomycetota bacterium
GAAGGGCGTGAGCGGAACATCGCGCTCGGCGTCTGGGGCGCGGTCGGCGGCTTCGGCGCAGCGGCCGGCGTGCTCCTCGGGGGCATCCTCACCGACGCGCTGAGCTGGGAGTGGATCTTCTTCCTCAACGTCCCGGTCGGAATTGCGGCCTTCGCGCTTGCGCCGCTGCTCCTCAACGAGAGCCGCGACGCGAGCGTCCGCTCGTTCGACGCGATCGGGGCGGTGCTCGTCACCGGCGGCCTTTCGGCGCTCGTCTATGCGATCACGCAGGCGGGCTCGAACGGCTGGGGCTCGGCGAAGACGATCGGCTTCTTCGCCGCCTCGGCAGTGCTCCTCGCCTCCTTCTTCGGCTGGGAGCAGCGGCACCCCGAGCCGCTGATGCGGTTCGGCCTGCTGCGGACGAAGACGATCGCAGGCGCGAACGTCGCCGGCTTCATCATGGGCACGGCGCTGTTCTCGATGTTCCTGATGCTGACGCTGTACATGCAGCAGGTGCTCGGGTACTCCGCGATGAAGACGGGCGTCGGCTACCTGGCGGTCGCGGGGACGGCGATCCTGACCTCGATGGTCGCGGCGCAGCTCGTCACGCGGATCGGCGTCAAGCCGGTGCTCGTCGTCGGAATGATCGCGCTGACGGCCGGGCTCGTGTACTTCACGCAGGTCTCGGTGAACGGCACCTATCTCGGCGACCTGCTGCCGGGCTTCCTGCTGGTCGCTGTCGGCATCGGATTCTCGTTCGTGCCGATCTCGATCGCGGCGCTCGCCGGCGTCCAGCCGGCCGAGGCGGGGCTCGCCTCGGGCCTGATCAACACGTCGCAGCAGATCGGCGGCGCGCTCGGGATCGCGATCCTCTCGACGATCGCGACCACGAGGACGAGCGACAAGCTCGCTGCGGGCACGGCACTGCACCCCGCGCTGGTCGACGGCTTCACGCTCGCCTTCCTGGTCGGCGTGGGAATCGCAGCCGTGGGGATCCTCGCCGGGCTGTTGCTGATCCGCCGTGAGGAGCTCCAGCAGGTTCCGCAGGAAGTGAAGCCGGAGCCCGCGCTCGAGCTCGCCGCCTAGGGATGAACACTAGGGACAGACCCCGAAACGGGGTCTGTCCCTGCGCTGTCAGTATCCGGAGCGATGAGCACGGTCGTCACCCCGGAGCTCGAGGCCCAGACGATCGCCTGGCGGCGACACTTGCACGCCAATCCCGAGCTCTCGTTCGAGGAGCACGAGACGACCCGGTTCGTCGAGGACGCGCTTGTCGAGATGGGTGGTCTGGAGATCGAGCGGCCGACGGAGACAGGTGTCGTCGCGCGGCTTCGGGGGGCGCGGCCGGGCAGGACCCTGGCGCTGCGCGCGGACATCGACGCGCTTCCGATCACCGAGGAGACCGGCCTCGACTTCGCGTCCACTCGCCCGGGGGCGATGCACGCCTGCGGCCACGACGGCCATACGGCGATGCTGCTCGCTGCGGCGAAGGTGCTCGTCCAGCGTCGCCAGGAGCTCTCGGGCGAGGTGCGGTTCATGTTCCAGCCGGCCGAGGAGCATCCTCCGGGTGGCGCACGCGTCCTCGTCGAGGCGGGCGTGATGGACGGGGTCGACCTCGTCGTCGGTGCCCATCTCTTCTCGACGGTCAACGTCGGGAAGGTCGCCGTTCCAGTCGGGCCGGTGACGGCGGCCGCGGACATCTGGGACGCAGAGGTGCAGGGCAAGGGCGGTCACGCGGCGATGCCGCACAAGGCCGTCGACCCGATCGTGGTCGCAAGCGAGGTTGTGCTCGCGTTCCAGCAGCTGGTCTCTCGGTCGGTCGACCCGATGAAGTCGGCGGTCGTGTCGGTGACCCGGTTCGAAGGCGGCTCGGCCCACAACATCATCCCGGAGGCCGTGAAGCTCGCCGGGACCGTGCGGACGTTCGATGCAGAGGTGCGTGCGGGTGTGCAGGCGGGAATGGGGCGCGTCCTGCGGGGCGTGACGGAAGCTCACGGGGCGGGCTACTCGTTCGAATACCTCGAGGGCTACGACCCGGTGCTCAACGACCCGGACGCGGCTGAGCTCGTTCGCGCTGCCGTCCTCGCGGAGCTCGGCGAGGACGTGCTCGTCGACTACCCGCCGATCATGGCGGGCGAGGATTTCTCGGCGTACCTGTCCTGCGCGCCGGGCGTCTTCTTCATCGTCGGCGCGGGTGAGACCGGCGGGATCCCGCACCACCACCCGCGGTTCACGATCGACGAGAGCGCCTTCCGGAACGGGATCGCGGTCTTCGTCCGAACGGCGCTCGACTACCTCGCCTGAGGGCAGGCCCCGCGAGGGGCCCGCCCCAGGGAGCTCGGTCAGGAGGGGCGCTCGGCCAGCGTCACCGTGACGGTGTGGCTCTGGCCGTTTCGCGTGTAGGTGAGCGTGACGCGGTCGCCCGGCTTCTTGGCGTCGATCGCCGTGCTCAGCGCCGTCGGGTCGTGGACGGGCCGGCCGCCGACCGCCGTGACCACGTCGCCGGCCCGGAGCCCCGCGTTCGCGGCGGGCGTGCCGGGGCGAACCTCGGTCAGCTTGACGCCGTTCGTGGCGGTCGAGATGCCGACGCCGAGGTAGGCATGCTTGACGGTGCCGCTGCCGATCAGCTGGGTCGCAATCGAGCGAACCGTGTTCGAGGGGATCGCGAAGCCGACCCCGTCGCTGCCGCCGGAGTCGCTCTCGATCTGGGCGTTGACGCCGATCACCTTGCCGTTCAGGTCGAGCAGCGGGCCGCCCGAGTTGCCGTGGTTGATCGCGGCGTCAGTCTGGATCGAGTCGGCGATCGTGAAGTTGTTCGGCGCGGTCATCTCGCGATGGAGCGCGCTGACGATGCCCGCGGTAACCGACTCTTCGAGACCGAACGGGCTGCCGATCGCGACGACTCCCTGGCCCACGCGCAGCGAGCCTGAGTCGCCCAGGGCGAGCGGGTGCAGCATCGAGGCCGGCGCGTCGACCTTGATCACTGCGACGTCGGTCGACGGGTCGGCGCCGACGAGCGTTGCGCGGTAGGCCGCGCCGTTCCAGAAGCGAACGGAGATCGACTGGGCACCGTCGACGACGTGCTGGTTCGTAACGACGTGGCCGGCCGCGTCGTAGACGAAGCCGGAACCCTGTGCCTGCTGGGTCTGCGAGCCGCCGAACGGGGAGTCGCCTCCGGCGGCGGTCGACCGGACCGTGATCTCGACGACCCCCTTCTCGGCCCGGTTGTAGACATCGGTCACGGAGAGGTTGGAGGTTGCGGCCGCGGGTTGGGCGCCAGAGGCCGTCCGCGGGCGGGCGACGGTCTTCGTCTCGCCCGGGGAGATCAGGGCGTAAGCGCCGACCGCGGCTGCGGTGGACGCGAGCGCCACGATGACAAGGGGGATGATGCGACGCATAGTTCGGTTCCTTTCGATTTTCGATTCGTCGAAATCGAATCAGCCGTGCCTGAACGGCTCCTGAACGGAATCTGAGAGGAACCTAAGACGCCCTAGAATCCGGGCTTGGCTGCGATCCTCGGCCTGAACGCCTACCACGGCGACGCCGCCGCGGCCCTCGTGGTCGACGGTGAGCTCGTCGCCGCCGCGGAGGAGGAGCGCTTCAACCGCATCAAGCACTTCGCGGGGTTTCCCGAGCTGGCGGCGGCCTGGTGCCTGGCGGAGGCGGGGCTTTCGGCGGCCGATCAGGTCGCGGTCGGCTGCCTCGAGCGCTCGCTCCCGGCCGATCCACGGGCCGAGGCCGGCTTCGAAGCCGAGTGGCTCTTCGTCGAGCACCACCTCGCGCACCTCGCGAGCGCGTTCTACGTGTCGGGGTTCGCGGAGGCGGCGGTGCTCTCCGTCGACGCTTTCGGCGACGGCGTCAGCACGATGCTCGCGGAGGGACGCGGGACGTCGCTCGAGGTCTTCGAGCGTGTCGCATTCCCGCACTCGCTCGGCGTTCTGTACACAGCGGTGACGCAGTGGCTCGGCTTCCCGCGCTACGGCGACGAGGGCAAGGTGATGGGGCTCGCGCCCTACGGGGCGCCGCGTTTCACCGACGAGCTGCATCGCCTGGTCCGGCCGGCCGGCGACCTGTTCGAGCTCGACCTCGAGTACTTCACGCATCACGAGCACCCGATGGAGCTGACGTGGGTCGACGGCTCGCCGTCGGTCGGACGGCTCTTCTCGCCGAAGCTCGAGGAGCTGCTCGGCCCGGCCCGGGAGCCGGACGCCGGGCTCACCTCTCACCACGAGGACGTCGCCGCCTCGCTCCAGGGCGTGCTCGAGGAGCACGTGCTCCGGCTCGTCGCGGCGCTCTGGGAGCGCACGAGGCTCCCGCGCCTCTGCCTCGCAGGCGGAGTGGCCCTGAACGCGGTCGCGAACGGACGGATCCTCCGCGAGTCGCCGTTCGAGGA
>JBKPSO010000194.1:0-4439 GCA_046735055.1 Actinomycetota bacterium
AAGCCGTTGGTTGGACAGCAAGGGCGACTGTGAGCCGTTCACGATCAACAAGGCTCAGTTGACCGTCGTCACCCAGATCCACAACGCCGCCCATGAGGACATCGGCGGCGCGACGAGCGTCCCGCTCGGTTCGATCGTCCACGACACCGCGACCGTCACAGGTCAGGTGCCCGGGTTCGATCCGACCGGCGCGATCAGCTTCAAGTTCGACGGCAACGACGTAGCGAACGCTGACCCGGTAGAGGCAGGCTTCTCAGCCTCCACGGTCGATTCGGCTGCGCTCAACGCTGGAAACCACCTCTACACAGCAAGCGTGGAGGGCGATAGCAACTACGAAGGCGCGATCAGTGGCGACGAGCCCCTGACCGTGGACAAGGCACAGCTCTACATCGTCACCTACATCCACAACGCTGCCCACCAGGACATCACGGGCGGCAACGTCACCTTCGGCGCGATCGTGCATGACACGGCGGTCGTGACCGGCGACGTGCTTGGCTTCCCGATCCCGGCTGTCAGCTTCACGCTGAACGGGAACGCGGTCGCCAACGGTGCCGCCGAGGCGGGCTTCACCGCTCGCTCCGTCGACTCCGATCCCCTGAACTCGGGGGCGTACGTCTACAAGGCGAGCGTCGATGGTGACGCCAACTACCTCGGTGCCACGGCTGCCGACGAGAACCTCACCGTTCGCGTCTTCGGCAAGACGATGGGCTACTGGGGCAACCCGAACGGGATCACTCGCATCAGCGTCCTCGGCTATCTCGCCAACGCGGTTGCGATCGGTCGTGGCTCGAACATCGACACCTCTGCTGAGGCCACGAAGGTGCTGCCGAACAACAGCAACCTGAACGCCTGCGGCAAGGGTACGCCGTCGATCTTCACGGTTGGTGCCGCTACGGCCACGCAGAACTGCACGCTGGCCTCCGGCGTCAACATCAACAGCCTGAACACGCTTGCGGCTCAGACGCTGGCGCTCGGGTACAACATCAAGCTGGTCAACGGCTTCACCGGACAGACGCTCGGCGCTCTCAGCTGCTCGCCTGTCAACGGGCTGACGTTGCTCAGCACCGTCAACGACGCTTTCAACAAGGCCGTCGCTCTGATCAACGGCAGCTCGTCCGGCGGTTCGACCACTCAGTCGCAGATCGGGCTGATGAACACGCTGCTCGGCTGCATCAACGCGGAGGCGTAGCCGAGACGACTCACCGCAACATCAAGCAGTGACGAGGAGGGCCCCGACCGGGGCCCTCCTCACGTTCTACGGCCCGGCAGCGGTGACCGTGAGCGTGGAGCCCGTCACCCTTTGCAGGTGACCACGCCGGGGCCGGGGGTGTCCGCGGGGTTCTCGAGCTCGGTGCGAGAGCTCAGGATCAGGCCGCGCCGGCGCGGCTGATACTCAGCCAGACAGCCCACCACGCGCGAGAAGCTCTGCGCTCTTGAAGCCGATTTCGGGCGTCCTCGGTAGAAAGCGGGGTAGAAGATCGCCGCAAGTCGTGTCGCACAGCGAAAAACCACCGGGTACCGACCCGATGCACGGCCGGCCGCACTCGTGTACGCCCCGACACGCCGGGGCCAAGCGCGCCAAGGTCGGCTCCTGGTGGAACGGGGCGAGCGCGTTGGAGTGCCCCCGCTTCGGTGGACACCTGAGCGCTGGGTCGGCAGTGTCCGATCTGGCGGGAGGATGCGGCGCTATGCCAAGGGGATCGAACTTCAAGAGGCCGTATCCGCCGGAGTTCCGGCGTGAAGCTGTCGAGCTGTTCAAGCGGGCTGGGAAGCCGCTGAGGGAGATCGCTGTTGATCTCGGCGTCTCGACCGAGACGCTGCGGATGTGGGTGCGTCGGGCCGAGGTCGACGGCGGCCGGCGGGAGGGGCTGACGAGCGAGGAGCGCCAGGAGCTGCGGGAGCTTCGTCGCAGGGTGCGGACGCTGGGAGCAGGAACGCGAGATCTTGAAAAAAGCCGCGGTCTTCTTCGCGCGGGAGAGCGAGACGCGGTGAGCTGCTTTCGGTTCATCGCGGCGGAGAAGACCAACCACCCGATCTCGCCGATGTGCCGGGTGCTCGGGGTGTCGCGGTCGGGCTTCCACGCCTGGGAGCGGCGCGCCCCCGTCGGAGCGGGCGCTGGCCGACGCGCGCTGACCGAGCGGATCCGGGGGATGTAGGCGCGGAGCCGTGCCAGCTACGGGGCGAGGCGGATCTACCTCGACCTCCGCGACGAGGGAGTCCGGGTCGGGCGCAAGCGTGTCGAGCGGCTGATGCGCGCCGCCGGTCTCTCGGGCTATGTGAAGCGGCGGAAGTTGCGGACGACGTTCGCGGTGCCGGGCGTCCGGGTCGCAAACGACCTGGTCGAGCGGGACTTCAACCCGCCGGCATCCAACCGGCTCTGGGCCTCGGACATCAAGTACGTCTCGACCTCGGAGGGCACCCTCTACCTCACCTCGGTGATCGACTGCTTCAGTCGCAAGCTCGTCGGCTGGTCGATGCGGGCCGACATGCAGGCCGAGCTCGTCGTCGACGCGCTCGAGATGGCGATCAACCGCCGGCAGCCGGCGGGGGAGCTGGTCCATCACTCCGACCAGGGCTCGCAATACGTCGCCCCGATCTTCGGCCAACGGCTGCGCAAGGCCGGGATCGCGCAGTCGAGGGCGAGCTCGATCGTTAACCTGTGGCCGCCCCGCTTGCACACCGGACACTCGCGGCGAAGGCCGAGCCGGCGCAGCTCCCGCGTCAACGTCTGATACGAGCGGGCGAAGCCGAGCGGGCGCAACTCGCGCAGCAGCACGGTCGCGTCCAGGTGCGGATCGTCGGCCAAGCGGCGCTCCACGTACGCGCGGTACGGCTCGAGCACGCTCGGCGCCCGCGCCCGCCGTCGCCGCTCGCCCTGCGCCAGCCAGGCGCGGATCGTCTTCCGGTCCCGGCCCGTATGCCGCGCGATCGCGCTGACCGACCAGCCCCGCCTCCGCAACGCCACGATCTCCACCACATCCTCCCGCGATAACAACCCCCGGCCCTCCTCCACATCGACGGCGACCCCCGCCGCGACGCTGAGAAGGACCCCGGACGACGGACCGCCGCCCCGCTTCTCCGCTTCGCCTACGGCTCAGCTACGAAGCAGGGCGGCAAACCCCAACCCCGGACCTGGGGAATTCCGATGCGCACACCTGAGGAGTCTGGCGTGAGCGCGCGCACCGACAGTCGAATCGACAATCGGCTTGCTTATGCGGAGCCCTCGGCTACGCGCGAAGGAGAGCAGAGGAACGCGAATGCGCCAGACTGCCGGTGGCCGCGGGCATTCCCGGAAACGCCGCGCGCGCGTGGGGTCGGTCGTCCGTGACCGATCGGCTCCTCACGGCCGCCTGCCGGTCACGAAGCTGCGGGCGAAGGGCGCCTCTCACCGCCTCGTCAGCTTCGCTTCGGCTCTGCCGGGATCATCGTCACCTCGCCGTGCTCGTCCACCGAGACGACGTATCGCTTGGCGGCGCCGGGCCCTCGAAACCGACCCAGGAACGATTTCGCCTGGTCACGTTCGACGACGATTGCATGCGTATCCGTGTGCGTCTCGATCTCGAAGCCCTCCCCGAGCTTGGCCTCCAGGAATGCGTCGAGAGCGTCCGTCCTTCCCCCCGTCGGATCGATCTCTCCAGACATTGCGCTTCTCTTGTGAGCGCTTGTCTCTCCGTGCAGGGAGGCCGTTTCGTCCGGGGAGAGCCAGTAGTCGCCCATGACACGGCGCAGCTCGGCATCGGCGCCCCGATGATGCTCACCCTCCGCAAAGTCCTTCTCGTACCTCACCAGCCACGGGTCGGCGCGGTTGTACTCGCGCCAGCCGAGCGCCTCGATCTCGCGCTGCTTCTCGGCGATCAGGTCGAGCGGCGTGTTCTGGAAGCTGACTGCGGCGAACATCGTCCTCACGGCCGCGATCATCCCTCCCTCACCGGAGCCGGTCAATGCCCGGCCGTCGCCGGTTCCTCACGGCCCGCCAGGAGGACCCGGTCTCGCGTAAGCCCATCCGGATTCTGTTTCGCGTGAGGGTCCCTCTCCAGAGACTTCGGGTCGTGGGGCGACCGCCGGCAACGAGAGGAGGGCGGCTGCGGCTTCCCTCTGATGCGCAAACTCATGGATGCAGTTGAGGTTGACGCCGGAGCCGGGGTCTCGGCCTCATCACGCCCAAGTGGACGCTGCCCGACGCCGAACCGGTGGAACTAGCCCTCTGGCTTACCGCGCACCTGAGTGCAGCCGGTCGTGTACGGCCCCGACACAACCACCTGGCCGTTCACGTGCTTCTCCCAAGTGGTCTCCTTAGCGCTGTGACCCATCCGGGCGGCGGGGCGCTACTGCCGGGAGCGAGCGTGGCCTCGACGATTCGTGCCGAGGCGCCGAGGACGAATGAGGCTCCGGCGAGCTCGCGGAACTCCCGATTCTGATTTGCCGTCGGGATCGTGCGA
>JBKPSO010000195.1:0-15829 GCA_046735055.1 Actinomycetota bacterium
CCCCCGCCACCACCGACAACTACACTATCATGAGATCGTCGGCAGCGTCAGATGTGTATAAGAGACAGAACTAGCGGTGTTCGATCACCTGGTCGATGATGCCGTATTCCTTGGCCTCGTCGGAGCTCATGAAGTAGTCACGCTCCATGTCCTTCGAGACCTTCTCGAGTGGCTGGTCGGTGTGCTTGGCCATGATCTCTTCCATTCGGCGTTTGAGGGCAATCGTCTCACGCGCATGTATCTCGATATCGGTCGCCTGGCCCTGGAATCCACCCCACACTTGGTGGATCAGGATTTTGGCATTCGGCAGCGCCATCCGCTTCCCTTTCGCGCCGCCGGCGAGAAGGAGCGCGCCCATGCTCATCGCGATGCCGACGCAGATCGTCTGCACGTCGGGCTTGATGAACTGCATCGTGTCGTAGATCGCCAGCCCCGAGTACACCGACCCGCCCGGCGAGTTGATGTAGATCGAGATGTCCTTGTCCGGATCCTCGGACTCGAGGTGCAGGAGCTGCGCCACGATCAGGTTCGCGATCTGGTCGTCGATCGGCGTGCCGAGGAAGATGATCCGCTCGTTCAGCAGCCGGGAATAGATGTCGAACGCGCGCTCGCCACGCGAGGTCTGCTCGATCACCATCGGGATCAACGGGCTCATACGACAGGCTCCTTGCTTCCGGGGGTCCACAGCTTTGTCTCTTGGGGGCCCTTCTCCTTCTCGGGCGTCCAGAGCTTCTCTCGTGCGCGCGCGAGCTCGACGGGGATGCGCGTGACGTCGGCGACGACGCGGTCGAGCGCCTTGCGCATCCGCAGGTCGTCGCGCAGCAGCTCGTGGCGGCCGCTCGCGAAGACCTGCTCGACGACCTTCTCGGCCTCGTCGCCCTCGGCCTCCGCGTTCTCGCGGATGAACTCGCGCAGCTCGTCGTCCGACACCTCGATCCCGGCCTTGTCGGCGACGGCCTCGAGCGCGAGCTCGCGCGCAACCGACAGCGCGGCCTCGGCGCGCAGCTGCTCCTCGAGTTGCTGCGGCGTCTGGTTCGAGACGGCGAGGTAGGTCTCCGGCGAGATCCCGCGCCGCTCCAGTGAGCGGACGAGGCCGGCGAGGAGCTCCGCCGTCCGCGCCTGGACGAGCGGCCCGGAGGGCTGGATGTTCGACGCCTCGACGAGGGCGTCGACGGCGTCGGCGCGGAACCGGGTCTCGACCTCGTCCTCGATCTGCTCGCGGATGCGGGCCTCGATGTCGGCACGCAGCTCGGCGAGGGCGTCGAACTCGCTCGCGGCGCGCGCCAGCTCGTCGTCGAGCGGCGGAAGCACCTTCTCCTTCAACTCCTTCAGCGTGACCTCGACCTTCGTCTTCTGGTCGTCGGCGAGCTCGTACTCGACCTCCTTCGTCTCGCCGGGGGATATGCCGACGAGCGCTTCCTCGAGCTCCTCGACGACGCGGCCGAGCCCGAGCTCGACCACGTAGTCGCGCTGCGCCTTGCCGTCGGCGCCGACGAGATCTACGACGAGCGTGTCGCCGACCTGGGCGGGCCGCCCGTCGACGGGGACGAGCTCCGCGACGGCGGAGCGGTACGCCTCGAGCTGCTGGTCGACGAGCTCTTGCGGGACCTCGACCTCCGCGGCGGGCACCTCGAGTCCCTTCCAGTCCGCAACCTCGACCTTCGGCTGCACGTCGACGGTGGCGGTGAAGCTGAAGTCCTGGTCGGCCGTGTTCGGCAGCTCGTACTCGTACTCGGGCCGGGTGACCGGGCGGATGCGGGTGCCGGCGACCGCGTTGCGGTACCAGCCCTCGATGTGAGTCTCGACCGCCTCCGAGTAGAGCCGCTCCTTCCCGATTCGCGAGAGCAGCACCTGCATCGGCACCTTGCCCTTGCGGAAGCCGGGCACCCTGGCCGAGGCGGCGAGGTCGGACGCGGCGTGGTCGACCGCGTGCTGGACATCGTGGCTCGGGACGTCGACCGTCAGCCGGACCTTGTTCTCGGGAAGCTCCTCGACGCGCGCCTGCATGCGGCCCATCGTAGCCGTGGGCACCTGGGCTACTTCGGGGACAGGTCGAAGCCTGTCCCTGCGGCGGCTCGAGGTGCGGGCGAGAGGATTCGAACCTCCACGGGGCTCGCGCCCCACCGGGACCTAAACCCGGCGCGTATAGCCAGTTTCGCCACGCCCGCGCCGCTCACAGGATAGAGAGCCGGAGCCGCCTGGCACATGCACACTCCCGAGAGAGAGGAAGGGGTGGTGCTGGACGACCGGCGCTTGATGATTCCCCCAGAAATCAAACACCGGCGTTCCCGGGAGAGGGAGGTTGAGGTGCGCCACCCCTTCCTTCACTCGGGTCTTTCACCGTAGCGCAAATTTCCAAACACGTGACGGTCGAATTCTCTCCGACCGCTCGTGCATCGCCGTCGCCGGGGCCAGAGAACCCGACCCTGGAAAATGGCCCCGGGAGGAGTCGAACCTCCGCACGCAGCTTCGAAGGCTGCCGCTCTATCCGCTGAGCTACGGGGCCTTGCGAGCGAGGGGTGGCGGAGGGGACTCGAACCCCCGACCACCGGGACCACAACCCGGGGCTCTACCAACTGAGCTACCGCCACCGCGGCCGAGACAGTCTAGCCGGGGCGATCCGCAATCATCCGGGACATAAGCCTGCTCGTCTGCTGGCCGCTGACTTTTCGTTTGTGCGCCTGGGAGGATTCGAACCCCCGACCCGCGGCTCAGAAGACCGCGAGGGCAGCGAGCGCAGCCGATGACAGAGGAGCGCAAACGCGCTCAACCATGCTGGTTTCCGGCCTCATCGAGCAAGCGAGGCCGCATGGCTGCGTAAGCAGGCTTCGGGCTGTTTGGGCCACTAGTCCGATGCCGGGCACCTCGTCGAGGTCGTTGACGCTGGGGAAGGCACCGTGCGCGGTGCGGTACTCGACGATCTTCGCCGCGGTAACTGAGTCGGCTCTATCCTGGGCAGCGCGGATAGGCGCACCGCCGTGAGTGAACCGAGAAGCTTCGATGTCCAGCTCGTCCATCGCGACGGCACGAGCTCCGCGGGCGGATACGTCAAGCGAAAGGAGGACACGATGAGAAAGCTGTTGGCGGGATTGGTGCTCGGAGCAGCGCTAGGTAGCGGAGCAGCCTTTGCGGCCGTACACGATCTGATCGCGCGGCCGGGTTCGCGTGTGACCGTGCAGGCGAACCGGACTTACGGGACGGTGGTGACATTCCCGGGGATCGATCTGACTTGCACGTACGGGATCACGAAGGCCTGGCTTGGCTTGGAGCCCGCTCGAAGCCGGGTGCTGTTCTGCTCGCGCAAGTCTGCACCGGGCTCGTTTGACCCCGCTCGGCCTCAGTCGCGGATGGTGATGGTGAGTCGGTTCCGCTACTACGTCACAGACAATCACCGCAACAACGTCTACGCGGTGCAGCGCGCGCCGTAGAACGCATGTCTCGCCCTCATACGGTGCTTGAGAACGAGGACTTCAACTCCCTTCTGTAGTAACTGAGTTGGCTTTACTCACACGGCTCGTCCCCGAGCTGCCGGTTCCGAACGTCGAACGCGCCCTTGCAGCTGCCGCCAATCGTCCGGCCTCCCGCGCCGGACGCACCGCACGAGCATGTAATCAGTGGTCGAGTCGTTGTTCAACTTCGTCACCGCTGGGCTTAGCGTGAGGAGGAAGGATGCTGTATCGCACACTTGGTGGAACGGGAATCGAGGTCAGCGTGCAGTGCCTCGGCACGATGATGTTCGGCGCGGAGGGCAATGCCGACCACGACGAATGCATGCGCATGGTCGATGTTGCCTTGGACCGCGGGATTAACTTCGTCGACACGGCTGACGCGTATTCGGACGGCGAGTCGGAGGAGATCGTCGGTAAGGCGTTGCGAGGACGGAGAGACGACGTGGTCCTGGCGACCAAGGTCCACTTCCAGATGGGCGAGGGGCGAAACCGCAGTGGCAACTCGCGGCGGTGGATCGTCAAGGCGTGCGAGGACAGTCTTCGCCGGTTGCAGACGGAGTGGATTGACCTCTACCAAGTACATCGGCCCGACCCGTCAACGGAAGTCGAGGAGACGCTGTCGGTGCTCACGGATCTCGTGCACGCCGGGAAGATCAGAGCATTCGGGTGCTCCACCTTCCCGGCCGCCGAGATCATCGAGGCGAACTACATCGCCGAACGGCGCGGTCTCCAGCGTTTTCGTACCGAGCAGCCGCCATACTCGCTGCTCACACGCGGAATCGAAGCGGCGGTCCTGCCCATCTGCGAGCGATTCCGGATGGGGGTGTTGACGTGGAGCCCGCTCGCCTGGGGCTTTCTCTCAGGGCGATACAGAAAGGGACAATCCTTCGATGCCGGAATCGGAAGGCCGACAATCGACGCGGCTCGCTTTGATCCAGACAACCCAAAGAACGCGGCGAAGTTCGAGGCGGTCGAGCAATTCTTCGCGCTCGCAGCCGACGCCGGCCTCACGCTTCCCGAGCTTGCGCTTGCATTTCCCGCCACGCACCCCGCCGTCACCTCGGTCATCATCGGCCCCCGGACGATGGAGCAGCTGAAGTCGGCGTTGGACGCAGCTTCGATAACGCTTGACGACTCTGTGCTCGATCGAGTCGACCAGATCGTTCCGCCGGGGACCGACGTCTATAGCGACGGTACGTGGACTCCTCCCTCGCTCTCCGACGCGGGACGCCGTCGTCGGCCCTTCGCCGACCGCGCAGCTGCCCTCGTCGTCTGAGAGGCGAGCCGCAGCCGATCAGGGTTCGATCGCTGACAGGCGAGACGTCGAGCCCTTCGGCCATTACCTCCAACATCAGCCCGCTGAGGAACGCAACGCCGATTCCACTCCGAACGAGTCCCTTGACGGCGAAGTTGTCGTCGGTTCTCCCTACAACGGACACAGGCCGCACCGCTCGCTCTGCCAGCGGCCGCCGGTCGCGAAGCCGCCGCCGATGGACGAGCCAGCGCCGAGCAACGAGCCGCTGCAGCTCGATTGCCTCCGCCGCCGCGACCGACTCGGCGGATTGCTGCACGAATACGAACTCGCCGCGTAGCCGGTCGCCGCTCGAGACCGCCGCTTCGCACGCGCGCAGCGGCCCTCTCCACCCTTGCGAGATTCGGCGCGGTGACCGGGCCTGCCATGACTCTGGTTCTACTCCAATCGGACGCAAAGGGACGTTCGATAGGGATTGGCACGCGGTGTGGCCAAGGGTTCAAGCCTAGACCGGCCTTGCCGAGGAAAAGTCGATCGACTGCACCGGGTCAGCCGGACGGCTACGCAGCCGACGGCTCCGCGAAGATCGGCTCATGCGCGCAACGGAGGAACATCGCAAGCCACACGGCCAGCCGTACGCCCTCCCGACTCGGAGTACTCTGAGCGCGGCATGGCAGGCAAGACACGCGCGAGGCCGACGATCTACGACGTGGCCCGGGAGGCCGGGGTGTCGACGGCGACCGTCTCGCGGGCGCTCAACGACACCGGCCAGATCGCGCCGGGGACGCGGAAGGCGATCGAGGACGCCGTCGAGCGGCTCGGCTACCGGCCGAACACGATCGCGCGCAGCCTCGTCACGAAGTCGACCCAGACGATCGCGTTCCTGCTGCCGGACATCACCAACCCGTTCTACGCCGCGCTCGTCAACGGGATCCAGCAGATCGCGCTCGCCAGCGACCACACGATGCTCCTGCGCACGACCGAAGGCGATCCCGAGCGCGAGGCGGAGTACCTGAGCCTGCTCCACGCGAAGCAGGTCGACGGGGCCCTGGTCGACGGCCTCGTGCTCCCACCTGATCGCATCGCCCAGTTCGTCGAGGACGGGTTCCCGATCGTCTGCCTCGACCGGGACGTCAAGTCGCCGTCGGTGCCGCTTGTCCAGGTGGACAACAAGCGCGGCGGGCGGCTGGCGACCGAGCACCTGCTCGGGGTCGGCCACCGGCGCATCGCCCACGTGGCCGGCGCACCCGAGCTAGGGATCAGCGCCGAGCGGCAGACCGGCTACCGCGGAGCGCTCGCAGCCGCCGGAGTCGCCCGTGACCCGCGGCTCGTCGCCACCGGCCGCTTCACCGAGGACGGCGGCTACGAGGCGACACGGTCGCTGCTCGAGTCGGGCGCGGCGTTCACCGCGGTCTTCGCCGCCAATGACTTCTCGGCGATCGGGACGAAGTAGGCGCTTCCGTGAACGTGGAGCGCACGTCGGGTTCGGGGGCGGCGGTCGATCGATGATCCGGCGCGTGCCTCTCGGGATCGCCGGCCTGGGACGCATGGGTCGCCTCCACGCGGAGAACGCCGCCGCGGCCCGGGGGATCGAGCTCGTCCGCGTCGTCGACGCCGACGAGGCGCTCGCCCGCCAGCTCGGCGAGGAGCTCGGCTGCGACTGGTCGCCGGCCTACGAGGACCTGCTCGCCGACAGCCGGGTCGACGGCGTCGTCGTCGTGACGCCGACGCCGCTCCACGTCCCGATGATCGAGCAGGCGGCGGCGGCGGGGAAGCACGTCCTCTGCGAGAAGCCGCTGGCCTTCGAGGCGGACGAGGCGGCGCGGGCGGTCGAGGCTGCGAAGGCGGCCGGCGTGAAGCTCCAGGTCGGTTTCCACCGCCGCTTCGATCCCGACTGGTCGGCCGCGACCGCCCGGATCAAGAGCGGCGAGCTGGGCGACGTCTACCTGTTCCGCACGTCGCTCAGAGACATGTCGCCGCCCTCGATCGAGTACATCCGCAACTCGGGCGGCTTCTTCGTCGACGTGACGATCCACGACCTGGACGCGGCCCGCTGGATGGTCGGCGAGATCGACGAGGTGGCGGCGTTCGGGGCGGCGCTTTCCGATCCCGCGTTCGCCGAAGCCGGGGATCTCGACAACGCGATCGTGACGCTGCGGTTCGCGAGCGGAGCGCTCGGGGTGATCGACAACAGCCGCGTTGCCGGCTACGGCTACGAGTGCTCGACCGAAGTGGTGGGCTCGAGGGCGACCGTCCGGATCGGCAACCACCGGCGGCTGCATACCGAGTGGCTGACAGCGGGCGGCCTCCAGGTCGACTGGGTGTCCGACTTCATCGAGCGCTACCCGCAGGCCTACCGGCTCGAGCTCGAGCACTTCGCTGTGTCGATTCGAGACGACGTGCCGCCGCTCGTCACCGGCGAGGACGGCGTCGCTGCGCTCGCGCTCGCAGAGGCCTGTCAGCGGTCCTTCCAGGAAGGGAGGCCGGTGCGACTCGAACCGGCAGTGACAGTCCCGAGGTCTGTCCCTGCCGTAGAACGCGGCCTGGAAGCGCAGTAGTAGGGTCCGGCGACGAAGAGCGGCGAAAACAGCAAGCGAGGGAGGAGGACGAGATGGACGAGCTGGAGCTGATGGAGGAAGAGGCGAGCGGCCTGAGCAGGCGTGACATGCTCGTCAAGGGCGGCCTGATCGCGGCCGGCGGAGCGTTGCTCGCCCCGGCGGCCGGCTTCGCCCGCGGTGCGAGGACGGAGGCGAGCACCGCAGCGAAGATCAAGGTCGCCGTGGTCACCCACGGCGACACGGGATCGTTCTGGTCGGTCTTCAAGAAGGGCGTCGACCAGGCCGCGAAGGACCTGCGCGAACGCGGCGTCAGCGTCACCCAGGTGTACGCGAACAACGACGTCGCGAAGCAGGTCTCCGGGCTCAACGCCGCGATCGCCGCGAAGGCCAACGTGATCGCGACCTCGGTCCCGGATGCGAGCGCCCTCAAGGATCCCCTGACGAAGGCCTCGCAGAGAGGGATCGAGATCATCACCGTGAACTCCGGGCTCGGCGCCTTCGACACGCTGCCGACCTACGAGGTTCACGTCGGGCAGACGGAGGACATCGCCGGTCAGGGCGCCGGCAAGCAGTTCAAGAAGGTCGGCGCGAAGAAGGTGCTCATCGTCATCCACGAGGCGAGCAACGTGGGCCTCACCCAGCGCGCGGCCGGCGTCAAGTCGATCCTCGGCGGCGGCGGCGTCAAGACCCTGACGATCCCGAACGCGAAGTCGGACATCCCGGGGACGAAGGCCAAGGTCAAGGCGGCCTTCGCGGCCGACAAGAGCCTCGACGCCTTCCTCGGCCTCGACCCGGACGTGACCATTCCGGTCCTCGACGTCCTCCCGAAGGGCACCAAGGTCGGCACGTTCGACGTCGGCGGATCGATCAAGGAGATCCAGAAGGGGCGGATGCTGTTCGCGATCGACCAGCAGCAGTACCTGCAGGGCTACCTGCCGGTCGTCTTCGCCGTCCTCTACGTAACGAACCTGAACACGGTCGGGAACGGAAAGCCGGTCCTGACCGGACCGGGCATCATCAACAAGGCGAACGCAGCGAGGGTCGCCGCGCTCGCCGCGAAGGGAACGCGCTAGGAGAGGCTAGGGTGCACGGGTGGGCGGTCGCGGTCGCCCACCCGTCCAGCTCGAAGCACGATGGCAGAGACCGCAGCCCAGCCCGTCCGCGCCGACGAGCGCCTCGTCCACGTCGGCGTCCTGACGCGGTTGCTGTCGCGGCCGGACATCGGCGCGTTGCTCGGCGCGATCGCCGTCTTCTTCGCCTTCGGGTACTTCGCCCGCGCGGTCGACTGGCTCGGCGACCCCGCGATCGCCGCCGGCTGGAGCGACCAGGCCGCCCAGTACGGAATCGTCGCCGTCCCGGTCGCGCTGCTGATGATCGGCGGGGAGTTCGATCTCTCCGCCGGCGTGATGATCGGAAGCTCCGGACTCCTGCTCGGCTACCTGACGACGCACGCGAACATGAACGTCTGGCCGGCGATCGCGCTGGTGCTCCTGTTCGGGCTGACGATCGGCTTCATCAACGGGATCACGGTCGTCAAGACGAAGCTGCCGAGCTTCATCGTCACGCTCGCGACCTTCTTCGTCCTCCAGGGCGTCAACGCCGCGGGGACGCTGAAGCTGACGGGACAGACGGCGATCCAGGACATCGACACGGCGAGCGGCTTCAACTCGGCGCGCAGGTTCTTCGCGACCGACCTCACCCAGTACGACTACAAGGTCAAGGTGCTGTGGTGGATCGGGCTGACCGTCGTCGGAGCCTGGCTGCTCGCGAAGACGCGCTTCGGGAACTGGATCTACAGCGCCGGAGGCGACCCGATCGCAGCCAGGAACGTGGGCGTGCCGGTGATCGGGACGAAGATCGCGCTGTTCATGATGACGTCGTGCACGGCGGCGCTGATGGGCATCATCGAGGCGCTCGAGCTGCGCTCGATGCAGGCGAAGGAAGGCATCGGGCTCGAGTTCATCTTCATCATCTGCGCCGTCGTCGGCGGCTGCCTGCTCACCGGCGGCTACGGCTCGGTGATCGGCACGTTCTTCGGCGCCGCGATGCTCGGGATGGTCCAGCTCGGGATCGTCGACGCGCAGTGGGACAGCAACTGGACCTTCACCTTCCAGGGTGGGATCCTCTTCGCGGCCGTCCTGCTGAACACAATCATCCGCGGCCGGGCGCAGAAGGCGAGATGACGATGGCGCACGTGCTCGAGACGGAGCGGATCTCCAAGTACTACGGGAGCGTGATGGCGCTCAAGGACATCTCGGCTCACGTCGATGCCGGACAGGTCACATGCGTCCTCGGCGACAACGGCGCGGGCAAGTCGAGCTTCATCAAGATCCTGTCGGGCGTCCACCCGGCCGACGAGGGCCGGGTGCTGGTGGACGGAGAGGAGGTGCACTTCCACTCGCCCCGCGACGCCCGCGCCAGCGGGATCGCGACCGTCTACCAGGACCTGGCCATGGTCCCGCTGATGTCGATCTGGCGGAACTTTTTCCTCGGCGCCGAGCCGACGAAGGGTTTCTGGCCCGTTCGCTGGTTCGACGCCAAGCGCGCCAAGGAGACCGTGCGCAGCCAGCTGCGCAAGATGGGGATCGACATCCGCGACCCCGACCAGGCGGTCGGGACGCTCTCGGGCGGTGAGCGGCAATCCGTGGCGATCGCCCGCGCCGTCTACTTCGGCGCCCGCGTCCTGATCCTCGACGAGCCGACGTCGGCGCTCGGGGTGAAGCAGGCCGGCGTCGTCCTCCGCTACATCCTCCAGGCCCGAGAGCACGGGGTCGCGGTGATCTTCATCACCCACAACCCGCACCACGCCTACCCCGTGGGGGATCACTTCGTGATCCTGAACCGGGGACGCAGCCTCGGAGACTTCCCGAAGAGCGCCCTCGACCCGCAGGAGCTCGTCAAGCTGATGGCCGGCGGGCGCGAGCTGGCGGAGCTGCAGCACGAGCTCGAAGAGCTGACCGCGGAGGTCGCGCGCACGTGAAGACCGTCCGCCTCACCGCCGCGCAGGCGCTCGTCCGCTTCCTCGCCGCGCAGCACGTCGAGCGCGACGGCGTCGAGCATCGCTTCTTCGCGGGCTGCTTCGGGATCTTCGGCCATGGCAACGTCGCCGGGATCGGGGAGGCGCTGTACGAGAGCCCCGAGCTCCTCACTTACTACCAGGCGCGAAACGAGCAGGCGCTGGTGCATGTCGCGTCTGGCTACGCGCGGATGAAGAACCGGCTCGGCGCGCTTGCCTGCACGACCTCGATCGGGCCCGGGGCGACGAACATGGTCACAGGCGCAGCGCTGGCCACCGTCAACCGGTTGCCGGTGCTGCTGCTGCCCGGCGACGTCTTCGCCTCGCGAAGGCCCGACCCCGTGCTGCAGCAGCTAGAGACGCCGTGGGCCGGCGACCTCTCGGTCAACGACTGCTTCCGGCCGGTGTCGCGCTACTTCGACCGGATCTGGCGGCCGGAGCAGGTCGTACCGGCGGCGATGCAGGCGATGCGCGTGCTCGTCAACCAGGCTGAGACGGGCGCGGTCACGCTCGCCTGTCCGCAGGACGTCCAGGCCGAGGCATACGACTTCCCTGAGGCTTTCCTCGCACGACGCGTTTGGCACGTCCCCCGGCCGCTTCCCGACGACGCCCTCCTCCGGGAAGCGGCCGCTGCGATTCGGGCGAGCCGACGGCCGCTGCTCGTCGCCGGCGGGGGCACGATCTACTCTGAGGCGACGGAGGCGCTGCGCCGCTTCTGCGAGCAGACCGGCGTGCCGGTCGGCGAGACGCAGGCGGGCAAGGGCTCGCTGCCGTACGACCACTCTTCGGCGCTCGGCGCGATCGGCGTGACCGGGACGTTCGCGGCGAACCGGATCGCCGCCGAGGCCGATCTCGTCATCGGCGTCGGCACCCGCTGGTCGGACTTCACGACCGCCTCGAAGACCGCGTTCCAGAACCCGGACGTCCGCTTCGTCAACGTCAACGTCGCCGACTTCGACGCCGCCAAGCACGCCGGACTCCAGCTCGTCGGCGACGCACGCGCGACGCTCGAGCGGCTGACCTACCTCGTCGACGGCTTCGCGGTCGACGACGGCTACCGCGAGCAGGCGGCGGCGCTGAACGCGGAGTGGGACGCCGAGGTCGAGCGGCTGTACGCGCTCGGGCACGAGCCGCTGCCGGCCCAGAGCGAGGTGATCGGCGTCGTCAACTCGTTCTCGCAGCCGACCGACGTCGTCGTCTGCGCGGCCGGCTCCATGCCGGGCGACCTACACAAGCTCTGGCGCACGCGCGACCCGAAGGGCTACCACATCGAGTACGGCTACTCGTGCATGGGCTACGAGATCGCCGGCGGGCTCGGCGTGAAAATGGCCGCCCCCGAGCGGGACGTCTACGTGCTCGTCGGCGACGGCTCCTACCTGATGCTCTCGAGCGAGATCGTCACCTCGATCCAGGAGGGCTACAAGCTGACGATCGTTCTCGTCGACAACCACGGCTTCAACTCGATCGGCGGCCTCTCCCGCTCGCTCGGCACCGACGGCTTCGGGACGCAGTACCGCTATCGCCGAAACGGCTCGATCGGGCTCGACAGTGAGGAGAGCCCTGCCCCCGTCCTCCCCGTCGACCTGGCCGCGAACGCGGAGTCGCTCGGCGCCCACGTGATTCGGGCGGGCACGGTCGACGAGCTGCGCACGGCTCTGCGCGAGGCCGCGGGCGTCGACCGCACGGTCGTGATCGCGGTCGAGGTCGACCGCTACGAGGGCGTCCCGAGCTACGAGAGCTGGTGGGACGTGGCCGTCTCGGAGGTCTCGAAGGTGCCCTCGGTGCGCGCCGCCCGCGACCAGTACGAGGCGGCGAGAGCGGCCGAGCGGACGTATCTGTGATCGAGGCGGTCGTGATCGGTCGGGTGGGGATCGACCTGTACCCGAACCAGCTCTCGACACCGCTCAGGGACGTGCGCACGTACACGCGCTTCGTCGGCGGCTTCGCCGGCAACACGGCCACCGGGCTCGCCCGCCTCGGCGTACGGGTCGCGATCTGGCAGATCTCGCTCGAGGACGTCGACCTCGAAGAAATGGCGGCGGCGGCGCTCCTCTACGCGACCGGCACCGGCCTCGCGCAGTCGCCGAGCCGGGAGACGACGCTGACCCTGCTCGAGGGGCACCGCGGCACGTCCGTCTTCGACCTCGACTGGCGGCCCTCCTTGTGGGAACGGCCGGAGGAGTTCCCGGAGCTGGCCAACCGGGCCGCGGCCGCCGCGGACCTCGTCGTCGGCAACGAGGAGGAGGTCGACGCCGCGCGGCTCGACGAAGTGCCCGTGCTCGTGCTCAAGCGCGGCGAGCACGGCGCGACCGTGTACGAGCGCGGCGAGGAGTCGAACGTTCCAGCCTGGCCGGTGGAGGTGGTCAACGGACTCGGCGCCGGCGATGCGTTCGCATCGGCGATGGGCCACGGCCTCCTGCGCGGGCTCTCGCTCGTCGAGGCCGTGCGCCGGGGCACGGTGGCGGGCGCGATCGTCGTCTCGCAGCTCGCCTGCTCCGAGGCGATGCCGCGGCTCGAGGAGCTGGAGGCGGCGCTCGTATGACCTTGCTCTGGCGCGCCGGCACTTGGGAGCAGGTGACGCCCGAGTCGGCCGGCTGGCGCTTCCTCTACTTCGGCGTTCGGAGCGGCTCGTTCGCGGCCGAGACGGGAGACGACGAGGTCGCGCTGGTCCCGCTCGGCGGCCGCTGCCGCGTCGAGGCGGACGGTGCGAGCTGGGAGCTGGGCGGGCGCACCTCGGTGTTCGAAGGAATGCCGTGGGCGCTGTACCTGCCGCGGGACACCGCCTACCGGGTTGAAGGCGACGCGGAGGTCGCGATCTGCGGCGCCCTCTGCGAGCGCAAGCGCGAGCCGGTGCTAGTCCGGCCGGAAGACGTCGAGATCGAGGTGCGCGGCGCGGGCAACGCCACGCGCCAGATCAACCACATCCTCGAGCCCGAGTTTCCCGCCGAGCGCCTACTCGTCGTCGAGGTCTTCACGCCCGCGGGCAACTGGTCGAGCTATCCGCCGCACAAGCACGACGAGGACAACCCGCCCGGCGAGGTGATCCTGGAGGAGACGTACTACTACCGGACGGCAAAGCCGGAGGCCTTCGCCGTGCAGCGGCTCTACAGCCCTCGCCACGGGGTCGACGAGACGGTCACGGTCCGCGACGGCGACGTCATGCTCGTCCCGTTCGGCTACCACACGACCGCGGCGGCGCACGGGTACGACCTCTACTACCTGAACGCGCTCGCGGGCGAGCGGCGCTCGATGGCCGCGGCCGACGATCCGGAGCTCGCCTGGACCCGCTCGGCCTGGGCCGACCTCGAGCCCGACCCCCGGGTGCCGCTCGTTTAGTGCCCTGATGATTCGCGTCGCCAACGCGCCCGTGAGCTACGGCGCGTTCGAGGTCACGGTCGGCGTGCTGCCCAATGTCCTGGGCCCGGAGGAGGTGCTGGACGCGATCGCGGCCGCCGGCTACGAAGGCACCGAGCTGGGCCCCCTCGGCTACCTCGGCGAGGACGGAGTCCTGCGGGAGCGCCTCGAGCGCCGCGGCCTGGCGCTGGCCGGAGCGTTCGTGCCGATCCCGTTCGGCGAGCCCGTCGAGGATTTGCGGGATCTGGACGCGACGCTGACGCTGCTCGAGGCGGCGGGCGGCGACGGGCGGCCGGTGCTCGCCGACGCGGGCCCGCGGCGGCAGGTCGACTGGGACCGGTTCGCCGCCGGCGTGGCGCGGGCGGCGGAGCGTGCCCGGAAGCGCGGCTTCGAGCCGACGTTCCACCACCACATGGGCACGGCCGTCCAGACGCCGGCGGAGATCGAGCGGCTGCTCGAGCTGACCGACGTCGGCCTCCTGCTCGACACCGGGCACCTGACCGCGGCGGGCGGCGATCCGAGCGACGGCCTCCGCAACTGGCGCGAGCGCATGGACCACGTCCACGTCAAGGACGTGCGCCTGGAGCTTCTGCGCCGCGCCGCCGGCTGGGACGAGGCCTGGCGCAGCGGAGTCTTCTGCGAGCTCGGCTTGGGGGACGTCGACCTCGCGGCCTTCTTCGCCGAGCTGGAGGCGAGCGGCTACTCCGGCTGGCTCGTTGTCGAGCAGGACTGGGTACCGGGCCCGGACGAGGACGCACGCGGCCAGATTGAGGCGCAGGCGCGGAACCGGCGCTGGCTCCGCGAGCACGCCGGACTCTGACTCGCGACGACGCCGGGTTACCCCAGGTCGAGCACGAGCTCGAGCCAGAGTCGTTGGAGCTACGCCAGCGCGGAGGAGGCACTGGACGTCGTCGCCGGCTCGACTACATGGACGGCTACCGCGTCTTCACCGTCGACGCGGAGCCCTTCCCCGACCTTGCCGGCCTGGTCCGGGAGCTCGGCGTCCGTGTCGTAACGATCATCGACCCGGGCGTGAAGGCCGAGCCCGGGTACGCCGTCTACGACGAGCTTGTCCGCCGCGGCTTTGCGTGCCTCGGCGCCGACGGGCGACCCTGGCTGGACAGAGTCTGGCCCGGCAAGTGCGTCTTCCCCGACTTCACGAACCGGGGATGCCGGCACTGGTGGGGCGATTTGCACCACGGCTTGGTGGAGGCGAGGGTGGACGGGATCTGGGTCGACATGAACGAGCCGTCGGCGTTTCTTCGGGGGGATGTTGCCGGGCGACGTCCGGCACGCCGCCGGCGCTCATTGGGAGCTGCACAACGCGTACAGGCACCTGATGGCGCAGGCGACCTTCGAGGGGCTCGAGCGGCTCCGACCCGGCCGGCGGCCGTTCGTCCTCACCCGGGCGGGCTGGGCGGGGACGCAGCGCTTCGCCGCCACCTGGACGGGCGACAACCGCTCGACCTGCGACCTCGATGCGGAAAGTGCTGCTTCACGCAGGTCTTCAGCCGGCGCCGAAGCGGACGCAACCTCGTCATGCAACTCGGAGATCAGCAATCATTCCAGTTCCTCATCCACGACCGCGGCACGAAGTTCAGCCACGCCTTCGACGAGATCTTCTCGACCGCCACCGAATCGGCGCCCCCGGGGCGACCGTCGGCGCATTCACAGTGCTCACGAACCGCCACCATGACCGCGATGCGTGGGAGCTGCGCGATGCTTTCGGCTGCACGGCGCACTGCGTCCGTAGCGGGCTCTACGAGCTCGAGGGACGTGGCGCGGTCGAGTCGCTCGAGTTCGACGACCAGCTCCCGGGAGGCATAGTCGCCTTCGAGGTGGGCGCGATCTGCGCCGATGAGTGCGCCCTTCACGCACCGGCGCACCGCGCGCTCGCCTGCGCGGATGGGGGTCGTACTCCCACAAACTCACCCCAAAACGCTCGAAAGGAGGCCCCGGCGGCGAGAGGAGTCGTTCGGCCGCCTCGCGCCCTTTCTCCTCGGCTTCGGCGGCGACCAGACGCGCTCGTAGCGCGCAATCCATTGAGGTTTTGGCGAGAGCCGCTTGCTCCGGGTTGCCGACCCGCGTGCGAGGGGCCGCGACTAGCCGGAGCCGATGCGGTTTGCGATCACGGTGTCGATGATGCCGTACTCCGTCGCTTCCTGGGCGGTCATGAAGTAGTCGCGCTCCATGTCGGTGG
>JBKPSO010000196.1:0-4678 GCA_046735055.1 Actinomycetota bacterium
GGCCCGGGGGTGCGAGTCGACTCGGGCGTGGAGGACGGCTCGGAGATCTCGCCCCTCTACGACCCGCTCGTCGCGAAGCTGGTCGTGCACGGAGTTGACCGCGAGCACGCACGCCGAAGGATGCTGCGGGCGCTCGACGAGTTCGAGATCGGCGGCGTGACGACGCTGCTCGGCTTCCACCGCGCTCTGCTCGCCCATCCGTGCTTCGCCGAGGGCGGTACATGCCACGGCATCGTCGAGTCGGAGCAGCTGGCCCGATCGGCGCAGCGCCTGACAGAGACGGCTGAACGGTTGTCGCATGGGGCAACAACAGTACCGACACGCTCGGACGGCAGGCTCCGGGAGCGCGTCACGGTCGTCGAGCTCGACGGACGACGGTTCGACGTCACCGCTCTCGTGCCGGCCCCACCGTGGGCCGAGCTCGCCGAGCGGCGGCGAGCGCGCGCGATCCAGCGAGCAGGCGGGCACGGGGGGCGCGACGCGATCGTCAGCCCGATGCAGGGCACGGTGCTCTCCGTCGAGGTCGCAGACGGGGACTCAGTCGTCGCCGGGCAGGTGATCTGCATCGTCGAGGCGATGAAGATGGAGAACGAGGTGCACGCCCTACGCGACGGTGTCGTCAGCGAGCTCTCGGTCGCGGCGGGCGAGCCGGTCCGCACAGGCCAGGTGATCTGCGTCCTCGCGCCCGAGGATGGCCTCACCTCCAGATGAGGGAGCGTAGGCCCTTCTGCTCCGACGTCTCGCTGGAGAATGCCGAACCGCTTGCCGCCACCGCCAGCCGCGTCGACCACTGGATCCTGATCGAGTACCGGGGCCTCTGGAACCGCGACGCGATCGGCGGCAGCGGGCTCTCGGACCAGGTGAAGGGGCGGCTGCGCGAGCAGCGCACCGCGCGTCCGCACACGAAGCTGCTCTTCGTCCGCCGGACCGAGCGGCGGAGCCGGCGGGCGGGACGCGATCGTCAGCCCGATGCAGGGCACCGTGCTCTCGGTCGAGGTCGCGGACGGTGATTCGGTAGTCGCCGGACAGGTGATCTGCATCGTCGAGGCGATGAAGATGGAGAACGAAGTGCACGCGCTCCGCGACGGCGTGGTCGGGGAGCTCTCCGTCGCGGCCGGCGAGCCGGTTCGCACCGGTCAGGTGATCTGCCTCGTCGCGCCGGAGGACGACCTCACGACCAGATGAGGGAGCATGGGCCCTTCTGCTCCGACGTCTCCCTCGAGAACGCCGAACCGCTCGCCGCCACCGCCAGCCGCGTCGACCACTGGATCCTGGTCGAGTACCGGAGCCTCTGGAACCGCGATGCCATCGCCGGCAGTGGGCTCTCCGACCAGGTGAAGCGGCGGCTGCGCGAGCAGCGCGCTGCCCGTCCGCACACCAAGCTGCTCTTCGTCCGCCGAACCGAGCGGCGCGGCCGGCCGGAGCTCGCGGTGATGTGGGGCAGCTCGCCCGAGCACGGAGGCCGGGTCTTCGGCGCCGAGATCGAGAGCTACGAGGACGTGCTCCACCTCGACCTGACCGCCCCCGGCGAGCCGCTCGCCGACCCGCTGCTCCTCGTCTGCACGCACGGCAAGCACGACCCCTGCTGCGCGCGGCACGGCCGGCCGCTCTACCAGGCGCTCGCCGAGCTCGCCGGCGACGAGTGGGTCTGGCAGGTCTCCCACGTCGGCGGCGACCGCTTCGCCGGCAACCTCGTCGTGCTACCGGATGGCCTCTACTACGGACGCGTCGGCCCGGGCGAGGCCTGGTCGGTGCTGGAGGAGCATCTCGCCGGCCGGATCGACCTGGTCCACTACCGGGGGCGCTCCTGCTACCCCTTCGCGACCCAGGCTGCCGAGCGGGTCGTCCGCGAGACCGCGGCGCTGACCCGGATCGCCGACCTCGAGCTCGTCGGGGAACGGCCGGTCGTCGTCTTCCGCGGGGGCGGGCGGCTGTTCGAGGTCGACGTCACAGCCGCACCCGGCCCCCTGAGCTACCTGACCTGCTCGTCCGAGACGCTCAGGCACCCGCGGCACTACGCCGCACGAATCCTTCGCGAATCAGCCGCCTGACGAGGACGAGCCGGCTCTCGTCGTCGAGCTCGCCGGGAAGCTCGACGGCGGTGAACGGGCCGTCGGCCTCGAAGATCGCCTCGAGCTCCGCACGCGCGTGCTCCGGCACGGTCACCTGCTTGCCCTCGAACGAGAGCGTCGTGCCTTCGAGGTCGGCGATCACCGTCGGTCGGCGCTCGAGCGGAGTGTGGGCACCGAGCGACCCGAGCGTGCGGACCTCCTCGAGCTGCCCGTCGAGGATCGGCCGGCGGCTGCGGACGAGCTTCTCGCGGGCACGCCGCGCGACGTCGTCCGGCTCGAGCTTTGCCGCCAGCCGGTCGAGGAGGTCGGCGCTCATCTCTCCGTCCTCGGGGACCGAGCGGCGGAACTCCACGTCGTGCTCGCATTCGTCGAGGGCCGCCCGCACCGCGTCGACCCAGGTGTGGAGGTTGATCCCCACGGTCACGTGCAGGGAGTCGGTCTCGGACGTGAGCGCGTCGTGCAGCCACCCGCGCGGGAGATAGAGCGTGTCGCCGGCGCGGAGGGTGAGCTCGAGCACCGGCTGACCGTGCTCGCCGAGCGTTTTCGAGTAGCGCTGCTGCTTCAGCGGCAGCTCGAGCAGGGGGTCGTAGATCCGCCACTTCTTCTCGCCGGCGACCTGGAGCACGACGACGTCATGCGTGTCGTGGTGGACTGCGAAGCCCTGCGAGCGACGCGGGGTGTAGTACGCATTCGCCTGGGCAGGGTGGCCGAGCTCGGCCTCGAGCCCGCGGCAGAACCGGGCCAGCGGCGTCCAGTTCAGGTGCAGGCCCTGGAGCACGATTGTCGCGCCGTCCTCGAAGGCGGTCGCGACGCGGTCGGGGTCGGCGCTGCCGGTGAAAGCGTGCGGGCGCCAGGGCAGGTCGGTTGAGTACTCGGAGAGGCCGACCTGTCCGCCCTCCTTGACCAGGCGGAAGGCGGGGTAGCGCAGGGTGCCGGAGGAGACCAGCCGCTCGACGTCCGCGACCGAGATCAGGTCGTCGAAGCGACCCGGCTCGGAGCGCGGGACGGCGAGCGGCTGCTGCTCCCAGTAGTCGGCGAGGAACTCCGCCGCGTCGACAGGCTCGACGCAGCGGGCGAGCGCCTGTTCGCCGCTAGCTCGGGTCCTCGAGGTCGGCGTCGGCGTCGGTGTCGCCCCCATCGGTGGTATCCGTGTCGTCACCGTCACCGTCACCGTCGGCGTCGGCCGTCTCCATCCGCGACCGCGACGCGCCCGTGCCGGTGGTCAGGATCTCGTCGTCGGTGAGCTTGCGCTCGTCAGCCATGTTGCCTCCTTGGGCGGGACTGGGTGGTCGGAGTTTATGCCCTCGGGCTGTGTCCTATCACGCGGATTAGGTTTTCGCACATGCGCCTTCACCAAAAAGGCACCTTCTCGATCTGCGCGCTCGACCCGGCGGCGGCGGAGTCGGGTGCGCCGTGCAGTCGCGCTACCGCGCCGTCGGCCCGTCGTCCCGTGGCCGAAGGCCGGAGTCGGTGCGCTCGCGACCCAGGCGGCCGGCGTGGCGGCGTACAGCCCGCGGATCCTCGCTCTGCTCGAGGATGGCCTCGGGCGCGACGTTGCCCGTGCCAGCGCGCTTGCGCTGCTGCTTGAGCTGTTCACTTCCTCGACGAGGTCGCCCTTCAGGAGGTGTGAGTTGTTCCACTCGAGCGGCCCGCTGAGCGTGGAGGAGACGACGTACTTGGGCATGTTGTTGAACTTGTCGGCGAACCTACGCCACATCTTCCAGAAGATGAACGTCTCGTCACGCGTCGCTCTGGCGCGTGCCGTCGAGCGCGCCGATCAAGCGGCGAAGGCGGACACTGGGTAGTTCGATAGGCACGCTTCACTTACAGAAGCCCCGCTCACGCGGCGTTTTGTTGCCTCAAACGACAATGGGAGGGCTCTCGGCCCTCCCATTGTCGGCGAAAATGTCAGCGACGACTCGTAAACCCGTTCCAGAATGAAGCGGGCGACCGAAGGTCGTCCTAGATGCCTGCCTCCTTGAGGCCCCGCTCGAGATCCTCGCCGTTCATCACGGGCGAGAGGAGAACGGACGCCTCGAGGCCCTGGAACAGCGGCTCTACCGTCGCCGGCAGCTGCCACGAGCCCTCCATGTCGAAGACGAAGAGAGCGGTCCGCTTGCCGTTCTCGGGGTAGAAGTACGCCGCCTCCGGCTTGAGCGCCTCCTCCACGGACTGGAACGTCCGCTGGAGCGCCCCGCTCTTGATCGCCTCGTTCCCTTTTTCCACGGGCATGCTGACCTTCAGCAAGGTTCGCATTCGTCCATCTCCTTTAGGCTTGCCTGGGCCTGAGCGGCCCTGGGGGGAGGATCATCGTACAGGGGATGCCGATCTTCCGGGCCGGGCGCCTCGGCTGATCGTGAAACCGGGTGCCTAGCCGAAGCGCTGCTCGACGGCTTGCCGCGTCCGGTTCAAGGCTTCGGCGACCTGCGACCAGGTAGCGCCCTGCGCACGAGCCTCCTCGACGGCGGCGCGCTCAACGTGCTGCAAGACCTCTTGCATGTCAGCTAGGGCATCGAGGATCACGAGCGGCTCGTTGCTCGAGCGGACACGGAACATCGCCTTGCGGTAGCGACCCAGGACTTCCTCGGGAATCCGCCTGATCAACC
>JBKPSO010000197.1:0-15580 GCA_046735055.1 Actinomycetota bacterium
GCTGACGACGGTGCTGACTTTCGGCTACCTGCTCAGCCGCGGGATCGCCAAAGCGAGCAGGGTTCTCGAGCAGTAGGCCGAGACCGGAGCCAGGGACAGGCCCCGGGCCTGTCCCTAGAGCTCTGCCAGGCGCCGTCCCAGGAACGCCCGCTCGGCGTCCGAGTGGACGAGCTCGAGCGCCCGCGCGTAGGCGGCCCGCGCCTCGTCGACGCGGTCCAGGCGGCGAAGGAGCTCGGCCCGGGTGGCGTGCAGGTAGTGGTAGCCGTCCAGCTCGAGTTCGTCGGCGAGGGCGAGCGCCGTCTCCGTCTCACCCGCCTCGGCCAGTGCCGCGACCCGGTTCAGCTCGACTACCGGCGAGCCGGTGATCCCGGCGAGCTCGCCGTACAGCGCCGCGAGCCGGGGCCAGTCCACGGGCTCGGCGAGATGCAGTGCGGCGATTCTCGCCTGCAGGACGTAGGGGCCGCCGCCGCCCAGGGCCAAGGCGCGGTCCAGCTCCACACGCGCCTCCGCCAGCGGGCCGGGCTTCCAGAGCGAGCGGTCCTGGTCGCGGAGCAGGACGACGCTGCCGTCGGCGAAGCGCGCCTCGCGCCTGGCGTCGTTGACCAGCATCAGCGAGAGGAGACCGTGCACCTCGGGCTCGTCGGGCATCAGCTCCGCGAGCGCCCGGCCGAGCCGGACCGCCTCGTCCGCGAGGCTCACGCGGCCGCCGTACCCCTCGTTGAAGATCAGGTACACGACCGCGAGCACAGCGGAGAGCCGATCGGGGAGGAGATGCGCGGGCGGGACGCGGAACGGGATCCCGGCCGCCTTGATCTTCGCCTTCGCGCGAACGAGCCGCTTCGCCATCGTCTGCTCCGGGACGAGGAACGCGCGGGCGATCTCAGCCGCGCTCATCCCGCCCAGCGTTCGCAGCGTGAGCGCGACCTGGCCGTCGAGCGCGAGCGCGGGGTGGCAGCAGGTGAAGATCAGCTCGAGCCGCTCGTCGGGGATCGTCGTCTCGTCCATCTCCTCCTCTACCGTCTGCGGCACGTCGAGCAGGCGGGTCTTCTCGGCGAGCGTCCGGTCGCGGCGGATGCGGTCGATCGCGCGGTTGCGCGCCGTCGTCACCAGCCATCCGACCGGGCTCGCCGGCACACCGTCGCTCGGCCAGCGCTCGGCGGCGGTCGCGAACGCCTCCTGCGCGGCTTCCTCGGCGAGGTCGAAGTCGCCGAGGAAGCCGATCAGCGCGGCGAGGACGCGGCCCCACTCCTCGCGGAAGACCTGCTCGACCGTTACTGCCAATACGCCTCGGCCGGTCGGACCTCGATCGCGCCGCCGTGGCGAGCCGCCGGCACCCTCGAGGCAAGCTCGATCGCCGCGTCGAGGTCGTCGGCCTCGAGGACGAAGAAGCCGCCGAGCGCCTCCTTGATCCCGAGGAACGGCCCGTCGGTCACGAGCGTCTCGCCGTTCTCCACCCGAACTGTCGTCGCGTCCGCGGGGAGGCCGAGCGGCGGCCCGGGGCTGACGCCGGGCGTCTGGTTGATCGCGCCGTAGTCGGCGTAGATCTTCTTCTGCTCCTCCTCGGGGAGCGCGTCCCACTCCTCCGTGCCCGGCAGCGGCGTCGTGCCCTGGTAGATCAGCATCACGTACTGCATCGTGTCCTCCTTGTCGCAGTGTTCAGCTTGTAGACGAACGGCGCCGGCGCGAGAGGACAGTCAGGCGCGGACCGGCTCGAACCTGAGCTTGGCGAGCCGGCGTCCCTCCGGGACGCGAGTCGGGTACTCGCCGGTCAGGCACGCCCGGCAGAGGGCGGACCTCGGCCGCGCCGTCGCCGCCTGCAACCCCTCGAGCGAGAGGTAGGCGAGCGAGGTCGCTCCGATCGACTCGCGCACGTCCTCGACCGAGCGGCCCGCCGCGATCAGCTCCTCCTCGTCGGCGAGGTCGATCCCGTAGAAGCACGGGCCGATCACCGGCGGCGACGAGACGCGGACGTGCACCTCGCCCGCGCCCGCGTCGAAGAGCATCTGGACGATCTGGCGCGTCGTGTTCCCGCGGACGATCGAGTCGTCGACGACGACGACGCGCTTGCCGGCGACCTCGGCGAGCGGGTTGAACTTCAGCCGGATGCCCTGCTCGCGGAGGGCCTGGTCGGGCTGGATGAACGTGCGGCCGACGTAGCGGTTCTTGATCAGCCCCTCGCTGAACGGGATCCCGGTCGCACGCGAGAACCCGATCGCGGCCGGCGTGCCCGAGTCGGGGATCGGCAGGACGAGGTCGGCTTCGACGGGCGCCTCGGCCGCGAGCCGCTCGCCCATCCGCACGCGCGCGGCGTGGACCTCGACGCCCTCGAGCCGCGTGTCCGGGCGCGCGAGATAGAAGAACTCGAAGATGCAGAGCGCGCCCGCCTGCGGCTCGACCGCCTGGCGCGACTCGACCCCCGACTCGTCGACGACGAGCAGCTCGCCGGGCGCGACCTCGCGCTCGAGCTCCGCGCCGACGAGGTCGAGCGCGCAGGTCTCCGAGGCGACGACGACATCGTCGTCCAAGAGGCGGCCGAGGACGAGAGGGCGGAAGCCGTGCGGGTCGCGGAAGGCGATCAGCCTTCCCTCCGCGAGCGCGGTCACGGAGTAGGCGCCCTCGAGCCGGCGCATCGTGTCGGCGACGGCGTCGGCGAGAGGCTGCGGGTCGTTGGCGACGAGCGCCGCGATCAGCTCCGTGTCGGAGCTCGAGGAGAGCTTCACGCCGCCCGCCGCGAGCTCCTCGCGGAGCTCGGAGGCATTGACGAGGTTGCCGTTGTGGCCGAGAGCGACCGTCCGCGCGCTGCCGTGCTGGAGGATCGGCTGTGAGTTCGCCCAGTGCGCCGAGCCGGTCGTCGAGTAGCGGTTGTGGCCGATCGCGAGCTGGCCGGTCAGCGCGCGGACGTTCTGCTCGTTGAAGACCTGGGCGACGAGCCCGAGGTCGCGGAGGACGGTCAGCCGGCCTTCGTCGGAGACAGCGATCCCGGCCGACTCCTGGCCGCGGTGCTGGAGCGCGTGCAGGCCGAAGTGCGCGAGCCGCGCGACGTCGCGGTCGGGGGCGCAGATGCCGAGCACGCCGCACATCTAGAGGCCGTACGCCTTCCCCAGATCGCGCAGCGATATGCCGAGCAGTGCGTCGCCGCCGACCGACCCGAGCTCGCGCAGCGGCACGCCGCCGAGGCGCCCGACGTCCTCGGGCGCGCAGGCGATCACCGCCTCCCCGCCCACCTCGCCGAACCACGCTCCCGCCGCGGGGAGGTCGAGCTCCGCGCCGACGCCGCTCCAGAGCGCCGCCTCGGCGAGCGCGACCGCGAGGCCGCCCTCGGAGACGTCGTGCGCGAGCGAGAGCAGCGGCGCCGCGCGCCAGAGGAACTCGACGAGCAGCGCCTCGGCGCGCAGGTCGAGGGGCGTCGTCGGGTAGGCGGTCCCCGCGACCAGGACGACGTCGCCCTCGCGCCACCGGCTCGGAACGACGCGAACGTCCGGGACGAGGCCGACGCAACCGACGACCGGCGTCGGCGGGATCGCGCGGCCGTCGGTCTCGTTGTAGAGCGAGACGTTGCCGGAGACGACCGGGACGCCGAGCGCTTCCGCGGCGAGGGCCAGGCCCTCGACCGCCTCCGAGAGCTCCCACGCGATCTCGGGCTTCTCCGGGTTGCCGAAGTTGAGGCAGTCGGTGAGCCCGAGCGGCTCGCCGCCGGCGCACGCGACGTTGCGCGCCGCCTCCAGCACCGCGAGCGCGCCCGCCGTCCGGGGTGCGAGCGCGGCGTGCGCACCGGGGCCGTCGAGCGATACCGCGAGGCCCCGCAGCGAGGGCCGCAGCCGCAGCACGGCGGCGTCGAGTCCGGGGCGGCGGACCGTACGCGAGCCGACGAGGTGGTCGTAGCGCTCGTAGATCCAGCTCCGGCTGCGGATGTTCGGGGAGGCGAGGAGCTCGAGCAGGTCGGGGGCGAATGCCCGCGGCGGCTCGGAAGTAGCCGCGCGAGGCACCGCCTCGACCTGGTAGCGCGGGGCCTCCTCGGTCAGCAGGTCGGCCGGGATCTCGGCGAGCGTCTCGCCGAGGTGGAAAGCGCGCAGCTCGCCCGTGTCCGTCACCTCGCCGATCGGGGTGCAGTGGAGCTCCCAGCGCGCGCAGACCTCCTCGACCGCCTCCAGGAACGCCGGCCGGACGACGGCGACCATCCGCTCCTGGCTCTCCGAGATCATGATCTCCCACGGCTCGAGCTCCTCCCGGAGCGGCACCCGGTCGAGGTGCACGTCGACGCCGGCGCCGTCGCGGGCCATCTCGGCGAGCGCGGAGGCGAGCCCGGCGGCACCGCAGTCCTGCAGCGACTCGACGAGGCCGCGCTCGACCAGCTCGATGGAGACCTCGATCAGCTTCTTCCCCGTGAAGGGGTCGCCGATCTGCACCGACGGGCGCTTCTCGGCGGCGCCGTCGCCGAGCTCCTGGCTGGCGAGCACGCTCGCGCCCCCGATCCCGTCGCGGCCGGTGGTCGCGCCGTAGAGGACGACGAGGTGGCCGGGCGTGCGCGCGCCCGCGCGCGTGACCCGGTCGGAGGGGAGCAGCCCGACGCACATTGCGTTGACGAGGCAGTTGTCCGCGTAGGCCGGATCGAAGACGGCCTCGCCGCCGACCGTGGGCACGCCGACCGAGTTGCCGTAGGCGCCGATCCCGGCGACCGCGCGGTCGAACGCGTGGCCGCGCTCGGCGAACCGGAGCCCGTCGAGGAGTGCGACCGGCCGCGCGCCCATCGCGACGATGTCGCGCAGGATCCCGCCGACGCCCGTCGCCGCCCCCTGGAACGGCTCGACCGCGGACGGGTGGTTGTGGCTCTCGACCTTGAACGCGACCGCCTCGCCCTCGCCGAGGTCGATCACGCCGGCGTTCTCGCCCGGGCCCTGGAGCACGCGCTCGCCTGTGCTCCGGAACCGCCTCAGGAGCAGCGCCGAGTGCTTGTAGCCGCAGTGCTCCGACCAGAGCAGCGAGAAGACGGCGAGCTCGAAGTGGTTCGGCGCGCGCTCGAGCAGCTCGCAGATACGGTCGAGCTCCCTGTCTGTGAGACCGAGCGCGCGGTGGAGCGGCTGTTCCGCGACCTGCGTCAGGCGGCCATCGTAGCGGCGAAGCCGGTCGGGAAAGGGTCGGGCCCCACTTTGGCCCGAGGGTGCGCGGGCGACAGGCTGAAGGCTCTCCCTACAAGCGGACGGCTCCCCCGGCGAGCAGGGTCAGGCTTCAGCCTGACCCGACGAGTGGCGGGAAGGCCGGCGGCGAGCCCGGCGTTACCCTCGAGAGATGGCCCGCTCCTACGCGCCGCTGCTCTTCTTCCTCGCGCTCGGCTCGGGCGTGCGGTGGCCGCTGCGGCGGCCGGCTGCCGTCGAGTCCTCGACGTGAAAGACGAAGCCGAGCACAAAGGCGACAGCCAAGCTGCCGGCCTTGGTGCGAGGCGATGTCGTGACGCCGCAGGCGTCAACATCCGGCGCGCGGCACCGGACGACGCGGACTTCCTCGTCGACCTCCTGACCCACGAGGAGGTGGAGCCGTACCTCGCCGCGGTCCGGGCGACGGATCGGGACGCCGTGCTCGCAGAGATCGAGCGCTCCGACCGCGAGCCGGAGGCGTTCGGCCTGTTCGTGATCGAGAGCGACGGCCGGCGGGCCGGGACGATGCACTTCGAGGTCGGCAACCGGCGCAGCCGGATCGCGCGTCTCGGCGGCCTCGCGATCCACCCCGAGTTCCGCGGGCGCAGGATCGGCGACGCCGCCGCACGGGCCTTCCAGCGCCATCTGCTCGAGGACCTCGGGTTCCACCGGCTCGAGCTCGAGGTCTACGGGTTCAACGAGCGGGCGCTGCGCCATGCGGAACGGTGCGGCTTCGTCCGCGAGGGCGTGAAGAGAAAGGCGTACTGGCGCCACGACGGCTGGGTCGACGGCGTCCTCTTCGGGCTGCTCGCCGAGGACCTCTAGCCCCACCCGAGCGTCTCGACCACGGCCCGCGCGGTCTCCTCCGGCGTCCCGACAGCTTCGACGCAGACGGCCTCGTCCGGCCCAGGCGGCTCGAGCGTCGCCAGCTGGCTGTCGAGCAGCGTCGGCGGCATGTAGTGGCCTTTCCGGGCGGCGAGCCGCGAGCGGATCGTCTCCTCGTCGACGTCGAGGTAGACGAAGCGGACGTGCCCGGGCGCCGCGCAGGCGAGCAGCTCGCGGTGCCGCCTACGCAGGGCGGAGCACGCGACGACCGCGCCGCCGGCCGCTTCCCACTCGCGCATGCGGCGCGCGAGGTCGCGCAGCCAGGGCTCCCGGTCCTCCTCGGTCAGGGGGATCCCGGCCGCCATCTTCCGGCGGCTCTCCACCGAGTGGAACGTGTCGCCGTCGTGGAAGGGGACGCCGAGCTCGTCCGCGACCAGTTTCCCCACGGTCGTCTTGCCCACGCCGGCGACCCCCATGACGACGATCAGCACGGACGCCGAAGTCTATGCACGCGTTCGCTTTCCTATGTATAGTGGCCCTCGAGAGCGGGCGATCCCCGCTCACATCGAGAGAGGCTGAGGGACCGGCCCTATGACGCCTCGGCAACCTGCCCGAGACCGGAGCAAGGTGCCAAACCCGGCGAGCCGCAAGGCTCGAAGGATGTCGAGCGAAAGGAGAATCCGTTGCCCGCCACCGCACTCCGTTGTCGCAACTGCGAGACCGACCAGGCCCTCGAGGCCGTCGGCGTCTGCCCTCGCTGCTGGGGGCCGCTCGACCCGGTCTACGACCGGGGGCAGCTCGCGCGGCTCCTCACCCGGGAGCGCATCGCCGCCGGGCCGCCGTCGATCTGGCGCTATGCCGACCTGCTCCCGGTGGCGCCGCCGGAGGAGCAGCGGCTCGCGCCGGGCCTGACCCCGCTCGTTCGTGCCGACCGCCTCGCGGAGCAGGTCGGCGTCCGTGAGCTCTGGCTGAAGCTCGATACGGCGAACCCGACGCACTCGTTCAAGGACCGGGTCGTAGCTGTCGCGACCGCGAAGGCGCAGGAGCTCGGCCTGACGACGCTCGCCTGCTCCTCGACCGGCAACCTCGCGAACGCCGTCGCCGCCCGGGCCGCCGCCGAGGGCCTCGAGGCCGTCGTCTTCTGTCCGGCCGACCTCGAGCCGGAGAAACTGACCGCCACCGCCGCGTACGGCGCCACGCTCTACGCGGTCGCGGGAACCTACGACGACTGCAACCGGATCACGATCGAGCTCTCGTGGGAGCTGCCGTGGGCGTTCGTGAACGTCGGCCTCCGCAGCTACTACGCCGAGGGCTCGAAGACGCTGGCGTACGAGATCGCCGAGCAGCTCGGCTGGCAGACCCCCGACGTCGTCGCCTCGCCGATCGCGTCCGGGTCGCTGTACACGAAGCTTAACCAGGCGTTCGCCGAGCTGGTCGAGCTCGGCCTCGCCGACGGCGGACTGCCCCGGCTCGTCGGCGGCCAGGCCGAGGGATGCGCACCTGTCGCGACCGCCTTCGTGGACGGTGGGCCCGTCCGTCCGGTCCGGCCGGCGACGGTCGCACGGTCGCTCGCGATCGGCAGCCCTGCGGACGGCGATCTCGCCGTCGCCACCGCCCGGGCGACAGGAGGCGCGATCCACGTCGTCGCCGAGGATGCGGTCGGCGAGTGCATGGCGCTGCTCGCCGAGACCTCCGGCGTCTTCGGCGAGACGGCCGCCGGTGTCACCCTAGGTGCGCTTCTGGCTGCGGTCGCCGCGGGCGAGGTCGGCCCCGACGACCGCGTCGTCCTGCTCGTCACCGGCGACGGCCTGAAGACGCCCGGGCCGGTCGCGCACCGGTACCGGCCGGTCGAGATCGAGGCCGACGCGGATGCGCTGCTCGAGCGCCTCCAGGCGGCCTGACGAGACCCTACTTCCCGAATGGAAGTTACTTTACTTTTTGAAGTCGTTTCGCTAGTGTCCCTCGCGTGACCGGACGCGCCTTCTCCCTCTCCCGGGCCCGCGTCTCCATGCCGACCGGGGACGGGTGTCCGTTCGACACCCGTCCCCGCGGCTGAGCGTCCCGGAGAAAGCTCAGGCACAGCCGAAGGAGACCATGGCCACCAGAGCCACACCCACGCGTTCCTCCCCGAAGCCGGCGCCCGACTGGGAGCTCGTCTTCAAGCGCAACCCGGTCGAGCGGATCAAGCGCGACAAGAGCCCGCTTGGGATCCTCGACGAGCTGCCGGCCCTGATCGCTGCGGGCTACGAGCGCGTCCCCGAGGAGGACATCGTCCGGATGAAGTGGTGGGGCCTCTACCACGACAAGCCGAAGATCGGGACGTTCATGCTCCGGATCAAGCTCCCCGGCGGCAAGGTCTCACCGGCGGGGCTGCGGGCGATCGGCGAGATCTCGAACAGCTTCGGCCGAGGCGAGGGCGAGCTCTCGACACGCCAGAACGTCCAGCTCCACTGGCTCGAGCTCGGCGCGCTGCCCGAGGTCTTCGACCGGCTCCACGCGGCCGGGCTCACCTCCGCGGGTGGCTGCGGCGACGCCGTTCGCAACATCACCGGCTGCCCGGTCGCGGGTCTGGACGCAGACGAGCTCTTCGACACCCAGCCGATCGTCGACGAGGCGGCCGCCTTCTTCTACGGCAACCCCGACTACTCGAACCTGCCGCGCAAGCACAAGATCACGATCGCCGCGTGCGCCCACCACTGCAACGCACCGGAGATCAACTGCATCGCGCTGATCGGCGTGCGCCGCGAGGGAGTCGAGGGGTTTGCGGTCAAGGTCGGCGGCGGGCTGTCGTCGGTCCCGCGGATCGCGCGCGACCTCGGCGTCTTCGTGCCGAAGGAGGAGGCGGTCGAGGTGCTGCGCGCGCTGCTCGACGCCTGGCAGGAGGACCTGCGCTACCGCGTCTCGCGCGTGAAGGCGCGGATGAAGTTCATGGTCGACGACTACGGGCCGGAGGGGGTGCGGGCAGAGGTCGAGCGCCGGCTCGGCCGCCGCCTCGCCGACTTCGAGGCGCCGTCGCCCGACGTGCTCGGCGACCACGTCGGCGTCCACCCGCAGAAGGAGTCCGGTCTCTTCTACGTCGGCGTCCCCGTCCACCTCGGCCTCGTCTCCGGCGACGAGCTGCTCGCGGTCGCGGATCTCGCAGAGAGCCTGGGCGGCGACGTCCGCCTGACCCGGCAGCAGAACTTCGCGGTCACGAGCATCCCCGAGGCGCAGGTCGAGCAGACGGTCGCCCAGCTCGCGGAGATCGGCTTCCCGCTCGAGGCGAACCGCGTCCGCGCCACCGCGATCGCCTGCACCGGCGAGCCGCACTGCAACTTCTCGGTGACGGAGACGAAGACGCGGATGGACGTGCTCGTCCGTCACCTCGAGGAGCGCTTCGGCGAGGCGATCGCCGGGCTGAAGCTCCACCTCGACGGCTGCCCGCACGCGTGCGCACACCACTGGGTCGGTGACCTCGGCTTCCAAGGGACGACCGTGCGCGACGAGCAGGGCCGGCGGCGGCAGGCCTATGACATCTTCCTGCGCGGTGGGCTCGGGCCGGCGTCCGCGATCGCGCGGCCGGTGTTCCGCCGCGTGCCGACCGAGGAGCTCGACGGCACCGTCGACCGGTTGGTCGAGGGATGGCTCGCCGGGCGCGGGCCGGGCGAGGACTTCCGCGAGTTCTGCGACCGGACGAGCGACGAGGAGCTCGGGAGCCTCGCCGGCCGCGAGCCCGCGCGCGGACGAGAGGAAAAGGAGGCCGCGTGAGTACAAGCCGTAGGCTCGACGGAGGCGCAATGAGCGGAGGCGTTGGCTTTGCCAACGCCGGAGCGGGAACCATCGAATTGATCGACGAGCTGGAGGCGGGGGAGCTCTCGGTCGAGTTCGAGGGTCAGGAGCCGCAGGAGCTGCTCGAGTGGGCGTTGGGGCGCTTCTCGCCCGCGATCGGCCTCTCGACCGCCTTCCAGGCCGACGGCGTCGCCCTGATCGACATGGCCTACGAGCTCGACCCGGCGATCCAGGTCTTCAGCGTCGACACAGGCCGGCTGCCCACCGAGACGTTCGAGCTGATCGAGCGGCTGCGCGACCGCTACCCGGGCCTGAATCTCCAGCTGCTCTCGCCGGAGCCGCGCCAGGTACAGGCGATGGTCGGCCGGCACGGCCCGAATCTGTTCTACCGGCAGGTGGAGAAGCGCCTGCTCTGCTGCAACGTACGCAAGGTCCAGCCGCTGATCCGCCACCTCGCCAGGCTCGACGCCTGGGTTACGGGGCTGCGCCGCGACCAGTGGGCGACGCGGACCGACATCCGGAAGGTCGAGATCGACCACGACCACGGCGCGATCGTCAAGCTCAACCCGCTCGCCGAGTGGACCGAGGAGGAGGTCTGGGACTACGTGCGCGAGCGCGAGGTTCCCTACCACTCGCTCTACGACCGTGGGTACACGTCGATCGGCTGCGCTCCCTGCACCCGGGCGATCGCTCCCGGTGAGACCGGCCGCGACGGCCGCTGGTGGTGGGAGGAGAACGCGCCGAAGGAGTGTGGGATCCACTGTGCGGTCGAGACCGGCGGCCTCGAGCACGAGCTGCACGCGATCCTCGCCGAGGAGGACCGGTGAGCGGGGTCGCGGTCAGCGGCGAAGCGCGCGAGGTGGCGCTCGCGGAGGCCCAGGCGGTCCTCGCGGCCGGCGGCTCGACGGCCGAGCTCGTCGCCGAGATCGACGAGGGCTCCGTCATCGAGGAGGTCGATGCGCTCGAGCGGATCCTCGAGCTCGGCCTCCAGAGCGGGCGGATCCGCGCGCTCTACGGCCCCGGCGGCGAGCAGGCGGCGCTGCGCCTCTACCGGCGTCTTCCGCACGGAACCCAGCTGGACGAGAGCGCGGCGGCGGTGAACGAGGCGCTGCGCGCGCTCGGCGGGCGCACGCTCGAGTCCATCCAGGTCCGGGCGGTCGGCCCGGGGGCGTTCGCCCTCACCGTCCAGGCCGGCGCAGCCGAGGTGAGTGTGCAGCTCGACCGGAACGGTGCCCGCCTGGCGAGCGTTGGGGTCTGAGCCCGTGCCGGGCAAGCGCTACTACATGGCGTGTCTCGATCTCCAGGACCGCCGGTGCCTGGTCGTCGGCGGCGGCTGGGTCGGCCTCGAGAAGACGAAGGGGCTGCTCGACTGCGGCGCGGTCGTGACCGTCGTCGCGCCGGAGATCGAGCCGGACCTCCAGCTGCTGCCGGTTCGGTGGCGGCGGAAGCGCTACGAGAGCGCCGATCTGGAGGGCAGCTTCGTCGTCGTCGCCGCCACGCCGGACCGCGCGGTGAACCGCCGTGTCTTCGCCGACGCCGAGGCGCGCTCGCTCCTCTGCAACGTCGTCGACGACCCGGAGCTCTGCAGCTTCATCCTCCCGGCCGTCCACCGGCGCGACCCGATCGCGCTGGCGGTCTCGACCGGCGGTGCCTCGCCGGCGCTCGCGAAGCGCCTCCGCGACGAGCTCGGCGCGCAGATCGACGAGCGGCACGTCGAGCTGGCGTACCGTCTCCGCGAGCTTCGCCCCTGGGTCCGGGCGCAGTTCACGTCATACGACGAGCGACGGGACTTCTTCGACGCGCTCGTCGCGGAGTCGCTGGAATGACCGTCTGGCTCGTCGGCGCCGGTCCCGGCGACCCTGGGCTGATCACTGCCCGCGGGCTCGAGCTCGTGCGCAGCTGTGACGCGCTGGTCTACGACCGCCTTGTCGCCGAGGAGCTCGTCCAGGAAGCGCGCGCCGACGCGGTCCTCGTCCCGCGTGACGCTCACGAGCAGGAGGAGATCAACTCGCTGCTCGTCCGGCTCGCCCGGCAGGGCTACGACGTCGTCCGGCTGAAGGGCGGCGACCCGTTCGTCTTCGGGCGCGGGGGCGAGGAGGCGCTCGCACTGGCCGAGGGAGGGATCGAGTTCGAGGTCGTTCCGGGTGTGTCCTCGCTCAGCGCGGTGCCGGCCTCGGTGGGGATTCCGGTCACGCACCGCGGTGTCTCGTCCCAGGTGACGATCGCGAGCGGGCACGACCCAGGCGTCCTCGACTACCGGGCGCTGGCGCACGCTCCAGGCACGATCGTCCTCTTCATGGCGCTCGGCGGCCTGGCGAAGATCGCAGCGGGCCTGATCGAGCACGGCCGCGACCCGGACACGCCGGCGGCGGTGATCGCGAGCGGCACCACCCCGGAGCAAGAGACGGTCGCTGCGCCGCTCGCCGAAATCGCGGACGCGTCGAAGGAGCTCGAGCCGCCGGCCCTCGTCGTCGTCGGCGACGTCGTCACGTTGGGGTGGGTCAACCTGCGGCAGCTGCTTCATCAGGCTGCGTAGTCCGCGACCGTTCGGCGGCATGCGCCTTGACGCCGCGCGGCCGCCGGCTTTACTCTGTGAAGTGACGATGGAGCGCGCGACCGCGGACTCGTATTCGAATCGCCAGGCGTTCCTCTTCGCGCGCGCGTTTAGCCGCTAGCCGGCGCTCCGCTCCTTTCCGCCCCCGCCGGCTAGGTCAGACCCACTAGGCGGAGCACCTGATTTTGCAACGACCGTGGAGGTCCGAGAGATGCACACCGATTCCCCACCGATTTCGCAAGGCCCGTCACCACCGCCGGCGACCGGCTACTACTGCGACTGCCGGCAGCCGATCGCGGAGCAGCGCGCGGAGCGTCGCGGCGCCGCCCGGACCTACTGCGCCCGCTGCGGCCGCGAGCTACCCCTGCGGATGGGACGGCAACCGTGAGCGGCGCTCCCTCCGTCGCCTACGCGGGGCGTGACGGCGCCCACGCAGCTGCCGCCTGCGAGCAGCTCTTCCCGCGCGGGCGGTTGCGTCCGCTGCCGAGCTTCACTGCGGTCGCAGAAGCTGCGGTCGCCGGGGAGGTCGCGTTCGGCGTCCTGCCGATCGAGAGCTCCGTCTCGGGCTCGATCGCGGAGACACACGACCTGCTGCAGGCCTCTCCGCTCTCGATCGCGGGCGAGACCGTACTGCAGATCCGCCACTGCCTCGTCGGGGTCGAGGACGTTCCACTCGAACGGATCCGCGTCGTGCGGTCGCACCCGGCCGCCCTCGACCAGTGCCGCCGGCTGATCGCCGCGATGCCGTGGGCGACGGCGATCGCCGCCGGGACGACTGCGGAGGCCGCGGCCGAGGTCGCCTCGAACGGTGACCCGTCCCAGGCGGCGATTGCCGGCGAGCGTGCCGCTCGGCTCCACGGGCTGCGGGTGCTCGCCGGCGACGTCGGCGACCATCCGGCCGCCTACACGCGCTTCGTCTCGGTGACGAACTCGACGCGGCTCGATCGAACCGCGGACGACTGGCGGACGGCGTTCTCGTTCGTCACCGACCACCGCCCCGGCGCGCTCCATCGCGCGATTGGGCCCTTCGCCCGCTACGGCATCGACCTCGTCCAGCTCGTCTCGCGACCGATCCCGGAGACGCCGTGGCGCTACTGCTTCCACGCCGTTCTCGCCGGTCACCCGCTGGACCCGGCGATCCGCACGGCGCTTGCGGAGGTGCGGGCCGAGACGCGCCGCCTGAAGGTGTTCGGCTCGTACCCGGCGGCGAGGAGCCTGTGATGACGCATCCGGTGGTCGACCAGCTTCGCGAGCAGATCACGCACGCCGACCGCGCGCTCTTCGAGGCGGTCAACAAGCGGCTCAAGCTCGTCGAGCAGCTCCGGCGCTACAAGGTGCGACACGACCTCCCGTTCCACGACCCCGCGCGCGAGGAGTGGATGCTCCGCTACTTGACCCGGGCCAACCGGGGCCCGCTCTCGGCGGAGGGGCTGGCCGAGATCTATGCCCTGATTCTCGACGTGACCAAGCGTGAGACCGGGGAGGCGGCCGAGGCGGTCGGCCGGACACAGTGAGCTCCCGCACCGCGGGGGTACGGCTGCGGCGAGTCGATTCGCTGCCGCCCTACGTCTTCGCGACGATCAACGAGCTGAAGCTCGAGCTGCGGCGAGCGGGCGAGGACGTGATCGATCTCGGCTTCGGCAACCCCGACCTGCCCTCGCCGGAGCCGGCGGTCGAGAAGCTCCGCGAGGCGGTGCTCAACCCGCGCAACCACCGGTACTCGTCGAGCCGCGGGATCCCGAACCTGCGCCGGGCGATCTGCGCCCTCTACGAGCGCCGCTTCGGCGTCGAGCTCGACCCCGAGAGCCAGGCGCTGACGACGATCGGCGCGAAGGAGGGGCTCGCGCACCTGATGTGGGTGCTCCTCCAGCCCGGCGACGCGGCGGTCGTCCCCGGCCCGAGCTACCCGATCCACCTCTTCGCGCCGGTCTTCGCGGGCGCGGTGGTGGAGCAGGTGGCGATGAGCCAGGACGAGGACCTGTTCGCCAACATCGTCGACGCGTTCGAGCGCTCGCGCCCGCGCCCGCGCGTGCTCGTCCTCTCGTTTCCGCACAACCCGACGACCGCGGTCGTCGACGCGGACTTCATGCAGCGCGTCGTCGACCTCGCGCGCGAGCGGGAGCTCGTCGTCGTCCACGACTTCGCCTACGCGGACATCGCCTTCGACGGGCACGTGCCGCCGTCGATCCTCCAGGCCGAGGGCGCGGCCGAGGTGGCGGTCGAGCTGTACACGTTGACGAAGTCGTTCTCGATGGCCGGCTGGCGTGTCGGCTTCGTGGTCGGCAACGCGGAGGTCGTGCAGGCGCTGGCCCGGCTGAAGTCGTACCTCGACTACGGCACCTTCCAGCCGATCCAGATCGCCGCGATCGTCGCGATGAACGAGGCCTCCGAGTACCCGGCGGAGGTCTGCGAGGTCTACCGCTCGCGCCGCGACGCTTTGTGTGACGGCCTGGCGCGGATCGGCTGGCCGATCCCGCGGCCGCGGGGGACGATGTTCGCCTGGGCGCCGATCCCGAAGCCTTACCGGGGGGTCGGATCGCTCGAGTTCGCAGTCAAGCTCGCGCGCGAGGCGCGGGTCGCCGTCAGCCCGGGGATCGGCTTCGGCACACGTGGAGACGGGCACGTCCGCTTCGCGCTCGTCGAGAACGAGCAGCGCATCGGCCAGGCGGTCGCGGGCCTGCGGCGCGCGCTGCCTGACCTCAGCCGCTAACGCCGCCGCGGGTCTAGGATCCCGGCGTGGCGCGGTACCTGCACACGATGGTGCGCGTGACCGATCCGGAGCGCTCGCGTGCCTTCTACGAGGCGCTCGGGATGGAGTTCCGCCGCGACCTGCCGATCGTCCGCGACGGCGAGCTCGAGGCGACGAACTACTTCTTCGGGTTCCCCGGCGACGAGGCCGAGCTGGAGCTGACCTTCAATCACGACGGGCGCACGTGCCAGCTGGGGACTGCGTACGGGCACGTCGCGATCGGCGTCGATGACCTCGATGCCTTGAGGTATCGCCGCCCATCACGCTTTCGACGTGACGGCTGCTGCGCCGAGAGCCCTCTTGTTGCGTGAACGGGGCGTGCCCCGTTGATCGCCGAGTGCGCAGGGTGTGCGATGCTGGATCTCTGTTCTTTTTGAAGGGAGGGCCATGAGTCGAGCCTCGGCGGGTTTTCCGGGCGCTGAGTTCCGACGCGATCCGCTGGCGTTGATCGCGGTTTCGGCTGCGCCGGTCGTGCTCGAGGGCAGGTATCGCCTGCTGGTCGGGGCGTTCTGGCGGCTTCGGCATTCGCGGCGGGGCCGCTGGATGCTCGCT
>JBKPSO010000198.1:0-3056 GCA_046735055.1 Actinomycetota bacterium
AACCACGTGTCTGCATGAGCTGTAGCCGCACCGGCCCGCGCCGGGTAGACGTTCCATCTTCAAGCAGAAGGTGTAACCACCCCGAGCCTGGCCGCGACCGGCTCGACGCTCAGCTCCATCAGGAACTGCAACTCGTCCGTAGGCTCGTACTCCTTCATTCGTGCGACCACCCCAGCCTTCGCCTGCTCAGGCTCGGACCAGTCGGCGCTCGACACCGAATCGACGAACAGCTCGATGTAGCCACGTTGCCAATCCCACATCTCTCCGCCGACCGGGCCACCGTGACCGACGTAGAAGACGGCGTCCTCGGGGAAGCGCGCGCGGAGCTTCTCGATGTTTGCCAACCACTCGGCGTAGAAGCCGTCGCCGAGGAAGCAGTGCCTGTGGTCGTAGATCTGGTCGCCCAGAAAGACGGTCTTCGCGTCATCCCCGACGATCCACGGACTGTCGTGGGGCGACTCGCTCGGGCCGAGATCGATGACCGTGAGCGTCACGTCGTCGAAGGTCAGGCTCTCGCCGTCGCGAACGGCGGTGTTCGGGAAGACGCGATTCGCCGGCCAGTCCTCACCGAACATCGGACCGATGATCTGATCCTTGACCGCATCGTCGGCGATGATCGTGTCGATCACCCCCTGCGGTGCGTAGATCGGGATGTCGGCGCCGGCGACGATCTCGCCGAGTCCGGCGTAGTGGTCGGGGTGGGACTGCGTCAGCACGACGGCCAGGAGCGGCTTGCCAAGGCGATCGATATTCGCGCGCATCTCCTTGGCGGCGGAGACCTGCAGCAATCCGTCAACGGCGACGACGCCTGAGGCGGTTTCGACCAGGTAGGCATTGACGAACGCGCCTTCGGGCTCGATCGGGAAGCGGTGGATGATGGGTTCAGTAGACAACGCCGCTCCTTTCATTCGAATGGCGGGTGATGACCCCCTCCCTCAGGCCGGTTTGCCCGTGTCGCGCCAGCGCCGGAATGCGTCGATCCAGTCTGGGGGCCAGGCGCCGTCGCAGGGCATCGTCCCCTGCTCGAGCCGGGTGAGGATGGCGTCGGCGTGCTGGCTTACGTCGGCGCGTGACCAGAGGTCGAAGGCGAAGCGCATCGATTTCCGGTCGCGCTCGCGGAAAAGCGGCTTGATGTGCTTGGCGAAGCTGAGCGGCTGGCCGTCGGCCGGCAGCTCGACGGAGACCGGCTCCTCGATCGGCGCCAGCGCTGAGACGCGGTTCGAAGGCGTCGCGTCGCAGACCCACCACCAGCGCGGTACCGGCATGTGCGGCGGTGGGTGCGCACCCGGTTGCGAGTTCTCGAGGGCGAGCCGGGAGCCCCACTCGAGGTAGCCGACGAAGGCGGCGCGCCACTCGGGGTCGGCGGGAAGACGAGCGTCCTCCGCGGAGCGGCAGACCAACTGGACCCACCGGGCCCGCTGCTGTTCGCTGAGCGCCTTGCCGAGATGCTGGCGGATCATCCGCTGGTAGTCGCCGTACGTGTTGCTGTACGCCTTCGGTCCGCCGAAGACCTCGCCGAGCCAGGCGGCCACGCGTTCGGGGTGGTCCGGGGACATGTTCGCGAACAGCGGCGCCAGCAGGGGATCCTCGGGCACGTACTTGCGATAGAAGATCCGGGTCATCCTGGTCAGGGCGGGGAAGCCTCCCGCCCACTCGAACAGCGTCGGGTCGCGATCCTCGGGAGGGAAGGGCGGATCGGTGAAGTGGACGCTCCAGTGCATCCCGCTGCAGAAGGGCTTGTTCTTCGACTGGCCGCAGCGGCAGAGGCTGTAGTGCTCGAGCGAGGCGCCACTGTTGCGGGCCTCGGGCCTGCCCTCCGCGTCCTCGAGCGGGATGCTGCCCGTGATCCGGTACGGGCCGTCCCTGGACACTTCGATCACGGGAGGCCGGCGCTGGTCGACCTCGTCGCGTGCCTCACGGCCGTTTCTCGCGAAGCTCAGCGCCCCCGAGGGGCACGCTCTGACGGCGTTCTCGATCTCGTCCATCCTGCCCCCGCTCGGCGTCACGAACGGGTCCCCGTCGGTGTGGAAGGCGGTCGGAAGCGAGTCTGTGCAGAACCCCGAGTGCGCGCAGGTGCCGCGGTTGTCGAGCACCGTCACCTGCACGCCCTCGTAGCTCGCCTGCCGATCGGGAACCCGCTTCGGATCCTTCTTTCCGCTGAACCCGATCGCCGCGTGGCTGCCGTCGCAGAGCGGCTTCAGCTTCGAGGCGCCGCAGCGGCACAGCGCCATCTGCGGCCGCATCGGAAGCTCCACGCCGAGCCAGTCCCGGAGGCTGCTGGGATTCGTCACCAGGTACGGGCCGTCGGCAGCGCTGCGGATGCTCTCGGGCAGCCGGCGCTGGATTCGCGCCAGCTCTGCCAGCCGCTCAGACGCGGCGTCCGGCTGGTCGTCGAGCGCGAACTGGATCGCCAGATCCTGGAGAGCCGCCGTCGCCTCGAGCAGCTGGTTCGCCGCACCGGCCTCCACTCGTAGCTCCGTCGCCTCCTTTGCGACCTGCCAGAGCCGATCGGCCGCGGAAGGCGCCTGTTCCCTCGCGCTACGGCGAGTCCGGCCGCCCATCGCTGCAGCACGCGGAACCGTCTGCTCGAGCGGCCCGATCGCGGAGGCCTCCAACCTGGCTGCAGCTTGCGAAAGGCGGTCCGCGTCGCGCGCCGAGGCGCGGGCGAAGTCGTCCGCCAGCACCCGTACCGCTGCGAGCAGCTTCTCCACGCCGCGGCCGGCGATTGTCTCCGTCCTTGCGCGGCTCAACGTCCTGCTCCTCGGCTAAAGCGATGCTGAGAGGTTCCGGCGCGGAGCCGAAGCTCCCAGCCCGATCCGCCGGCTACGAGGCGGCCTTCGTGAGTCCGACCAGATGGCCCTCGGGATCGGTGAACTGCCCGAGCTCGACGTCGGTTCCCGGGACTGGCGCGGGACCGAAGACGCGGGCCCCGCCCAGGCTCTCTGCCTTGGCGAGTGCAGCTTCGACGTCCGGCACTTCGACGTAGAAGGTGACGTGGCCCGCATAATCGGGGGTTGGCCCCGCTGCCACGCCGCCGCCGATCCCGACGCCGTCGG
>JBKPSO010000199.1:0-14584 GCA_046735055.1 Actinomycetota bacterium
ATGAGCGCGGGAGCGTGCTCTCGCTCGACCAGCACCGCGTATCGGCGGGCGCCCGTCTTCCGGAAATGGACGAGCATCGGTCAGCACGATAGTTTAGGCGCCGATTCGGGCCAGCGCGATCGTCCGGTCGACCTCGCGGTAAGTGACCGGGAGGTCGACGAGGTGCTGACCACACGCTGGCAAGCCGCAACCTTGGCGTCTGCGACGCCTGCGTTCACTGTATTCGGGCTCACCGTCTCTCCCGCTGCGATGGGCGGCCGATCCTAGAGTTCGCATCGCCTAGCGGTTGCAGGGGTGTGGTGGCCGCATATGATTCGGCCTCAGAGCGGCGGAGCCTGAGCACTCCGAATCTGCGTGCGCTCGCGGCGCGCAAGCGCTGCGCCTTTGCGTCCGGCGACAACGCCATGAGAGGAATCACTAAGACACGCATGATCACCCAACTTTCGGCCGGCTGGACGCGCAGCGATGATTGCTGAGGGAGGCGGCCGGCAGGGTGGCTGCCGTGTCGTTTCGGGGCTGTTCTTCTTTCCGCGCGGCGGCTCCGCTCAGGTTCTGCGCGCGCTCAGCCGCGCGCTACCGATGACGGGCTGGGAGGTGACGCTGGTGGCCGGCTCGCTGGGACTGGCGGGTGAGCAGACGCATGCGGCGACCTTCTTTGGTGGCGTCGACCTGGTCACGGTCGACTATTCGCCCGGCCGGCAGTGCGGCGAGGGCGCTGTTCCGTTCCAGCCGTCGTACGAGGATCGGCCGGGCGCACCGGACCGTGTCTTCGCCGCAGTCGATGATGATGCGTACGAGCGCTTGGTTGGCGTGTGGGCGGATGCGCTTGTCCGTGCTGGCGCGGCACACGCGGACCTGCTTCATCTTCATCATCTGACCCCGGCGAACGAGGCGGCGCTGCGTACCTTTCCGGCGGTGCCGGTCGTTGGGCAACTGCACGGCACTGAGCTGGCGCTGCTGCGCGCGATCGAGGCGGGTGCGCCGGCCGGCTGGCGGTTCGCGGAGCGCTGGCAGCAGCGGATGCGCAAGTGGGCGCGCGTCTGCGAGCGGTTGATCGTCCCGCCCGGTGCAAGCGCCGAGGTCGCGCGCCTCCTCGGAGTTGCGTTGGACGCGGTCGTCGAGCTCCCGAGCGGGGTCGAGCTCGACCTGTTCCGCCGTCGGCCGCTCGACCGCCCCGAGCGGCTCGCCCATTGGCGCCGCTGGCTGGTCGAGCAGCCGCTCGGCTGGGACGAGGGCGGCATCCCCGGGAGCGTCGCCTACCGAGACGAGGATTTGTGGCCCTTCCGGGAGGCGGAGGCGATCCTGCTCTACGTCGGCCGCTACACGGCCGTCAAGCGGCTGTCGCTCCTCATGAGGGCGCATGTCCAAGCGTTCGGCCAGCTCGGGCGGCCGCTGCCGCTCGTGCTCGTCGGCGGCAGCCCCGGCGAGTGGGAAGGCGAGCACCCGCTTACGATCGCTCGCGCGCTCGGAGACAGGCAGGTTTTCCTCGCCGGCTGGCGGCCTCACGACGAGCTACCGGAGGCGCTGAATGCCGCCGACCTGCTCGTGCTTCCCTCTGTCGCCGAAGCGTTCGGCCTCGTCCTCGTCGAGGCGATGGCCTGCGGCCTGCCCGTGATCGCCGCCGAAGCGCACGGACCCGCTCAAATTGTTGCCCCTGGGACCGGCTGGCTTGTCAATGCGGACGACCAGGAAGCGCTGGCGCGGACACTTCTCGCTGCCGCCTCTGACGGGGAGGAGCGGAAGCGGCGCGGCAACCGCGCCCACGAGCGCGCCCGCGCCAACTATGGCTGGCCGCGGATCGCCGCCCGCATCGTCGATCTCTACGACGAGATCGGCGGCCTGCGAGGCCAGGAGCGGCTCGCGCGCGCGTAACCTGACGGGCTTTCGAGCGCAGGCGATGTTCACCGAATCGCCCCCGGACCGTTTCCAGAGGGCCGCTCGGTCGGTCGCGATGACTGCTAGCGTCGGGAAACGGGTGCCCATGCAGACGCCCGCAATTCGATACGACCTTCTCCGACACCGGCTGGAAGACGGAGAGCAGACAACCGTCTACGTCGTTCGATACCCGCGGCCGCAGATGAGCCTGAGTGTTCAGCACTTCGCTGTCCCCCAGCCACTCGATCGCTGGTGTCGACAAGTCGGCGTCCGCGAAGCGATCGTCGGCGGCTTCTTCGTTCGCCCGCACGGGCGACCGCTCGGCGAACTCTGGATCGGCGGCCGCCGAGTCGAGACGGAGCCAGTTCTCCATCCATACGGCGGAGCGCGGGCGGCGATCTACGTCGACGGGGGGAGGATCTACATCGGTCCCCGCGCCCAGCTCCCATCCTGCCCAGCCGGCCACCTGCTTCAAGCCGGGCCAATGCTCGTTCGCGATGGGACGCCACTCCGCGATCTGGACGATCCCGAGGGTTTCGTCGCCGGTTCCCATCAGTTCGACTCAGACATCACCTCCGGCCGCCACCCGCGTGCCGCACTCGGGACCTCCGACGACGAGCTGATCGCGCTCGTCTGCGACGGCCGCCGAACCGGTATCGACGCAGGACTGACCCTCACCGAGCTCGCCGAGCTCATCGCCGACCTCGGCGCCCACCGGGCGATCAACCTCGACGGCGGCGGCTCCACCGCACTCATCCACCACGGCCACCTCCTCAACCGGCCCTACGAGGTCCAAGACCAACCGAGCCTCAACGCCCGCGCGATCGTCACCGCCGCGATCTTCCACACTCCCGCGACACAGTCCGCAGTCCGCGGCGCGGCCTAGCGGCGACATCGCAGTCCAGGCGTGCTCCCTACTTCGGTGCGCGCAGGTGAGCTACGTCGCGCGCTCGGAAAGGCGACGCGCGAGCTGCGTCCGCGAGCGGATACCCAGCTTCGCGTAGGCGTGCTTGAGGTGAACCTCGACGGTGCGCACGCTCACGAACAGGTCGCGCGCGATCTCCTTGTTGGCCAACCCGTCCGCCGCCAGCTCCACCACCCGGCGCTCCGCCGGCGTCAGCTCCCCTGTCGCTTGCGGACGGCGCCCGCCCACCCGAGCGCGCTCAGAGCGTGCCTGCTCGGCCCAGCCGGGCGAGCCCAGCTCATCGAACTCGGCCGCCGCCTGCTCGAGCGAGGCCCGCGCCGCACCCCACTTCTTCAGCCGGCGCTGCGCCCGGCCGAGGCTGAGCAGCGAACGCGCCCGATCGAAACGCAGGCCGAGCGCTCCGTACGCCTTCGCTGCCTCCGCCAGTTCCGTTGCCGCTTCCCCGCCATCGCTCCGCGATGCCAGCTGCACGAGTGCCGCACACCGTTTCGTGGTCGCCAGACCCCAGGGATGGTCGAGCTCCTCGGAGAGTCGGCGCAGGCGATCCGTGACTGCCTGTGCTTCGCCCCATTTCCCGAGTTCGGTGAGTGCCTCGACGAGATCGGGCGCGACCGGGAACACGCCGGGCTCGACCCCCTCGCGTTGGACGTGCTCCCAGATACGCCCCAGGCTCTCCTCCGCGAGCTTCAGGTCCCTCGTGAGCAGCGCGCCGATGCCCCGCGCCCGCAACGCATCCAGGACGTCCCAGTACAGGCCGGTTCGCTGCGCCAGCGCGAGCGCTTCCGCCGCCAATCGCTGCGTCTCGTCAGGGAGGCCCCGACCGGCGGCCAGGAGCGCACGGCAGCGGTCGTAGCACGACCAGGCCATCAACAGCTCTCCGTCGCGGGACCACTCGTCGAGCAACCGCGTCGCCTCGTCCCACGCACCGGCGCGCAGCTCGAGCTCGCACAAGTGCAGGCGCTGAAGCGCGTACGAGACGGGCTCGCTGCGCTCATCGGAGACCGAGAGCAATCGTGTCAGGATCGCGCGCGCCTGGACGACGTCTCCCCGCCACACGAGCCGCTGAGCGGCGATCCGGTCCGGGGAGACGGCAAGGTACGGGACGGCGTCCGACACGTCGCGGAAGCGCTCGCAGAGGTCTTCGATCGGTCGTCCACGGAGGCTGCGGGCCCAGGCGAGTGCGTTCAAGGCGATCCGCTCGACCTCCGGCCCTGCGTCGCGCCCGGTTTCGACCGCTTCCAGCGCCCGTTTTTCCGCATCGCCGATCCCCTCGACGCGCGCCAGGACGTCGTTGCTCACGATCTCGGCGAGGACGATCGCGCGCAGCCGCACGTCATGCGCGCCCTCGGACAGCGCGTCGACGAGATATCGCCGGATCTCGTCGTTGCTCCTGACCCCACCCTCGGAGAGAAGAATCAGCGCCCGCGCCCGCACTGCGCCTGGAGGCAGCGCATCGACTTCCGGGGAGAGCAGATCGGTCACCCGCTGGAGCTCGCCGGCCTGTACAAGGTACGCGCCAAGCGTGAGCAGGCGTTCGTTGCGCTCGGCCGAGGCAGGGGGTGTCAGGCGCAGCGCATGCTCGGCCAACACCACGGCATCCGGGCGGGCGCCGCGCGCCGACGCGTCGGCGGCTGCGGCCGCGACCGCAGCCGCGAGCTCTTCGTCGGGACGGTCGGTCGCGAGCGCGAGGTGAAGCGCGCGAGATTCTTCGTCGAAGGCGAGCTGCGCCAGGGCTCGGTGGAGCTCGCGTTGCTCGCTCAGGCGCGCGCCGCTCTTTGCCGCCGTGGCGAAGAGCGGGTGTGCCGGGCGCACCCAGTCGCCGTCGACCAGGAGCACACCCGACGCGACGGCGGCGTCGAGCGCAGCCGGCGCGCCGATCTCCGCGACCTGCGACGTGCGAAGGTCGCCGCCCAGAGCGACGGCGAGCACCAGCCTGCGCGCCGGGGCCGGCAGCGCCGCCACACGGGAGCCAAGGAGCTCGTCAACCGTCTGAGGGAGTGGCACGTCCTCGCCGATCCCCAGGGGCCCGCGTTGCGCGAGCATGCGCCCGAGCTCGAGCGCGAACAGCGGGTTGCCCAGCGTCGACTCCACCACGCGGCGCAGGACGTGCCGGGGCAGGCTCAACGCCAACCGGTCGGCAAGGAGCCGCTGGATGGCGCCGAGGCTGAGTGCGGCGAGCTCGAGACGGTGCAGCCCCTTCGGCCCGTGCGCCCGTTCGAGGAAAGACGAGGTGCGCGAACGCTTGGCGAACAGGAAGCGGACTGCTTGGCCGTCGCGGCGGCGGACCACGAACGCGACGGCCTCCGCGGAAGCAGTGTCGAGCCACTGGACATCGTCGACCGCGATCAGCACAGGCTTCTGAGCGGCCAATGCGCGCACCGCGTTCAGGAAGCCGACACTGATCGCAGCCTGCGGCGGCGGGTCGCCTTTCGGCTCGGCGCGCAGCAGCGCGACCTCGACGGCGCGCAGCTGCGGAGCCGGCAGGTCCGCCAGCTCCTCCGGCCCGACCCCGTCGAGCAGGTCGATCAGGCCCGCGAACGAGAGTCGGGTCTCAGCGCCGCTCCCCCTCGTCGGGAGCACCCGAAACCCACGACGTCGGGCCAGGTCGATTCCCGCCTCCCAGAGCGTCGTCTTTCCGATGCCCGGCCCGCCCGTGAGGACGAACGCCCCCTGTGGACCGGCCGGATCGAGGAAGGTCTCCAGCAGCGAGAGCTCCGTCTCGCGGCCGACGATAGGTCTGGTCAGCTCTGGAGTCGTTCCCGACACTTCCCCCGCGGGGATAGCACAGCGCCAAGGGAGGCGCAACCGCGCGGCACGCTTTAGCGCACGCAGCTCGCGTGGCTGCGCTGTGCTGACGGGTTCGTCACGGTCAACGCGTCGCTCCCATCGCCATACGTACTCTGATCCTGTATGGGGATGTTCTTCCACTCGTCGGACGCAGTGCCCGAGCGGCCTGCCGACCCGGCTGTTCGTCGCGCGAATCTGCGCCGCATCGGCCCGCTCTTCACGCCGTACAAGTTGCGGCTCGGTGGAGTCCTCCTGCTGATCGTCGTCTCTGCGGGACTCGGCGTCGTCCCCGCCTTCCTGCTCAAACACGTTCTGGAGGCAATTGCTCGCAACGACACAACGGCGCTCTCACTGAACGCCGGCGCAATGATCGCGATCGCAATCGTGACCGGTGCGCTTGGCGTGATTCAAACGCTGCTCTCGAATCAGGTCGGCCAGCGGGTGATGCACGACTTGCGCGCCAGGGTCTTCCGGCATCTGCAGCGCCTATCACTGGCTTTCTTCACACGGACGCGGACGGGCGAGGTGCAATCCCGGATCTCGAACGACATCGGCGGAGTCCAAAACGTGGTCACGAACACTGCTACTTCGATCGCATCGAACGTGACGACTGTCGCCGCAACGATGGTGGGAATGCTCGTGCTGAATTGGAAGCTCGCTCTGTTCGCCTTTGCGTTGATCCCGTTCTTCGTGTTGCTCACGCGCCGGGTGGGAAACGAGCGGCGGAGGATCGCAAAGACGACGCAGGAGACACTTGCGGATATCTCCAGCCTGGTGCAGGAATCGCTCTCGGTCTCGGGGATCCTGCTCGGGAAGACGATGGGGCGGGGGGACGAGCTCGCCGACCGGTTCGAGGCAGACTCGCAGCGACTCGCCGATCTCGAGGTTCGCCAGCGGATGGCCGGCCGCTGGGTAATGGCTGCGATCCAAACGAGCTTTGCGATCATGCCGGCCGCCGTCTACTGGTTCGGCGGGCTGGCGCTCGCGCACGGATCAGATGCGATCTCGATCCCGATACTTGTCGCGTTCACGACGCTTCAGACGCGACTCTTTTTCCCTGTTGGCTCGTTGCTCGGAGTGGGCCTCGACGTACAGACATCGCTTGCGCTTTTCGACCGGATCTTCGAGTACCTCGACCAGCCGATCGACATCAAGGAGAAGCCGCACGCCCTGCCTGCGGGAGAGGCCGGCGATGTCGTGTTCGATCACGTCTGGTTCCGCTACGGCGAGGACTGGACACTCCAGGACATCTCCTTCACCGTGAGGGCGGGCACGACCACCGCGCTTGTCGGGGAGACGGGGTCGGGGAAGACGACGCTTGGCTACCTTGCCGCACGCCTATACGACGTCACCCGTGGAAGCATCACGATCGGTGGCGTCGATATCCGCGACCTGAGCTTCGAAGCGCTGGCGGACCTGGTCGGTGTCGTCTCGCAAGAGACGTACCTGTTCCACGCCTCGGTGCGCGAGAACATTCGCTTCGCAAAGCCGGAGGCGACAGACGAGGAGATCGAGATGGCCGCCAAGGCCGCGCGGATTCACCACGTGATCGAAGCATTGCCCGAGGGCTACGACATGATCGTCGGCGAACGCGGCTACCGCTTCTCCGGGGGCGAGAAGCAGCGGATCGCGATCGCCCGCACGATTCTGCGCAACCCGCCGATCCTCATCCTGGACGAGGCGACAAGCTCACTGGACACGGAGACCGAACGGCTCGTGCAGGAGGCGCTCGTCCGCCTCTCCGTAGGCCGGACGACGATCGCGATCGCGCATCGGCTCTCGACCGTCCGCGACGCCGACCAGATCATCGTGCTCGACCACGGCAGCATCGTCGAGTCCGGCCGCCACGAGGACCTGATCCTGGCGGCCGGTCGCTACACCCGTCTCGCCGTTCGCGGCGACGACCTCGACATCAGCGCTCCTGAACCGGGCGAGAGCGCGCTCGCGCCCGCCGGCGGGGCCGACTGACTAGAACCCGCCGCGGGTCCGCGTGTTGTGCCCGAGACACGGCGGCGTGCCGTCACCGAGGTCGAGGTAGCTCTTGCGCTGGTTCGGGATCCGACCGCCTTGTATGGTCGGGCGGGCGACGTTCGAGTGGATACGCGTCAAAAGCATCTCGTCTTGATCCTCGCGCGTGAGTTCGCCTCGAACCTGTCGACGCCGACGTTGGTCGCCGACGCGCGCGGGTGTCTGGTCTTCTACAACGAGGCGGCGGAAGGCGTTATAGGCAGACGCTTTGCGGAGGTAGGCGAGACGCTGCTCGACGACTGGCTCGGCGTCTTCGAGGCGAGGTCACTCGCTTCGGAACCAATTCCGCCTGAGCGTCGCCCGGCCCGGATCGCGCTCGACGAGCGCCGCCCGGCCCATCTTCGATATCTGGTCACGAGTGCGGACGGCGTCGAGCGGGAAATCGAAGTGACTGCGTTTCCTCTGTTCGCGCATACGGAGGAGTTCGTCGGCATCGTCGTGATCTTCTGGCGTGTCTAGACCGGTGTCGGTACGACTGAAGATCTGGGGCTGTCGCGGCTCGGTTGCGACGCCCGGGCCGAACACCGTTACATACGGTGGCAATACCTCATGCGTACAGGTGCTGGCGGGAGGCGGACCGGCACTCGTGCTGGACGCCGGCACCGGCATCCGCGCGCTCGGTCTCGACCTCGTCCGACGGGGTACCCGGCAGATCCACCTCTTCCTGACACACCTCCACCTGGACCATCTCGAAGGCCTACGCTTCTTCGCGCCGCTCTGGGACGAGAAGGTAACGCTGGATGTCTGGGGCCCTCGATCTCCGGTGCTGAGCCTGCGCGAACGCATTCTGCGCGCCTTCTCGCCGCCGCTCTTCCCGGTCGACTTTCGCGATGTCCCCGCTCGAGTCACCTTCCACGACCTGCCCGGGGACCCGTGGCGAAGCGAAGGGATTTCGCTCTTTGCCGACCTCGTGCTCCATCCAGGGCCGACGCTCGGCTTCCGACTCGAGACCGGCAGGTCGACTCTGGCGTATCTCCCGGACCACGAACCGGCGCTGACGGGTATCGAAGGGAGGTCGCCGGACTGGATCTCGGGCGGAGCACTTGCCGGCGGCGCCGACCTCCTGCTGCACGACGCGCAGTACTTCGACGAGGAGTACGACGCGAAAATCGGCTGGGGGCACTCGAGCGTCGCCCACGCCGTCGGCTTCTGTCGCGCCGTAGACGCTCGTCGTCTGGTGCTGTTCCACCACGAGCCCGAACATTCCGACCGCACACTCGAGTTGCTGGAGGCTCGCGCTCGTGAGCTCACCGGAGGCAAGCGGCCTCCACCGGTGCTGGCCCGAGAGGGCATGGTCATCGACTTGAACGGCTAACTGCTGGCCGGCCCGATTTCGTCCGCTCGTTGCGGGAAACGCTTGTGAGCGGGTCTTGCAGGCGGACGGGCCTTGTCGTAGGTTGATGGAGCACCGAGCACGGAGCGCTTCTAGGTTGAAGCCTCTCCTACGGGTCGTACGCGGAAGCCGCGAGGCCAGGCGGAAAGCTTGTGGGGGTGGTGGACGAAGGCGCCACCGGCTCGGTGTTCTTCTTGGTCCAGGTGAAGAACCGGCGTCCGGGATCAGTTGAGGCGCTTGCGAAGGAGCGGCAGGACATCGTCCGGCTCCGGGTAGTGCCCCAGCATCGCCTTCGTGAAGACGAGATCCCCGTCGAGGTGGACGTCGAAGACGCCGCCCGTCCCGGGGACGACCTCGACGGCGTCCAGCACTGCCTCCCATTCCTCCAGGATCCGCGTGACCAGACCGGTCGCGTTCGGGAGCGCGCCTCAGGGGACGCAGTATTCGATCCGGACACGATGATGCGCAGCCATCGACGCGATCCTAGCCCCGCCGGGCCACCGCATGACCGACCTCCTAGGCGGTAACCCTCCGCGCCGACGGGCTCGTTGCACTCCATCCACCGGTCGAAGACGGTCTCACCACTCGCCTCGTGGACGAGTCGCCGGAGCGCAGCTTCGCCCGGTGCGCCTCGCCCCAACCGTCGGGAAGCGTCAGGTAGAGCTGTTCGCAGCGCGAGATGCCGTCCTCACGAGTGGCCCCCCTTCGCTGCCGACGGCGAGTGTTACACCGCTTCGGGCCGTGGTCAAGACAACCGGTCGTCGCCGATCTGGTCGACGAGGCGAGCGCGATCCAGTCCACTCAGTCAGCGCTCTACTTCCCGGATCCGACGCATAGGGTCAAGCCGTGCACTTCGGCACGCACGATCAGCTCATCCTGCTCGGGCTCCTCTTCGCGATCACGGCGCTGCTGATCGCCGCACCGCTGATCCACGTCCCCTATCCGATCTTCCTCGTCCTCGGTGGGCTCGCGCTCGGGTTTGTGCCCGGGATCCCGTCGATTACCCTCCCGCCGGACGTCGTCCTCGTCGCGGTGCTCCCGCCGCTCCTCTACTCCGCAGCCTTCTTCACGTCGCTTCGAGACCTGCGCACGAACGCGCGGACGATCGGCCTACTCTCGATCGGGCTGGTGATCGTCACGACGTGCGCCGTCGCCGTCGTTGCGCATGAGGCGATCGACGACTTCTCGTGGAGCACGGCGTTCGTCCTCGGTGCGGTCGTCTCGCCAACCGATCCACTGGCCGCGACACAGATCATGCGGCGCCTCGGTGTCCCGCGGCGCGTCGTCGCGGTCGTCGAGGGCGAAAGCCTCGTCAACGACGGGACCGCGCTAGTTCTCTACAAGGCCGCGGTCGGCGCGGCGGTCGCAGGGTCGTTCTCGCTCGCCGACACCGGCCTGCGCTTCGTCTGGAGCATCGCCGGCGGTGTCGGCATCGGCCTGGCGATCGCGTTCGTGATCGCCGAGGTGCGGCGCCGGCTCGACAACCCGCCGCTCGAGGTAACGATCGCGCTGCTGACAGGCTACTTCGTCTTCATCCCGGCGAACGCCGCCGGAGCGTCTGGCGTGCTCGCGGTCGTCACCGCCGGCATCTACATGGGGTGGCGAACCCCCGAGCTCACCTCCGTGCAGACGCGCCTCCAGGGAAACGGGGTCTGGGAGATCTTCACCTTCGTCATCAACGCGCTGCTGTTCGCGCTCGTCGGGCTGCAGCTCCCGCAGATCCTCGACCGCCTCGGGGGCACAGCGCACGGGACGCTCGTGGCCGACGCCCTGCTCGTCCTCGGGACGGTCGTCGCCGCACGCATCTTCTGGATTCCCGTCGCCGGGTACCTGCCGCGCTGGCTCTCGCCGCGCCTGCGCGCCCGCGATCCCTACCCCCCGTTCTCGTGGGCGTTCATCGTCTCGTGGTCGGGTCTGCGCGGCGCGGTCTCGCTCGCCGCCGCGCTCGCCGTGCCGCTGACGACGGACGCCGGCCGGCCGCTGGGGCAGCGTGATCTGATCGTCTTTCTCACCTTCTGCGTGATCCTCGGCACTCTCGTCGTCCAGGGGCTCTCGCTCCCCGCCGTGATCAGGCTGCTCGGCGTGGAGTCCGACGACACCGCCGAGCGTGAGGAGGCAAAGGCGCGGATCCATGCGGCCCGGGCCGCGCTCGCCCGGCTCGACGAGTTGATCGCCGAGGACGCCGTGCGGGAGGACACCGCGGAGCGGTTGCGCGGTGCATACCAGTTCCGGGAGGACCGGTTCGCGGCTCGGCTCGGCAAGGGCGGCGACGACGACGGCATCGAGGAGCGGTCGACGTCCTTCCAGCATGTCCGCAGGGAGCTCCTCGAGGCGGAGCGCGCCGCAATCTACGCGCTCCGCCGCGACCGCGTGATCAACGACGACGTCATGCACCGCCTGACGCGCGACCTCGACCTGGAGGACGCGCGTCTCGACGTGTGACTCTCCGGTGGCCGCCCCGCCTCGAGCTCTAGACCGGTTCGAGACGACCGCTCCGAATAGACCGATTAGCGGCTATCGAGACCGAGAGGGCCTGCCGGGCCTGCTCGCCTGTCCCTCGCTCGGGCGTGCGGTTCTGCTCCACGCATTCGATGAAGTAGAGGATCTCCGGTTGCCAAGGGTCTGTCGCAGGCGGGGCCGTTGCGGTTTCAACCATCCCTCCAGACGAGTAGAGTCTGAGGCCGGGGGCTGTTGTATCGATCTCACCGATGTTTCCGCCGTTTGCGGCTGCGGCTGCCTCGAAGGAATACTCGGCAACTCCGGCATCGCAGAGTACGCGGATCTTGCTCGAAAATGGATAGGACGTCGGCATGCGCATCCCGCCCTCGGCGGTTCCGTAAGCCCCGCCGTAGTCCACCGTCGCAATGACGTGTCCTGCCGTGAGTTCGCGGGCAAACACGGTGCGTGGCTTGCCCAGCAGCCAATTCATCTGGTCGAAATCGTGAATGAGCAAATCTACTGCGACGCCTCCGGAGAGTTCTGGGCGGGCCATCCAATCGTTCCAATCGGCTGGCGGCGACAGCCTTTGCGTGCTTACAACTAAGGGTTGGCCAAGCTCGCGAGCGGCCATTCGCCGTTGGAGTTCGACATATTCCGGCCAGAAGCGAAGAGTCAACCCGACCATGAAGATGCTCGGGCTCTTTTCAGCAGCCAGGATGATCGCATCTGCGTCCTCGTGCGTGAGAGCGATGGGTTTCTCGAGGAGCACGTGCTTGCCCTGAGCGAGTGCGGCCTCAGCAGCTTCGCGGTGCAAGTGGGTTGGGAGGCAGATATCGACGACGTCAACATCTGGGTCCGTGGCTGCAGCAAGCAGGTCAGCGACCGCTTTGGCTCCGACCTCGCGGGCCAAGCGGTCAGCGCGCTCGTGGGATCGCGACCAGACGGTGTGCAGTGTGACGCGATCCTGAAGCGTGTTGTAGCTCGCCGCGTGTGCCGTACCCATGAAGCCGCAGCCCAGGATCGCGACTTTAAGCATGTGCGTTCGCTACAGATGCGCCAGGCGCCCTGGCCTGGAGCCGTACCAGCAGGTTGCCCAAGAGCGACATGGTTGGATGTGGGGCGTCGTTGCCGAGGCGGTGAGTGAAGTCGGCGAGCATGCTAAAGACGTTGGCATCGTTTCGAGAGTCCGAGGGTGTCTGAGGCAGTTTCCTGGCTCGAGCTCGGTCCGACGTCTCGGGTGAGCGGCATATGCACAACCTGCTAGCAGGACACACGAATAGCTACCACACGTACGGCTTCGACGAAGCTCTAGCCGGAATCAGCGGCGCGGGCTTCAAACACGTGGAAGTATCGGCGGTGCGAGGATGGACAGAACACGTAGAGCTCGGTCAGACGCAGAGACTGCACGAGAAGCTCGAGGAGTACGGGCTAGTTCCAGTTAGCCTGAGCGCACACTCGGACCTCACGACGCGAGAAGGGCTTGAGTACGGAGTCAGAGCCGTGCGCTGGGCAGAGGACAGCGGAATCCCCATCGTGAACACGGCGATCGGCGGTCACGCAGGACAGGAGGAAGACGAAGCCGCATTTCTCAGGAACGTTGGTGAACTCGCGGACGCAGCGGAGGCCAGCGGGATGATTGTTGCTCTCGAGATCCACGGTGACATCATGGCGTCGGGCGACCAGACGATGACATTGCTCGAGAAGATTGGCCGCGAATCCATCAAAGTCAACTACGACACGGCGAACGTAGAGTTCTATTCAGGAACGACGGCGGTGGATGACCTTCCGAAGATCGTTCCCCATGTAGCCCATGTCCATCTAAAGGATACTCGTGGTGGCAAAGGCAACTGGGATTTCCCGGCGCTCGGTCAAGGTGTGGTCAATTTTGGACAAGTGCTTGGGATATTGCGCGATGGTGGTTATACGGGACCGTATTCGGTGGAGCTCGAGTTTCAGGGAGAGCCATGGCCGCCCCTTGACGACGTCACCAACGCCATGCGCGAGTCGTATGAGTACCTGCAGACACTAGGGTTGTCATGAGACTTCCCAGAGACAGGCTGCGCCGAAAGCGGCGAAGCCTACGAACCGGCACCCTTCCGGCGCCGCACGGGCGGCGTCGGCACCGACCAGCTCCAGAAGGTGTGGCCGCGCTCGCAGCGGTACTCGCGGTACTGCCCTAGCAGCCGGGAATTGCCGGTCAGCGACGCCGGAGCCTGGCAGAGGGTGCAGCGCCGGCCGCTCGTGCTCATGTGCGCACCCTACTCGCGCAGGCCGAGGCACGGCGGGCGATCCAGGTCGCGCTCAGAGCGGAGGCGTCGGCCGGACGCTCGGAGTAGCCGTCCCTGACCGCGGTCACTTCGAATCTCGTGTCGACGAGCGAGGACCGGATGTCCGCGGCCCGATGGAAGTACTGCCGGTGGTGCTCGCTGAAGGCGCCGCTGCCGCACAACGGAACGATCTCGATGCGAGTGTCGCAGGTACGCGCGCGGATGTCGACGACGCTGCTGATCACGAACCGGTGGTCACCCTCCTCGCCGTGCACGACGGGTCGGGAGGCCGTGAACGCCATCATCGCGTCCGTGTGCACGTCGAAGACGAGCCATCCGGCCGGGCGGAGGCGAGGGGACAGGGCGGCGAACGTCGAGCGGAGATCGGCCGGAGTGAGGTAGTTGAGGCCGTCAAACGTGCAGACCGCAGCGTCGTATACGCCTTCGACGGCCAGTGCGGGAAGCGTCGATCGTACGAGCCGCACCTCCGGCCGGAGCCGTCGACGGGCGCGGGCGAGCATCGCCTCGGAACCATCCAGGCCAACCACCTGGTACCCCAGCGCAGCCAGCTCGCCTGCGAGCAGCCCGGTGCCGCAGCAGACGTCGAGCACGTTGTGCACGCCGTGCTCGTCATCGCTCCAGAGCTCGTGGAGGAAGGACGCCCAGGCGCCATGGCAGGGATCGACGACGATCTCGTCATAGACCCCCGCCAGCCTGGTGTACGCCTCGACCTGGCCCACGCGGCCCGGAAAAACCGCCGGCGCTAGATCCCCAGGATTTTCGCCTTCGCCGCGGCGAACTCCTCGTCCGTGAGCACTCCCTGGCTGTGGAGCTGGGCCAGGTTCTGCAGTTCCGCGGTCTTGTCGTCCGCGGGAGGAGCCTGCTGGGCCTCATAGGCCTGCTGCTGCCCCATCTGCTCGTCGTAGGCCG
>JBKPSO010000200.1:0-4286 GCA_046735055.1 Actinomycetota bacterium
CTTGTCGAGCTGGCAGAGCGCGATCGCGGCGAGCACATCGGACAGGTTCGCCTTGTACCCGGGCACCACGATGTCGTAGAGGGATCCGTGGCCGCGGCGCATGATCGTCAGGTCGCGCACGCGCTCTGCGAGGTCGTCGCGATTCGTCGTCACGATCCCGCCCTCGCCGGCAGCGACCGACTTCGTCGCGTACAGCGAGAAGCACGTCGCATCGGAAAGGCCGCCGATCTTGCGGCCGCGGTACTCGCTCTCCGCCGCGTGCGCCGCGTCCTCGACGACGGGGAGGCCGAGCGCCCACAGCGGGTCGAGGTCGGCGGGCTGGCCGTACAGGTGGACGGGCATGATTGCCTTCGTCCGGGGGGTGACGAGCTCGGCGACGCGCTCCGGGTCGACGTTCAGGTCCGAGTCGCGAACGTCGGCGAAGACCGGCGTCGCGCCCGCGTGGACGATCACGTTTGCGGTCGCGGGCCAGGTGATCGGCGTCGTGATCACCTCGTCCCCGGACCCGATCCCGAGCGCGAGGAGCGCGAGGTGCATCGCCGCGGTTCCGGAGGAGACGGCGAGCGCGTGCGTCGCGCCGACGTACTCCGCGAAGCGGCGTTCGAGCTCCTCGGCCCGCGGGCCGGTCGTCAGCCAGCCCGAGCGGATCGCATCGGTGACGGCCGCGATCTCCTCGTCGCCGACGGCGGGAGGCTGGAACCCGAGGAAGCTAGCTCGCTTGGACGACAGGTTCGGGGGCATCGGCAGTGACCAAGCGTACGCAGTCGGCCGCCCGGTCAGCGCGCTCGAGCGCCTCCTCCCGCGAGTCGCCGACGGCGAGCACCGCGCCGACGCGGTCGGAGCCGCGCCGTAGCGGGCCGAGCACGGCGCCGGGCGTCCGGTAGACCCGCACCCAACCGATCCCCGGCAGCGCCTCCGCATCCTCGACACCGACGACCTCACGGAGCTCGCCGGGCTTCGGAACGAGGAAGCGGACGCAGGCGCCTCCCGCGGCACGCACGGGGCGGAGCTGCTCGTCGGTAACAGCCTCGCCGAGCGCTGCGGCCAGCGCGAGACGGTTCGGGTCGACGTCGAGCGCGGCGGCGCACAGCTCCGCGTCGTGACCGCCGCCCAGCCGGGCGGCCAGCTCGACGACGTGCGCACCACGCTCGCCGACGACGACCTGCGTGTACGTCGGCCCTTCACGCAGGCCGAGCGCGTCCGCCGCCGCGCGGGCCGCTTCGACCGCGGCGCCCACTTCCACGGGCGTGAGCGAGCTCGGCCAGACGTGGGCGAGCGCGACGCCGAACGCGGGCGGCTCGGCGACGACGCGATCGGTGATCGTCAGCGGCGTGAAGCGCCCCTCCACCGAGAAGGCGTTCACCGTCACCTCGCGCCCGGGAACGAGCTCCTCGACGAGGACGACGCTGCTCCGCGACTCCGCGAGCGCGAGCTGGAAGGCATCCGCCAGCACCGACTCGTCGCGAACCAGGACGAGCCCCTTCTGCCCCTGGCGGTCGGGCGCCTTGACGACGCAGGGGTAGCCGAAGGCCGCCGCCGCGGCCGCCGCCTCCTCGATCGTCGCGCAGACGACGTGGCGCGGGTGCGGCACGCGGGCCTCGGTGAAACGCTCTCGCTGGCGAGGCTTCGAGGTCGCCAGCACCGCCGTCGCCGGGTCGATCGGGTGCGGCAGCGCGAGCCGCTCGGCGATCCGGGCCGCGATCGCGACCGGCCAGTCGATTCCTGGCGCGATCAGCCCGTCGACGCGCTCGGCCGTCGCCAGCCGGTCGAGCTGCGGCTCGTCCTCGACGGAGATGATCGCCCGCCGGTCTGCGAAGGTGAATCCCGGCGCGGATGGATCGCGGTCTGCCGCGACCACATACAGATCACGCGCGCGGGCCGCCTCGAGCAGCCCGAGCTGCCCGGGGCCCGCCCCTAGGACGAGAAGACGCGCTGCTCCTTCTGGAGGATGCCCCGCCACCAGCCGTCATTCTCGCGATACCACTCGACGGTACGCGCCAGCCCCTCCTCGAACGAGGTTCGCGCGCGCCAGCCGATCAGACGCCCGGCCTTGTCGGTCGAGCCGATGTGGCGATCGACCTGGCCGAGCCGCTCGTCGACGTAGCACTTGAGCGACGTGGGCTTGCCGAGCAGATCGAGCACGGCGTCGGCGATCTGCGAGACCGTGAGGTCGAGCCCGGTGGCGACGTTGATCACCTCGCCGGCGATCGAGTCGACGTCGGCGGCGATGATCGCCTCGATCGCCTCGGCGTCGTCGTCGACGTAGAGCCAGTCACGGCTCGCGTGACCGTCGCCGTGGATCGTCAGCGGCGTATCAGTGAGCGCCTGCGTCACGAAGCGCGGGATCACTTTCTCCGGGTGCTGTCGCGGCCCGTAGTTGTTGAACGGCCTGACGATCACGATCGGCAGTCCGTAGGTGACGAAGTAGCTGTAGGCGAGCCGGTCGGCGCCAGCCTTCGTCGCCGCGTACGGACTGCGCGGGTTCAGCGGATGCTGCTCGTCCATGGGCGCGTACTCGGCCGTGCCGTACACCTCGCTGGACGAGATCAGGATGAAGCGCTCGACCGTAGTCTCGCGGATCGCGTCGAGCAGGATCTGGGTGCCCTCGACGTTCGTGGTCACGAACTCGGAGGCGCCCTCCTCGATCGATTTCTCGACGTGCGACTCGGCAGCCGCGTTGACGATCACATCGACCTCGGCGACGAGCGCGCGCACGAGGTGGCGGTCGCGGATGTCGCCGTGCACGAACGAGAGCCGCGGATGCGCCATCATGTCGGCGAGGTTCTCCAGGTTGCCCGCGTAGGTGAGCGCGTCCAGCGAGACGACCTCGTACGGCGTCGCCGCGAGCAGGTGGCGCACGAACCCCGAGGAGATGAACCCGGCGCCGCCCGTGACGAGCACTCGCTTCATGTCGCCCGAAACCCTACGAGGAACATGGCGCCCAGTGCGGCAGACAGCGCGGAAGTGGTGGCTCGATAGGACGCCGAGGCCCTCCGCATTACCGCGGCGCTCGACGATCCCTGATGAGGTGGTTCGACCGACTCAAGTTTCCTTCTCGACCGTGTAGAGCGGGCGGCCGCTCACGTCGCGCTGGATCCGGCCGAGGTACTCGCCGACGAGGGCGAGGATGAAGCCCTGGACGCCGAGGACGAACAGGATCGCGACACCGCCGAAGAGCGGCCCCGGGAAGTTCGAGTGGTCGATCCAGTAGATGACGCCCCAGCAGCCGAGCGCGGTCGCGCCGAGCGTGCAGATCGCCCCGAGCGCGAGGCCGATCCACTGGATCGGCTGCGGCCAGAACCCGGCGAGCACGTGCAGCGCAGTGCTCACGAGCCGAAGGGGCGAGTAACGTGAGGCCCCCGCGCGCGGCGCGTGCCCGACGTCGACCTCGACGACGCTCGCGCCGGTCGAGAGGACGAGCGCCTTCGTGAACTTCTGCTTGCCGATCGCGTCCAGCACGGGCTCGACCGCCTCGCGCCGGTACGCGTTGAAGGCGCAGCCGAAGTCGGAGATCGCGACGCCGGTGAAGCGGCGGAGCATGCCGTTGATCAGACGCGAGGGCAGCGTCCTGCCCCAGGAGTCGCGCCGTGCCGCCCGGCGGCCGGAGGCGACGTCGGCCCCGCCCTCGACCGCGGCGATCAGCTTCGGCAGGTCCTCGGGCGGGTTCTGCAGGTCGCCGTCCATCGTCACGACGATCTCGCCGCGGGCGCGGACAAGGCCCGCGTGCATCGCCGGGTGCTGTCCGAAGTTCCGCTTCAGGCGCACGCCCCGGATCCGTGCGTCCGCCTCGTGGAGCCGCTCGACGACCTCGAACGAGCGGTCCGTCGAGCCGTCGTCGACGACGACGAGCTCGAAGTCGCGCCCGGCGAGCGCTTCGACCGTCCGGCGGCAGAGCTCCTCGAGCGATCCGGCTTCGTCGAACACGGTAATGACGACCGAGACCTCGAGCGCCGGGACGGTCTGGTCGACGGGAACGGGCCTCGCCATGGCGGCTCTAGTATGGCTCGGCGAGAAAAGCCCTGCTCCTAAGCGGCGGCGAGCTCGAGCGCCATGAACACGCCGTACTCCTTCACGAGTGGGGCGGCAGCCGCGACCTCCTCGGGCGTCCTGACGCGTAGAAGTCGCATCATTACGCGGCCTCGAGCACGAGCTCCTGGACCTCCTGGGGCCGCCGCCGCCGCGGGATGAAGAGCGCCGCGATCGCGCCGAGCGCGACGATCACCGCGCCGACCCAGATCGCCGGGTTGAGCCCGTCGACGAAGGACTGGCCAGACTCGTAGCCCCCG
>JBKPSO010000201.1:0-6451 GCA_046735055.1 Actinomycetota bacterium
CGCATAGGGATTGAAGTTCCGGGTGAAGGCGGGGTCGCCTGAGCCGGTCATGACGAGGCACCGATGGGCGGCGGAGGCCGTCGCGGCTGAGACCTCCTTCGCCGGCCGGGCGCCCGCGCTCTGCACCAGGAGCGCGACGGCCAGTCCGCCGGCGAGGGAGACGGCGCCTGTTACGCGAAGGCCGCTGCGGGAGAAGCGAGCTGGGCTCTTCATGTGTCCGTCCTTTCGGGTGTGGAGAAGGGAGCCAACTCTGACGCGTGTTCCGGGAACGGTTAACAGGTTGTTACGCCGAAGTCAAGCGCGCGGTCTCCAAAAGCAGCACTCGTGGCTCGGAAAACGCTGTAACCGTTTCCGGTCGGATGTGCTTGAATAGCCCGATGGCGCGCTTCGGCGGCAACAGCGACCAGGGTAGAGCGACGATCCGCGAGATCGCACGCGCCGCAGGCGTGTCGATTGCGACGGTCTCGCGGGTGATCAACGGGCGGCCGGACGTTGCCCCCCAGACTCGCGAGGTGGTGCTGCGGGTCGTGCGCGAGCACGGCTTCAGCACGAACCGGAACGCCCGTGCCCTCTCGGGCGGCCGCACCGGGCTCGTCGGCGTCACGCTCCCGATCGTCGAGGCCGCCTACTTCGCGGTCATCCTCTCGGGCGCGGCGGAGGCGCTCTACGAGCAGGACATGCGCGTCGTCCTCTGCCCGACTCTGCATCAGCACGACCGGGAGGTGACGCTGCTCGACCGGCTGATGCACGGGACGACCGACGGGGCGATCCTGACGCTCCCCGAGGAGTCGAATTCGGAGCTGAAGGCGCTCAAGCAGACGGGCTACTCGTTCGTCGTCGTCGACCCCCGGGTCCGGCTCGACGACGGCATCCCGGCGGTGTCGGCTGCGCATGCGTCCGGAGCGCGGGCGGCGACCGAGCACCTCCTCTCGCTCGGCCACCGCCGCATCGGCGCGATCACCGGGCCGCCGGACTGGATGGCGACCACCGAGCGGCTGAACGGCTATCGCGGCGGTCTAGCGGCGGCCGGCGTGCTACCCGCCGTGGAGCTCGTCGCCGAATCCGACTTCTCGATCGAGAGCGGCGAAGAGGCGGCCGGTGCGCTGCTCGACCTGCCGCATCCGCCGACGGCGATCTTCGGGTTCAACGACAACGCCGCGATCGGAGCGCTCCGCGCCGCCGCTGCGCGCGGGCTGCAGGTCCCGAGCGACCTGTCCGTGGCCGGCTTCGACGACTCGGAGCAGTCGGCTCTCGTCACGCCTGCACTGACGACGGTCCGTCAGCCGCTCGCCGAGATGGGGCGAATGGCGGTGAGCCAGCTCCTGCGCCTGCTCGAGCACCAGCGGGTGGAGGCGATGAGCATCGAGCTCGCGACTCGGCTCGTCGTCCGCGAGTCGACCGCAGCGCCGCGCGCCTAGGCCGGCTCGCCCGCGGAAATTGCGTCGGGGGCTGGATTCATCCTGTCCCCGACACCGCTCCCCGCGCGGTGCATCAGGCTGCGCAGCTCGCGGCCGACCTGCTCGATCCGCTCGTCCGCGGCCTTCGCGCGCAGCTCCTTCAGCCGTGGCTCGCCGGTCTTCATCTGCTCGATCCACTCGTGAGCGAACGAGCCCTCGCGGATGTCGGAGAGGAGCTTGCGCATGTTCTCGCGGACGTGGTCGTCGATCACCTGCGGGCCGCGGGTGAGGTCGCCGTACTCGGCGGTGTCCGAGACCGAGAAGCGCATCCCGGCGAGGCCACCCTCGTAGATCAGGTCGACGATCAGCTTCAGCTCGTGTAGGCACTCGTAGTAGGCGACCTCGGGCTGGTACCCCGCCTCGACCAGTGTCTCGAAGCCGAGCCGGATCAGCTCGGTGACTCCGCCGCACAGAACCGCCTGCTCGCCGAACAGGTCGCTCTCGGTCTCCTCGACGAACGTGGTCTCGATCACGCCCGCGCGGGTGGCACCGATCCCGGCCGCGTACGCGAGCGCGAGGTCGAACGCGCCGCCGCTCGCATCCTGCGCGACCGCGACGAGCGCCGGCGTCCCGTAGCCCTCGGTGAAGAGGCGGCGGACGATGTGGCCCGGGCCCTTGGGCGCGACCATGATCACGTCGCGGCGGGCCGGCGGCTCGATCCGTCCGTAGTGGACGTTGAAGCCGTGCGCGAACAGCAGCGCCGCGCCCTCGCCCAGGTTCGGGGCGACGTCCTCCTCGTACACGGCCGGCTGCACCTGGTCGGGGAGGAGCATCGAGACGACCTGCGCGCCGCGCGTCGCCTCCGCGACGGTCGCGACCGCGAGGCCCGCCGCCTCCGCCGCCTGCCACGACGCGCTCCCGGCGCGGAGGCCGACCTCGACCTCGACTCCGGAGTCGTGGAGGTTGAGGGCGTGCGCATGGCCCTGGCTGCCGTAGCCGACGACGGCGACCTTGCCCTGCAGCAGTCCCAGGTCGCCGGTGCGGTGAACCGTTGCCATCGAAGCTCCCTTCCTAGAAGTGGACTCTCTGGAGACGAGGGCTGCGGCGCGAGGCGCGGCGCAGGCCGACGCGGCCGGTACGAACGAGCTCGCGGATCCCGTGCGGGCGGACGAGCTCCTCGAACGAGTCGAGCTCCTCGGGCTCGCCGATCACCTCGAAGACGAGGCTGTCGGGGCCGACGTCCGCGACGCGGGCGTTGAAGACGTCGGTCAGCGCCATCAGCTCGGCGCGCCGCTCCGGCGCGGCGGCGATCGTGATCAGGGCCAGCTCGCGCTCGACCGAGTCGCCGGGCTCGAGCTCCCGCACACGCAGGACGTTGACCAGCTTGTGCATCTGCTTCTCGATTTGCTCGAGCGGCTGCTGCTCGCAGTTGACGCGCAGCGTGATGCAGGAGACGTCCGGCCGCTCGGTCGGGCCGACCGCGAGGCTCTCGATGTTGAAGGCTCGGCGTGCGAACAGCTGGCAGACTCGCACGAGCGCGCCGGGCTTGTCCTCGACCAACACGGACAGCGTGTGGATCAAGCGGCGCCGACCTCGGCGGCTTCCGGCTTCTCGTACTCGACCATATCGAGAGCGGCGGCGCCGGCCGGGATCATCGGGAAGCAGAGCTCGGACTGGTCGACGCGGGCGTCGACTACGGCCGTGCGGCCGCAGGCAAGGGCCTCGGCGAGCGCGCCCTCGAGCTCGCTCTCGTCCGAGACCGTGAACCCCTCCGCGCCGTAGGCGCGGGCGAGCGCGGCAAAGTCGGGCACGGCGTGGGGCAGGTAGACGTGTGAGTGGCGCTCCTCGAAGAAGAGCGTCTGCCACTGCTGGACCATCCCGAGCGACCCGTTGTTGACGACCACGGCGACGATCGGCAGGTCCTCGAGCACCGCCGTCGCCAGCTCCTGGCAGGTCATCTGGAAGCAGCCGTCGCCGTCCACGCAGACGACGGTCGCGTCCGGCCGGGCGGCCTTCGCTCCGACCGCGGCCGGTATGCCGTAGCCCATCGTCCCGAGCCCGCCGGAGGTGATGAACGTCCGCGGCCGGTCGCAGCGCAGGTACTGCATCGCCCACATCTGGTGCTGGCCGACGCCGGTCGTCCAAACCACGTCGTCCCGGCCGGCGGTCAGGTCGCGGAGCGTCTCGAGGACCTTCTGGGGCTTCAACGTGTCGCCGCCGTTCCCGTAGCGGAGCGGGAACTCGCCGCGCCACGCCTCGAGCTGCTGCAGCCACGCGTCGGGCGGGTGCGCCTCCACGGTGCGGAGCTGCTCGGCGAGCTCGGCGAGCACCAGTTTCAGCGGACCCACGACGGGGACGTCGGCGCGCCGCAGCTTGCCGATCTCGGCGGCGTCGATGTCGAGATGGACGACGGTCGCGCCCGGGGCGAAGGCGGCCAGCTTCCCCGTCACCCGGTCGTCGAAGCGGGCGCCGACCGCGACCAGGAGGTCGCACTTGTTCATCGCCAGGTTCGACCACTTTGGCCCGTGCATGCCGGGCCAGCCGAAGTGGAGCTCGTGCGTCTCCGGGAACGCGCTCTTCGCCATCAGCGTCGTCACCACGGGCAGCCGGCCGACCTCGGCGAGCTCGACCAGCTCTGCGCAGGCGTCGGCGTTGAGCGTGCCGCCGCCGACGTAGAGCACTGGACGCTCGGCCGCCGCGATCTGTTTCGCGGCCTCGGCGATCTGGCGCGGGTGGCCCCGCGTCGGCGGCCGCCAGCCGGGCAGGTCGACCTCGTCCGGGTAGCTGAAGTCCATTGCCGCTTCCTGGATGTCGCGCGGGATGTCGACCAGCACGGGACCGCAGCGGCCCGTGCGCGCGACGTGGAAGGCGGCCTTCAGCACCTGCGGGATCTCCTCGGCGTCCTGGACGAGCCACGAGTGCTTCACGATCGGCGTCGTCACGCCGACGATGTCGCACTCCTGGAACGCATCCGTGCCGATCAGGTGGCTGCGCACCTGTCCCGTCACGCAGACGAGCGGCGTCGAGTCCATCCACGCGTCGGCGATCGGCGTGACGAGGTTCGTCGCGCCGGGACCGGAGGTCGCGAACACAACGCCCGTCCGGCCCGACGCGCGGGCGTACCCCTCGGCCATGTGGCCGGCGCCCTGCTCGTGGCGCGTCAGCACGTGCCGCAGGCTGGTGCCGCGGGCGAGCGCGTCGTAGATCGGCAGGATCGCGCCGCCGGGCAGGCCGAAGACGACCTCGACCCCCTCGGCCTCGAGCGAGCGCAGGACCGCGTCGGCGCCGGTCATCCGGCTCACGCCGTCTCCGCCAGGAACTCCACGTCGGTGCGGGCGCGCGGCATCATCGCGAGCACGGCGTCGTTGAAGTCCCGGGTCGTCGACGCCGGCCCGCGGCCGGCGAGGTCGGCCGTCCGCCACCCGTCGGCGATCGCGTGGCTGACTGCCCGCTCGAGTGTCCGCCCCGCCGCCCGCTCGCCGAGGCCCTCCGAGAGCATCAGCGCGGCGGCGAGCAGCATCCCGCTCGGGTTCGCCACGCCCTGCCCCGCGATGTCGGGCGCCGATCCGTGCGTCGGCCCGAAGACGCCCGGACCGCTCGGCGAGAGCCGGCCGGACGCGACGATCCGCGAGCCGTTGCGCGACGCCGCGGCGAGGTCGGACACGACCTCCGCGAAGACCGCCTGCGTGACGATCACGCAGAAGCGGTCGGGGGAGTCCATGAGCGCGGGCAGCGCACGGCTGGGCGTGGCGCCCTCGACGAGCACCCCGGGGTGACGCTCCGCCTCGCGCTCGACGAGCGCGTCCCAGGAACCACCTTCGCCGACGGCGCTCAGGCGCGCGCGGCGTGATCGCGCGAGCTCGAAAGCCTGCTCGACCGCGAACGCCTCGGCGTCGTCAGTGAGCGGGCTGACGATCGCCAGATCGCCGTCGGGCAGGCGGACGCGCTGGACGCGCCAGGTCAGGTCGAGCTCGGCTTTCACCCCTTCGAGCGCGGGCTCGCGGGTCAGCGCGACGAGGACGGCGTCTGCCTCACGGCACGCCGCGCGCGTCGTCGCTGGCAGCGGATGGCCGTAGCGGCTCACCGCCTCGCCGGCGAACGGGGCGTGGACTTCGTCCACGCGGAAGCCGTGGAGGCGCCCCGCCTCTGCCAGCGCGCGGCTCGCCTCCGCCATCAGCTCGGGGCCGATGCCGTCCCCGCTCAGACAGGCAACGGTGTAGCTCTTCATACCGACGGCACCTCCTCGAAGACGTCGTAGAGGGTCACTGCCTTGCGCTCGTCGGCAAGACGCTTGAATCGCTGGAAGGCGGCTCGCAGCTCGTCGGCGTCGAGCTCCATGCCCGCCTCGGCGCACGCCCGCGCGAAGGCGTGGCTCCCGGAGTGCTTGCCGAGCGGCAGCGTCATCGTCAGCCCGAGCTCGGCCGGGTCGATGATCTGGTAGGTCGCGGCGTCCTTCAGCATCCCGTCCTGGTGGATACCGGCCTCGTGGGCGAACGCGTTTGCGCCGACGATCGCCTTGTTCCGCTGGACGGCGTAACCGGTCATCCTCGAGACGAGCGTCGAGGTCGCGCCGATCTCGGCGACGTCGACGCCGGTTTCGACGCCGAACTCGTCGCCGCGGACGCGCAGCGCCATCACGACCTCCTCGAGAGCGGCGTTTCCGGCGCGCTCGCCGATCCCGTTCACCGTGCACTCGACCTGCCCCGCGCCCGCGGCGACGCCCGCGAGCGTGTTCGCGGTCGCGAGCCCGAGGTCGTTGTGGCAGTGGACGGAGAGGGTGACGCCGTCCAGCTCGGGGCAGTGGCGCCGCACCTCGGCGAGGAATGCCGCGTACTCGGCCGGCAGGCAGTAACCGACTGTGTCCGGCAGGTTGATCGTCGTTGCGCCGGCCCGAATCGCCTCCCGGCAGACCTCGGCAAGGAACTCCGGATCGGAGCGGGTGGCGTCCTCGGCCGAGAACTCGACCTCGTCGACGCGGCCCTGCGCGTACGCGACCGCCGACCGCGCCTCCTCCAGCACCTCCGCCGGCTCCAGTTGCAGCTTGCGCTCCATGT
>JBKPSO010000202.1:0-20250 GCA_046735055.1 Actinomycetota bacterium
ACGCCATGCACGGTCTCTCCCGCGTCGATCAGCCTCTGAAACGCCTCGGCGAGCTCGTACGGCGGCCCGCCGAGCCGGTCGAGGAGCGCCGGGTCGAAGTCCTCACCCAGCCGCCACAGGGGTGCCGCGGCAAGCGTGTTCGACGGATCGTCGTCGAGCACCTTCGTGATCCGGCCGTCGTCGATCCGCAGCGCGTACCGGTGCGGCGGCGACGGCGGCGGATGGCGCCGGCCGGCGATCGCATGCCCCGGCGCCGCGGCGAAGCGCCCGATGTCGCCCGGCGTGAACACCGTGTCCGCGCCCACAACGAGCGCCGGCAGGCCGCCGAGGCCCCGGCGGACCGCATCCGCCGACCCGAGCGCCTCCGGCTGACGAACGAAGCGAACCTCGTGGCCTTCGAGCAGAGACTCGACCTGCTCCGCGAGATGGCCGGTGACGACCGTGATCCCCTCGATCGCGGCCGCCCGCAGCTCATGCAACAGGGTGACGACCACTGGCCGGCCGTCGATCGGCAGGATCGGCTTCGCGTAGCGCTCGCTCAGGGGCCGGAGCCGGCGACCCTCGCCGGCGGCCATCACGACGGCTTCCACCCCACCTAGTATCACCATCGTGGTTCTCTGGATCGTGCTGGGCGCGGTTGCGGCCCTCCTGCTCCTCTTCGTCGCGCTGACCTTCAACCACCTCGTCCGGCTGCGCAACGAGACGGAGACCGGCTGGGCGAACATCGACGTGCAGCTCAAGCGGCGCGCCGATCTCGTCCCGAATCTGGTCGAGGCCGTGAAGGGCTACGCCGAGCACGAGCGCGAGACGTTCGAGACGGTCACGGAGGCCCGTGCCGCACTGCAGCGCGCGTCGGGGCCCGCCCAGGCGGCGCAGGCCGACGCCGAGCTCGGCGCCGGGCTGAATCGGCTGCTCGCCGTCTCGGAGGCTTACCCGCAGCTCCGGGCCTCGGAAAACTTCCTCGCGCTCCAGCAGGAGCTCGCGGACATCGAGGACAAGCTCGCCGCGGCCCGCCGCTACTACAACCAGACGGTCTACCGCTTCAACAGCGTGCAGCAGACCTTCCCGGCCGTCCTGGTCGCGCGGCCGTTCGGCTTCCACGAGCGCGAGTTCTTCGGGACGGACGAGCGCGACGCGCCGGTCGTCAGCTTCGCGCGCGCATGACGCTCCAGGAGCAGATCCGCGCCAATCGCTGGCGGACGCTCTGGCTGCTCTTTCTGTTCGCCGTGCTCGTCGGCCTGTTGGGCCTGATCCTCGGCTATGCCTTCCAGCCGTCGCTGCTCGTCGTGGTCGGGATCGTCGGGATCGTCTACGGGATCTTCAGCTGGCTCTCCGCGGGCAAGATCGTCGCGACCGCGACGGGCGCGAGACCCGCGGATCGAGCCCAGTACCCGCGCCTCTTCCACGTCGTCGAAACCGTGGCGATCGCCGCCGGCCTCTCCGAGCCGCCGCCGGTGTACATCGTCGATGACAAGGCTCCGAACGCCTTCGCCGCCGGCCGGAGCCTCGATACCGCCTACGTCTGCGTGACGACCGGCCTGCTCGACCTGATGGACGAGCGCGAGCTCGAAGGCGTGATCGCACACGAGCTCTCCCACATCCGCAACCGCGACGTGCGGCTGATGTCGCTCGTCGCCGTCCTCGTCGGCGTGGTCGCGCTCTTGTCGGACTTCCTGTTCCGGATCTCGATCTTCGGCGGCGGCAGGAAGAGCGGCGGCACCGCCGGGCTGATCGCCTTCGCCCTCGGCCTGGCGGCGCTCGCGATCGCCCCGATCGCCGCCGTCCTGATCCAGCTCGCCGTCTCGCGACGCCGGGAGTACCTCGCCGACGCCTCTGGAGCGGAGATCACCGGCGACGGCGAGGGCCTCGCGCTCGCGCTGCGCAAGCTGCTCCTCGACACGACCGAGACCGAGCACGCGAGCCGCGCCGTCGCGCACCTCTACATCGAGAACCCGCTCAATCAGGCGTCCGGCTTGGGCGCCTCGATGCGGGGGCTGTTCGACACGCACCCGCCGCTCGAGTCACGGATCGCCGCGCTCCAGGACGCCGGCGGGTTCAAGCTGCCGCCCGCCTGAGCCCGTGCAGGCACTCCGCGCGCTTCGATCGACCCTGGGCCTCGCGGCAGCGGCGGCTGTGGCCGCGACGTCGGCCGCGCACGCCGGAGCACCGGGAGCCGGTTCGCTCGTCCCGCCCTCACAGGCGCGACTCGTGCGCGCCGAGGTGCACCTCGCTCCCAACGCTCGCAAGAGCCCTCACCTCCTGCTGATGACGCTGGGCGGTCCGCCCTACTGCCTTCAGCTCGCACTGCTGGCGCGGGCGCTGGACGCGTCGCGCCTCTGCCTCGACTACGGACCGAACCGCTACGAGGGCGTCGGTGAGCGTGAGGCGCGTAAGGAGGACTGGGGCGATCCGGCCTACCTCGCCGCCGCGGCCCTCGTGCCGGCGCGACTCCGCGCGAGCGGAGCAGAGGTCTCGAAGCTCGTTCTCGTCGGCGTCTCCTACTCCGGCTTTGCGAACGCGGAGCTGGTCGCGAGGCACCCCGAGCTCCGGCCCGCCGTGCTGGTCGTCGTCGACAGCTACCTCGACCTCCCCGCCCGCTACCAGGCGCTTCCACCTTCGCACGAGACGCGCCGGGAGATCGAGACCGTGATCGGCGGCACGCTCGCCCAGCTGCCCGCCGCGTACGCACAGCGTTCGCCGAGCAATCACCTCGACGGTTTGGCCGACGCGATCCGCCACGGCATGCGTTTCGTCGACGTCTGGAGTGTGAGCGTCCAGGAGCAGAGGGAATTCAACGGCGCGACCTGCTCGAGATCGGCGCACGCGCTGTGGCTGGCCGAGCTCGCCGGCCTGCTCGGCCGCCCCGTGGTCGGCTACGTCACGCAGATGCAACATGCGCACGCCCTGTGGGACCGCGGACGCGAGGTGCTCGCGCTCGCCGGGGTCGGCTCCGGTCGACGACCGTTCGTGCCGACGGAGGTGCTTTTCCGGCCCGGCCAGGCGCCGCCGCCGGGCAGTTACTGCAGCTGAGACCTACCCGTTCCGGATCGTGACCCGCTCGCTGAGCGTGCCGCGGTTCCCACAGACGTCGCCGGCGAGGACAGTCACCACGTACGCCCCGTTCGGGAGGTGACTCGTGTCGAGGGGCGTGGGTGTCAGGTCGAACAGGTAGCGCCCGCTGTGGTGAAAGAAGAAGTGGTGGGCGAAGACCGGGAAGTTCTGGTACGTGTCGGCGGCGTAGACGTCCCAGAAACGGCGGTTGGACGGCTCGGTCTGGCGGAAATCGGCGACGGTCATAGACGGCACCACCGCCTGCCCGGCCGCGTTCTTCAGCGACCAGGCGACCAGCGCCGGCGTGACCGGGAAGCCGAACCATTCCCCTGGAACCGGGACCGGTGGGATGTCCTTCGCGTTCGCCACGACCACTACCTGTCCACGCAGCTTCTCCGGATCGACGTCTTCCCCGTCCACGTCCCTGAACTGGAGGTCGTCGACGACGGGCACGGTGTGGTCGGCGTAAGGCTCGAGGTGCCCGGGATCGACCGGGTTGTGGACCCTGAAGCCGTCGATCTCGGTGAGGTGGACGTGATGCCAGCCGGGAAGGACGCGGCCGAGCACCGTGCGGCCGGCCGTGACGAACTGCCACGGCTGGATCCGAGGCCGGATGTGGAAGTACTGGAAGACGCGATCGTCCGTGCCGACGACGATCACCTCGTCCCCGTAGCCGATCCGCGCGTACCCCGAGACGACCGGGTAGACACGCGTCCCCGTGGGTGCCGAGATGTCGATGCCGTTGTGAAACGTGAAGGAGCCGGGGCTCCGCGGCGTGTCAGTGCCGAACGCCTCGTCCGTCAGTGTCCGCGGATCGCCGAAGTTTCCCCGGATCGGATGCTGCCGGCGAAACGGCTTGATCGGGTAGTGGTAGGCGAATCGGCTGTGCGCAACACGGTTGCAGCGCGTGTGGCGGGCCGGCAAGGAGGTGCGGACGACACTCGCCTCACCAGCGCCGCCGGTGGCCGGGGCCGCGCCGTGGGTGAGCACGGCGACCGGCACGGCCGCGACGAGCGCGGCGACGACGAGCGCGCGTCCGATCACGCCGCACTGTTTCTAGAGCAGGCGCTCGACCTCGTCCAGGATCTCGGCGGCGATCCGCGCCTTCGGGGCCTTCCCGACCCTGCGCTCGCCGCCCGCCCCGATCAAAACAACCTCGTTGTCCGGTGCGTCGAAGCCGATGTCCTCGCGCGAGATGTCATTGAAGACGACGAGGTCGAGCTGCTTCTCGGCGAGCATCCGCCGCTTGCGCTCGAGACCCTCGTTGCCCTCCTCGGCGCCGAAGCCGACCAGTACGGAGCCGTTCCTGGAGTCGCCGAGCGCACGCAGGATGTCCTCGGTCGGGTGCAGCGTCAGCTGCCACTTCTCGCCCGACTTGGGCCGCTTGCCCGTGACGGGCTCGGGCGCGTAGTCGGCGACCGCGGCGGCCATCAGCACGACATCGGCGCCGGCCCGCGCCTTCGCCTCGCGCGCCAGGTCGGCGGCGGTCGGCGTCTCGACGACCTCGACCCCCCCGGGTGCGGGGACGGTCAGGTTCGCGGCGAGTAGAGTCACCCGCGCGCCGCGCCGGCGCGCCTCCGCGGCGAGCGCGACACCCATCCGACCCGAGGAGCGGTTGCCGACGAAGCGCACCGAGTCGAGCGGCTCGCGCGTGCCGCCGGCGGTGACGAGCACGGTCTTCCCGACCAGCGTGTCCGATTCGCCGAGCAGCTCGCGCAGGCGGGCGAAGATCGCCTCGGGCTCGCTCATTCGGCCGATGCCCTCCTCCCCCTCGGCGAGCTCCCCGGTCTCGGGGCCGATCAGCTCGATCCCGCGCAAGCGCAGCGTCTCGACGTTCGCCCCCGTCGCCGGGTGCTCCCACATCCGGACGTTCATCGCCGGCGCGACGAGCACAGGCCCGGTGAAAGCGAGCGCCAGCTGGGTGAGCACGTTGTCGGCGAGCCCGTGGGCGAGCTTCGCGAGCGTGTTCGCCGAGAGCGGCGCGATCACGAACAGGTCGGCCTCGACCAGGTGCGGGTAGAGCTCGCGCGGCTGCTCGCGACGCGCAAGCGCCTCGAAGGTACGCGCGGCGACGAAGCGCTCCGCCTCGTCGGTGAGCACGGGCGTCACGTCGTGCCCTGCCTTGACGAGCAGGCGCGTCAACTCGCACGCTTTGTAGGCGGCGATCCCGCCGGTGACTCCGAGGATCACTCGCGCCATGTGGGAATTGTGACTTAGTTCTTGTACGTGTACTTGATCTTGCCCTCGGCGACCTCCTCGAGGGCCATGGTCAAGTAGTTCTTGGAGCGCGACTCGACGAGCGGGGGGAACTCGTCGAACGTCCCCTCACCGAGCTGGTGGTGGTAGTTGTTGATCTGCCGGGCACGCTTCGCGGCGACAATGACCAGCGCGTAGCGCGAGTCCACGTTCTCCAGCAGCTCGTCGATTCTCGGATGGATCACGGCCGGCTCATGGTACCGGCCGCGGCTACCTCTCGCTGGACGATTTCCTCCAGCTCCCGAGTCGCGCGGGCGAGGTCGTCGTTGAGAACGACGTAGTCGAACTCGTCCGCCTGCGCGAGCTGCTTGCGCGCGAGGCCGATTCGCTCGCCGATCTCGCCCTCGCTCTCGCTCGCCCGCTCCCGCAGCCGCCGCTCGAGCTCGGGGATCGGCGCCGTGATGAAGATCGTCACCGCGCCGGGGACGTCCTCCTTCACGTTCAGCGCCCCCTCGGTCTCGAGCTCCAGGACCGGAATTCTCCCGGCCGCGGCGATGCGGTCTACCTCCGAACGGAGCGTTCCGTACCGTTTCCCGGAGACGTAGGTGACGTGCTCGAGGAAGTCGCCGTCGTGGACGCGGCGGACGAACTCGGCGTCGGTCAGGAACCAGTACTCGCGGCCGTCCTCCTCGCCGCGTCGGCGGAGGCGGGTCGTCGCGGAGACGGCGACCTCGAGCTCGGGCACGCGGTCGAGCAGTGCCTCGATGAGCGTGCCTTTCCCGGCACCCGAGGGGCCGGTCACGACGAAGACTGGGTTACCGGTTGAAGAGCCCAATCAGCTCTGCGCGCTGGCGATCGGACAGTCCCCCGACGGTCTTCGACTGGCTGATCCGGCACTGGTTCAGGAAGCGGGCAGCCTTCACGCGGCCGAACTTCGGCACGGCCATCAGCATGTCGAACACCTTTGCCGTCGAGACGTATTCGGGCGGAGCGTTCAGGATCTCTTCGATCTGGACTTTGCCTAGCTTCAGGTCCTTCTTCAGTTGCGCCCGGCGGACGCGGATGTCGTTGGCCCGAGCCAGGGCCTCCATTCGCTGATCGAGAGAACGAACCGGCGCCGTCGCCTGAGTCTTGGTCGCCATCGCGCGAGCGAGTCTAACAGCTTGGTCGCTGCGGTCAAACGAGGCCGAATTAGCGGATTTGCAGGGTGTTTCTTCAAACTCTCGACCCTAGATCGAGGTGTTTTCTTTTTGGCAACGCTTCTTCGTGCGCGATCCCGCGCGCTTCGGCGGGCAATGAGAGGCCGAGCGTGGCCAGCTCGGCGGCCAGCTCGGCGCGAATCCGGGCCGGTGCGGACGGATCCGAGAAGAGCACCGTGCCGAGGGCGACGGCGCTCGCACCGGCCGCGAAGAACTCGAGCGCATCGCGGCCGGACCGCACTCCGCCCATCCCGACAATCGGCAGCGAGGTCGCGCGGAAGCAGGCATGGACAGCCGCAAGCGCGACCGGCTTCAGTGCCGGACCGGAGAGCCCACCGGTCTTTGTGCCGAGGATCGGGCGCAGGCTGAGGTCGAGCGCGAGCCCGCGGATCGTGTTCACGAGCGAGAGCCCGTCGGCGCCGGCGCCGGCGACCGCGCGCGCAAGCGTAGCGATGTCCCAATTCGCGGGCGAGAGCTTCGCGTAGAGCGGCAGCGTGGTCGCCGCGCGGCAGGCAGAGACGATCTCGGCGGCCGACTCCGGGGCCTCGTCCACGTTCGGGCAGGAGAGATTCAGCTCGATCGTCACGTCCTCGAGGCGCGCGCAGGTCTCCGCGTACTCGCGTGCGGCAAAGCCGCCGACCGAGACCCAGAGCGGAAGCCCGAGCGAGCGAAGGCGCGGCAGCGTCTCGGCGAGGAACCGCTCGCGACCCGGGTTCGCGAGTCCGATCGAGTTCAGCATCCCGACTTCGGTTTCGGCGATCCGGACCGGCGCGTTTCCGGCGCGAGGCAGCGGCGTCACCGTCTTCGTCACGAAGGCGTCGAGCTGCCGCGCGGTCTCGGGCGCGGTCAGCGCATCGAGGCAGCCGGAGGCGTTCAGCAACATGGCTGCTCCGGACATGTCAGGGGCCTGACCCCCAATCGCCAGACCGGCCGCGGCCATGGACGACAACCGGCTGCTTCGATTCGGCTTCGTAGCCTCACGCGGCTGCCTCTTCGGGACGTGTCAGGGGTCTGACCCCTGTTGTGTCCGCTCCGGACAGCACGGGGCCCTCGACGCAGAGCCGTTTCCACTCGCCGGCGATCTCGACAGCGCAGCCGTAGCACGCGCCGTAGCCGCAGGCCATCGGCGCTTCCCACGCCAGTTGCGCGGACGGGGCGAGCTCCCGTACCGCTTCTAGCATCGGCTCGGGGCCGCACGCGAGGACGTCGGGGACAGGCTGGAGCCTGTCCCGCAGCGCGTCGGTGACCAGCACCGGGTCGATCACGACCTCCGCGTTCGGGATGAGCGCCGCTGCCTCCGCGTGCCACTCCGAGCGAAACCCGAGGACCGCCGACGGGCCGCCCAGCCGCTCCGACAGGTACGGCAGCGGCGCGATTCCGATTCCGCCGCCGACGAGCAGCGGACGCTCGACAGCGAGGCGGAACCCGTTGCCGAGCGGGCCGAGCACGTGCAGCTCGTCGCCCGGCTCGAGCGCGCAGAGCGCCTCCGTGCCCGGGCCGATCGGGTCGATCATGAAGGCAAGCTCCCGCGGCGGTGCGAGGCAGAGGCTCATCGGCCTCGGCAGCAGCCGTCCGTGCGCCTCGAGCATGAAGAACTGCCCCGGCACACCCGGCGCGAGCCCGCCCCGCTCGACCCGGAGCAGCGTGTACGGGCCGACGGCCTCGCGGCTAGTGACCGTTCGCCGTTCGCGTCTCGACATCGATGCGTTCCTGAAGCGAGAGTGCGAGCTCGGTACGCGCGTTCGCGATCGCGTGCACCGCGGCGGCCGCCCCGGAGATCGTCGTGATGCACGGGATCCGGGCGACGAGAGCGGCCTCACGGATCCGGTACCCGTCGGTGCGTTGTAACGAGCCGCCGAACGGCGTGTTGATCACGAGGTCGCAGCGACCACGCCGGACGAGGTCGACGACGGTCGAGTCGGCGCCGTCGGCGATCTTCGCCACCAGCTCGACCTCGAGCCCGGCCGCCTCGAGCGTGCGCGCCGTACCGCCGGTCGCCACCAGCTTGAAGCCGAGTCCCGCGAGCGCGGCGGCGACCGGCACGACCGCCGGCTTGTCAGCGTCGCGCACCGAGAGGAATGCCGTCCCCGAGGTGGGCAGTGACCGCCCAGCTGCGCGCTCTGCCTTCGCGAACGCGGTCGGGAGGTCCGCTGCGGACGCCATCACCTCGCCGGTCGAGCGCATCTCCGGGCCAAGTACGGGGTCGCTGCCGGGGACGCGCGCAAACGGCAGGACGGCCGCCTTCACGCTCACCTGCGTCGGCGGACGCTCGGGCGGCAGCACGAGGTCGCGGAGCTTCGCGCCCGCGGCGAGCCGGCAGGCCGCGTCGACGAGCTTGAGCCCGGTCGCCTTCGAGGCGAACGGCACCGTTCGCGAAGCGCGTGGGTTCGCCTCCAGCACGTAGACGGCGTCGTCGGCGACGGCGAGCTGCACGTTGATCAGGCCGACCGTGCCGAGGGCCGGCGCGAGGCGCCGCACCACGTCCTCGACCTCGCGTGCCGCCGCAGACGTCAGCGAGGGCGCCGGTAGCACGCAGGCCGAGTCGCCCGAGTGGACGCCGGCTTCCTCGACGTGCTGCATTACCGCCGCGACGTAGGTTTCCTCCCCGTCGCAGAGGGCGTCGACGTCGATCTCGATCGCGTTCTCGACGAAGCGGTCGACGAGTACGCGCCCGGTCAAGTCGCTGCGGAACGCCTCGACCACCTCCGCCCCGCGGTAGCAGACCCGCATCGCACGCCCGCCGAGCACGTACGACGGTCGCACGAGCACGGGGTAACCGATCCGATGGGCGAGCTCGACGGCCTCGCGGCCACTCGACGCGATCCCCCAGTCCGGACAGCGGATCCCGAGGCGCGCAAGCAGCTCCGCGAAACGCTCCCGATCCTCGGCGAGATCGACCGCGTCGTAGGGCGTGCCGAGGATGCTGAACCCGGCGCCCTCGATCGCGCGCGCCAGCTTGAGCGGCGTCTGCCCGCCGAACTGGATCACGACCCCCTCCGGCTGCTCGCGCTCGCAGATCGGGAGCACCTCCTCGGCGCCGAGCGGCTCGAAGTAGAGCCGGTCGGAGGTGTCGTAGTCGGTCGAGACCGTCTCCGGGTTGCAGTTGACCATGATCGCTTCGTAGCCAAGGGCGCGGAAGCTCTGCGCCGCGTGCACGCAGCAGTAGTCGAACTCGATCCCCTGGCCGATCCGGTTCGGGCCCGAACCGATGATCACAACCCTCGGCTTGCCGGAGAAGGGCGGCAGCTCGTCCGCCTCGCCGAAGGTCGAGTAGTAGTAGTTCGACTCCGCGGCGACCTCGCCCGCGCAGGAGTCGACGCGCCGGTAGACACGGCGGCCCCTCGGGGGGCCTTCCCCGCGGAGCCGCTCGAGCTCGCGGCGGAACCACGGGTGCACCGTCTCCGGGATCTCGTCGAGATCGGGCCACGGCGTCACCGCGCCCGCGTCGAGCTCGCGCGAGCGCATCGCTTTCGAGAACGCCTCGCGGAACGTGCGGCCGATTCCCATCGCCTCGCCAACGGACTTCATCTGCGTGCCGAGCCCGCGGTCGGCACCGGGGAACTTCTCGAACGCGAACCGCGGGAACTTGACGACGACGTAGTCGAGCGTCGGCTCGAAGCTCGCCGGCGTCGTCTTCGTCAGGTCGTTCGGGATCTCGTCGAGCGTGTAGCCGACCGCGAGCCTGGCGGCGACCTTGGCGATCGGGTAGCCGGTCGCCTTCGACGCGAGCGCAGACGAGCGGGAGACGCGCGGGTTCATCTCGATCACGCGCAGCTCGCCGGTCTCGCGCTCGCGCGCGAACTGAATGTTCGAGCCGCCTGTCTCGACGCCGACCGCGCGGATCACCGCGGAGGCCGCGTCGCGGAGCTCCTGGTAGGCCTCGTCCGAAAGCGTCATCTGCGGTGCCACCGTGACCGAGTCGCCCGTGTGCACGCCCATCGGGTCGAGGTTCTCGATCGAGCAGACGACGACCACGTTGTCGCGCTTGTCGCGCATCACCTCGAGCTCGAACTCGTCCCAGTTCCGCACCGACTCCTCGACCAGCACCTGGCCGATCGGGCTCTCGTGCAGGCCACGCTCGACCTGCAGCTCGAGCTCCTCGATCGTCGAGACGAACCCGCCGCCGTGACCGCCGAGCGTGAATGCAGGACGGACGACGGCCGGCAGCGAGACGCCCGCCAGCCCGGTGACCGAGGTGACGATCTTCGAGCTCGGCACGCGCAGCCCCGCGCCGCGAACGGCTTCACGGAAGAGCTCGCGGTCCTCGGCGCGTTTGATCGCATCCAGCCCGGCCCCGATCAGCTCGACGCCGAGCGCGTCCAGCACGCCGGCCTCGGCGAGCCGCATCGCGAGGTTGAGCGCCGTCTGCCCGCCCATCGTCGGCAGGAGCGCGTCCGGACGCTCTCGGTCGAGGACGTCGGCGACGCCTTCGAGGTCGAGCGGCTCGAGGTAGGTGCGGTCGGCGAAGCCCGGGTCGGTCATGATTGTCGCCGGGTTGGAGTTGACGACGACCGTGCGGAAGCCGTCCTCACGCAGCACCTTCAGCGCCTGGCAGCCGGCGTAGTCGAACTCGCAGGCCTGCCCGATCACGATCGGGCCGGAGCCGATCAGGCAGATCGACTCGATGTCAGCTCGCCGCGGCATCTCACGAACTCACTTCTTCGACCCACGTTTCGAGCAGGGGCCAGCCGTCGTGCGGCCCGGGCCCCGCCTCCGGACGGAACTGCACCGAGCGCGCCCGCAGGTCCGGGAAGTCGAAGCCCTCGACGGTGCCGTCGTACAACGAGACCGCGGTCGCCTCCGCCTCCTCGGACGGCTTGACGGCGAAGCCGTGGTTCTGCGAGGTGACGAGCACACGTCCCGACTCGCGCTCCAGCACGGGATGGTTCGCGCCGCGGTGACCGAACGGAAGCTTGAACGTCTCGTGGCCGGTCGCGAGACCGAGCAGCTGGTGCCCGAGGCAGATTCCGAAGATCGGAACGCGACCGAGCAGCTCGCGGACGACCACCGTCTCGTCCTCGAGCGGGTCCGGGTCGCCCGGTCCGTTCGAGAGCACGACGCCGTCGAAGCGGGCAAGCTCGTCGGCGTCGACCGAGTACGGGTAGACGGTCACGGCAACCCCCGCGCCCGCCAAACGCCGCAGGATCGAGCGCTTCGTCCCGTAGTCGACGACAGCGATTTCGGCTCTGCCGAAATCGCTATAGCGATACGGCTGATTCGTCGAAACCGCCGCGACGAGTGCCCTGCCCTCCATTAGCGGCTGGGCGAGCACAGCCGCTAGCGTCTCCCCCTCGTCCTGGTCGCCGGCCGCGATGCACGCCCGCATCGCGCCGCGATCGCGGAGGTGAAGTACGAGCGAGCGCGTGTCGATCCCGGAGAGCGCCGGGAGGCCGTGCCCTGCGAGCCAGTCGGTCCAGGCCGGCCCGACCGCCTCGCGCATGACCGCGCCGCGGACGTGGACGCGCTTCGACTCCGAGCGCTCCTCGGCGACGCCGTAGTTGCCGACCATCGGCGCGGTGAAGCAGAGGATCTGCTCGGCGTAGCTCGGGTCGGTGACGAGCTCCTGGTAGCCCGTCATCGCCGTCGCGAAGACGGCCTCGCCGAAGGCGCAGCCCTCGGCGCCGACGGACTCGCCCCGAAAGATGGTGCCGTCCTCCAGCGCCAGGAAACCTCCCGCTCCGGTGCCGGCAAAGCCGGCAACTGCGCTCATTGCGCGCCCCCGTCGAGCCTACGCATGGTCATGCGGCGTAGGCCACCCGGCCGACCGCGACCGTCAGCCGCACCTTCCCGCGAAGCGTCTCGCCGAGGAGCCACGAGTTCTCCGAACGCGAGCGGAAGCCGCCCTCCCCCACCCGCCACATCGACTCCAGATCGAGCAGGACGAGATTCGCCGGCACGCCGACCTCGATCCGCGGCGGCTCGAGGCCGTAGGCCCGCGCGGGCCCCGCGGACATCCGCTCGAGCAGCGTAGGCAGCGGCAGAAGACCCGGCTCGATGAGATGGGTGTTCAGGGCGGCGAAGGCGGTCTCGAGGCCGGTGACGCCGAACGGCGCCTCCTCGAAGGGCACTTCCTTCTCGTGCCGTGCGTGGGGTGCGTGGTCGGTTGCGATTGCGGAGATTGTGCCGTCCCGCACCGCATCGAGCAGGGACTTCCGGTCTTCCTCGGCCCGCAGCGGCGGATTCATCTTGAAGTTGGAATCGAACGAGCGTACGGCTTCGTCCGTGAGAACCAGGTGGTGAGGGGTTGCTTCTCCGGTCGCGCGCACTCCGCAGGAGCGCGCGCGTTGGAGCTCCTCGACCGACTCGCGAGCCGAGAGGTGGAGCAGGTGGATCGGCTGCGACTCGTACCCCGCGAGCGCGAGGTCGCGCCCGACCATGACGCTCTCGGCGACCGAGGGGTAGCCGGCGAACCCGAGCTCCGCCGAGACCCTGCCCTCGTGCATCTGTCCGCCGCGCGAGAGCGTCGGCTCCTCGCAGTGGACGGCGATCCGGCGATCTGTGATCGCGTGGTACTGCAGCGCGCGACGCATCAGCCCCGGTGCGACCACGGGACGGCCGTCGTCCGAGAAGCCGGCGGCACCGGCATCGGCCAGCTCCGCCATCTCCGTCAGCTCCTCGCCCCGCTGGCCCTTTGTGATCGCGGCCAGGAACCCGACAGGAACCTCCGCCTCCAGGCGCGCGGTCTCGACCAGCGAGCCGAGCACCGCAGCCGAGTCGACCACCGGGTCGGAGTTCGGCATCGCCAGAATCGCGCAGTAGCCGCCCGCGGCCGCGGCGGCAGTGCCGCTCGCGATCGTCTCCTCGTCCTCGCGCCCGGGTGTGCGCAGGTGGACGTGCGGGTCGACGAACGCGGGTGCGAGCACGAGACCGCTCCCCTCGACGACGCGGTGCCCGTTCGCGTCGACGCTGAGGCCGATCTGCGAGATCACGCCGCGGTCGACCCTGACGTCGAGCAGTTCGTCGATACCGAGCGCCGGGTCGACGACCCGCGAGCTGCGAACGACGAGGTCGTCAGAACCTTCCCGCCCGAAGAGCATCACGCCACCTCCTCCGCGACCTCGGCCTTCACCTCGACGGGACCCCGGGTGAGCAGGTCGTAGAGCACCGCCATCCGGACGACGAGCCCTGCGCGCACCTGCGTCTCGATCAGCGCGTCGACCGAGTCCGCCACGTGCGGGTCGATCTCGACGCCGCGGTTCATCGGCCCGGGGTGCATCACCTTCTGCCCCGGCCGCAGGCGCTCGGGCGTGACCCCCCAGCGGGCCGTGTACTCCCGCAGGCTCGGCACGTAGTTCGCGCCCGGCTCCATCCGCTCGCGCTGCATGCGCAGGACGTAGACGACGTCCGCGTCCGCGATCACGCCGATGTCGGTCGACACAGAGCAGCCCATCGCCTCGATGCCGCGGGGGAGCAGCGGCGGCGGCCCGACGAGCGTCACCGCTGCCCCCATCAGTGTCAGCGCCTGGATATTCGAGCGGGCGACCCTGGAGTGGAGCACGTCGCCGACGATCGCGACGTGCAACCCCTCGACCGGCCCCACGTGCTCCTCGATCGTGTACACGTCGAGCAGCGCCTGCGTCGGGTGCTGGTGCTTCCCGTCCCCGGCGTTGACGATATGCGCGCCGGTGACCTGCGCGACCAGGTGCGGCGCGCCGATCTGGGGGTGGCGGATGACGATCACGTCCGGGTCGTAGGCGGCGAGCGTCAGCGCCGTGTCCTTCAGCGACTCGCCCTTGTCCACGGACGACCCGGTGGACTTGACCGACATCACGTCCGCCGAGAGCCGCTTCGCCGCGAGCTCGAAGCTCGAGGACGTCCGCGTCGAGGACTCGAAGAACAGGTTGACCACCGTCCGGCCGCGGAGGGTCGGCAGCTTCTTCATCTCACGGTCGAGCGAGCGCTCGAAGCTGCGCGCGGTTACGAGCAGCCGGGCGACGTCGTCGCGCGTCAGATCCTCGATCGAGATCAGGTGCCGCCGCGGCGGCGGGTCGGCGGGCGGCACGAGCTCGTCCCCGACCAGGTGGATATCCGTCATTGGCCCTCCTCTGGGATGAGCAGGACGCGGTCGACCTCGTCGACCTCGACCAGCTGGACCTGGACGCGCTCGCCTCGCGAAGTCGGCAGGTTCTTGCCGACGTAGTCTGGGCGGATCGGCAGCTCGCGGTGGCCGCGGTCGGCGACGACGGCGAGCTGGACCCGATCGGGTCGGCCGTAGTCGAAGAGCGCCTCGATTGCGGCGCGGATCGTGCGGCCGGTGTAGAGGACGTCGTCGACGAGGATGCAGGTGCGGCCCCCGAGCGGGAAGTCGAGTCGCGTCGCGCGGACGAGCGGCTGCGGGTGGAGCGGCGCCTCGCCGCCGCGGACGTGGACGTCGTCGCGGTAGAAGGTGATGTCGACGGTGCCCAGCGCGACCTCGACGCCGCTGAACTCCTCGATCAGCCGCCGCAGACGTTGTGCCAGGGAGACCCCGCGCGTGTGGATGCCGACAAGCGCGACGGACTCGAGATCCGCGTTTGCCTCGATGATCTCGTGGGCGATCCTGTGAAGGGTTCGCTGCAACGCCTCTGCGTCGAGCAAGACCCGCCGGCCGGCGGGCGCGTGTGCAGCAGTCAAGCTCGCCTCCTTCTCCGCCTCGCAGGACGGGGTTAAAGGAACGGTGTCGCGCGGCAGCCTAGCGCGTCAGGAGGACGGAGCGCTAGGGTCGGCGGCGATGGACGACGCCGAGCACGCGATCGTCCTCGACGCCGGGGACACGGCTCGGATGTGTCGCCGCGACCAGCGCGACGCGCCTCACGGACCGGCGTCGGAGACGATCTCGTCCGGGTCCGTCATCGACTCGATGGCATGCTGCGCCGCCTCGAGATGGGACTCCGGGACGAGCACCTTCTGTGGGGCGTCCTCGGTCGCGCGCGGGTGGTGCTCGACCGCGGTCTCGAGCTCGGAGCTGATCCCGGCCGCCTGGAGGATCGCCTGAATCTCCTCCGCCTCGGTGACGTCCTCGGCAAGCGCAACCTGAACCATCCTCGTCATCGTGTGCTCTCCTCCACTGGCAGTGCCTCCTCGACGGGCGCAGAGTCTAGTCGGCGCTGCTGTGCGCCGCCCTTGTGCAGCTCGGGACTCCCCCGCTCCGGGAACGGGATCTCGATCACGTCGAAGTCGCGTGGGACAACCGTGTCGGGGAACACCGCCCGCGCTTCGCGGGCCGCCTCCGGCCCGAAGTAGCGGTTGGAGAGGTGCGTGAGCGCGAGCATCGACACCTCCGCGTCCCGCGCAAGCTCGGCGGCCTCGAGCGCCGTCGAGTGCGCCGTCTCGCGCGCACGATCGCGCTCGTCCTCGAGGAAGGTCGCCTCGTGGACGAGCAACTCGGCGCCGCGCGCCGCCTCCACCACGGTCGGGCTCGGCCCGGTGTCGCCGGCGATCACGATCGTGCGGCCGGGCCGCGGCTCGCCGAGTACCTGGTCGGGGGTGACGACGCGACCGTCGGCGAGCGTGACGGGCTCGCCGCGCTGGAGAGCGCCGCGCTCCGGTCCCGAGGGCACGCCGAGCGAGTCGGCGGTCTCGACGGCGAAGCGTCCCGGCCGGTCGTCCTCGACGAGCGCGTAGCCCACCGAGGAGACGCCGTGCGCGACCGAGAACGTCGTCAGCCGGTAGTCCTCCCGCTCGAGCGAGTCGCCCGGTGACAGCTCGACGAGCTCGTACGGATAGGTGAGCTTGCCGAAGATCCGCTTCAGCGACGAGAAGAGATCGGAGAGGCCGGGCGGCCCGTAGATCGTGATCGGCACCTCGCGACCGCGAAGCGCAAACGTCTTCAGCATCCCCGGCAGGCCGAGGTAGTGGTCGGCGTGGTAGTGCGTGAGGAACACCTCGCGCAGGTCGACGAGGCCCACGTTCGAGCGCAGCATCTGGCGCTGTGTCCCCTCGGCGCAGTCGAATAGCAGCCGCTCGCCTCCGCGCCGGATCATCAGCGCGGTCGGTGCGCGGTCGGCCGTCGGCATCGAGCCCGAGGTGCCGAAAAAGACGACGTCCGTGTCCATGGTGTTAGGCCGACACTGCCAGCTCTGCTGGCAGTCTAGGGCGCTACGGAAGCACGAGCTTCTCGCCGGGCGTGACGAGCGTGCCGGCGAGCTGGTTCCGGTCCTGGAGCCGCCAGACGGCCTCGCGCCGGTCGCCGCCGTAGTGCGAGGCTGCGATCGACCAGAGCGTGTCGCCGACCCGGACGACGTAGGTCTGCTCGTGCCCGGCGCTGTCGGACGCGCGGGCGCCGTACGCCACGGCGACGGCGAGCAGTGCGATGATCACGGCGGCTCGTGCGAACATGTGTTCGCCATAGTAGACGAACACGTGTTCGGGGTCAAGTCGCGGCCAGAACGGCGTCGAGCAGCCGTTCCGCGCCGAACCGGACCGGGTCGTCGGCGACGAGCCCCGTCTCAGCCTCCGCGTCGGCGATTGCGGCGCGGGCCGCGTCCTCGTCGAGGTCGCGCGTGTTCAGCGCGACCGCCGCCACGTTCGCCGGCCTGGCCGGCAGCGAGATCGCCTCGTGCAGCGACACGAGCTCGGCGAGCGGGAGCAGCGGGTGCCCCGGGAACCCCTCGACCTCCGTCGTCCCGGCCTTGTGGCAGAGCACGAACAGGTGAGGCGCCGAGCCGTGCATCAGCCCGAGCGTCACGCCGGAGTACGCGGGGTGGCTGAGCGAGCCCTGCCCCTCGACCCAGAGCAGCTCGCCCCCGCGCTCGGCGCCCTCGACCACGAGCCGTTCCGAGGCCCCGGCGACGAAGTCGGAGACGACGGCGTCGACCGAGATCCCCCAGCCCGCGATCGCGATCCCGGTCTGGCCGGTCGGGACGAAGACGGAGCGCAGCCCGCGACGCTGTGCCTCGCGATCGAGCTCTAGCGAGACAGTCATCTTCCCAATCCCACAGTCCGACCCGACCGTGAGGACGATCGTCGCAGGCACACGCAGGTTCTCGCCGGTCGGCACGTTCAGGCCCTCGGGCGGCCGGCGCAGGTCGCGCAGCTCGACGCCGTGCTCGGCGGCGAGCTCGACCAGCTCCGGATCGTTCATCAGAAACTCGTGCAGGCCGTTCTCGAGGTCGAGCCCGTGCTCGACGCAACTCCGGAGCAGCTCGCGCCAGGCCGGTGGGAACCGGCCGCCGGGGGTGGCGACACCGACGATCGCCGTCGTCGGCTCGAGCGGCAGTGCCTTCTCGACGGTGCCGACGATCGGTAGTCCCTCGTAGAGCTCCCCAGCGCGCTCCGAATCGAGCACGGCGACGCACGGGTCGGCGCCGTAGCGAACGACGCCCCGCATCGTCTTTCCGTAGTGAGGGTCGCCGCTCTTGCCCTCAGCGAGGACTAGGTATCGCTTGCCGGACGCCAAGGCCTGGTTCCTCCGAAGGGGTTTGGACACCGTCGACGAGCTCGACGCCCGGCCACGGGTCGTCGGCGATCAAGAGATTTCCATCCAGGTCGACGAAGTCACACAGGCTCGCGATCGCAGCGCCGGCGGAGATACCGAGTCCACTCTCGATCATGCAGCCGAGCATCACGCCCAGGCCGAGTGCCCGCGCCCCGTGTGCCATCCGCACGCCCTCGCGGATCCCGCCCGACTTCGCGAGCTTGATGTTGATCCCGTGCGCGATCGTCGCGCACGCGGCCACGTCCTCCAGGGTGTGACAGTCCTCGTCGACGAAGATCGGGATCGGGGAGGCCTGCTTCAGAGTCGCGCCCTGCTCGTCGCCGCGCACGAGCGGCTGCTCGCAGTACTCGACGCCGAGCTCGTCGAGCTGCGGTAGCGCGTCGAGCGCCTCGTCGAGCGTCCAGTACTCGTTCACGTCGACCTGCAGCGGAACGTCGGTGACGCCGCGCACCCCGCGCACGCGCTCGACGTCTAGCCTGTCGCGGCCGCCGAGCTTCAGCTTCAGCCGCTTGAAGCGACCGCTCGCGTTCGCGCCCTCGGCCTTCCGCGCCATCTCGTCCGGATCGCCGAGACCAATCGTCCACGACGTCGGCGGGCCCGAGCGCTCGAGACCGAGCAGCCGCCAGACGGGCTCCCCGACGAGCTTCCCGCAGAGGTCGTGCAGCGCCGCGTCGATCGCCGCCCGCGCTGCGAACTGCTCCGTCGGCAATCGCTGCATCACCTCTTCGAGCGCGAACGGGTCGTCGCCCAGCTCTCCCGCGACGGACTCGACGTACGCCAGGGCGGACTCGGCCGACTCGTTGTAGGTCTCGATCGGCGCCGCCTCCCCGAACCCGGAGACGCCCTCGTGGCGGATCTCCACCTCGACGACCTCGGCCGTGTCCTGCGATCCGCGGGCGATCGTGAAGGTCTCGGCGAGCTCGAGGGAGACGATCCGGGGGCTCAGCTGCACGCGGGTACACTACGCACCGCAACGCGCCTGTAGCTCAGGGGATAGAGCGCGCGCCTCCGGAGCGCGAGGTCGCAGGTTCGATTCCTGCCAGGCGCATAGAGGGGCCAGTTGAGGCCGGTTGTCAGGATGCGCCCGAAACCGTGACGGTCGGCGCCGCCCTTCGAGACTCGGATCGCCGAGCTGCTCGATGCCCGCCGGCCGGAGCTCGAGCGGATCGTCCGGGAAGCGCTCGATCGCGAGCTCGCCGCGCTGATCGACCGCGAGCTCGCGGCTCGCAACGGCTCGACGCCGGCGACACTGTCTCCGCTGCGATCGACCTGCGGATCCGAGCCTCCTCTTCGGCGCGGTACGCTGCGACCTCGGGATCCAGCAGGAACTCGTCTCGGAGTGCCAGGGCCGTACGCTCGCGGGGGTAGGATTGGAGTGTCATGCGGACGGACGAGCCCCTCAGTACCGATGCCGAGCCTGCCCCGCATCAAGCGGTCGCGCAGCCGCGCAGTCGCCGAGGCCGTCGCTCCGGCCGAGCCGCGGCTCGCTGAGCTCACCGCCGGCGGCCTCACCTGGGTTCACCTGACCTCCCCGACGCCGGCCGAGGCCGGTGAGCTCGCCGAGCGCTTCGGGTGGCACGCGCTCGACCTGGAGGACGTGCTCTCCAAGCGTCAGCGGCCGAAGGTCGACGAGTACCCCGAGTATCTGTTCCTAGTCCTTCATTTCCCCGCCTATGACAAGGCGGTGCAGCGGCTGAACGCGGCCGAGCTCGACGTCTTCCTCGGGCCGGACTTCCTGATCACCCTGCCGAACGTCGAGCTGCTACCGGTCACGCGGCTCTTCGCCCGATGCGAGGAAGACGAGGAGCTCCGCCAGACCCTCTTCTCGAAAGGATCCGGCTACCTGCTCTACCACGTCCTCGACGACCTCTTCGACTACTGCTTCCCGATCCTGGACAAGATCGGGCACAAGCTCGACACGATCGAGGACGACATGTTCGAGGGCGCTGCCGAGGAGGTTGTCCGGGACATCTCGAACGTGAAACAGGAAATCATCTCCTATCGCAAGATCATCAAGCCCGAGCGTTCGACGCTGCGCGTCCTCGAGCGCGGGACGCAGCGGTTTCTGCCCGAAGAGCTCGAGGTCTACTACGACGACATCGTCGACGCTGCGGAGCGGATCTGGGACCTGCTCGACAACTACAAGGAGGTCGTCGAGGCACTCGAGCAGACGAACGAGTCGGTGATATCGCATCGGTTCAACGACGTGCTGCGGATCCTGACGGTCTTCAGCATCGTCTTTCTGCCCGCGACGCTGATCGCGAGCATCTGGGGAATGAACGTCGGCCTCCCCGGAGGCGGAAGCCCGGAGAGCTCCTCGCACGTCGCCTTCTGGATCATCATCGGCGCGAGCATTGCCGTGCTCGCCGGGATGATCGCCTTCTTCCG
>JBKPSO010000203.1:0-3907 GCA_046735055.1 Actinomycetota bacterium
CGACCTCGTACGGGCCGACGCGGGAGTTCACTGCCGGCTGGGGAAGGCGGTGGCGGGGGCAGAGGGCGAGGAAGATCCGCTCGAGCTCGCTCCGGGTGAGGTCGTCGTCGCGCTTCAGATCCGAGGAGGCGATCAGCTTGCGATCCAACGCTCCTCTCACAGCGCGCCGGTAGACGGGCTGGGGAACGACCCGGTGGAGATCTCGCAGAGTTCGCGCCGGGTTGGTCACTGCGATGCCATTGCGGCGGGTCGTAACACCGGCAATGAGGGAGGAAGACCAGTGCAGCGCGATGCCCGGACGGCGCTCGCGGCCGTTGTTCCCCGACAGCGTGACGTGGATCGGGCCGTCGCTTCGACGCAACATTCCCCACAGTGCGGCCGCGCTCTGATGGCTTACGGCACTTCCTTCACCCACGGCGAACACAGCGGCCAAGCACCACCCCTCGAAGCTGAGGTTCGCGTGGCCTACGGCGTAAACACCGCGGTGAATGCGGTGGAGCCGGCTGGCGAGGGTTCGCCTCGACACCGCGGGCTGTGACATCCCGGCGTCGCAGAGCTGGGCATACCTGACCACACCATGCTGCCTGGTCGCGATCCTGGCGATCACCAGGTCGCACTTCGCGGGTTGCATTCGCATACCGGATCTAAGCCGCGGAGTCCGGTCCCTCTCCCCTTCATTGCCGGCTTCCGTGCACCTAGCGCGCTTCGCGCGCCCCGTATCCTTCTCGCGCCATGGCTGCCTCCGCCCAGTACAGCGTCACCGTTCGCGTCGAGCTCGATGCTCGCCAGGAACCACTTGGCAAGCTGACGGCGCAGATCGCCGAGGCCGGTGGCTCGCTGGTCTCGGTCGATCTCATTCCCGGCGCCGGGCCTGAGGGGAAGCGCGTTCGTGAGTTCACCATTGACGCCAACAGCGCCGAGCACTGGGAGCAGATCCTGCGCTCGATCGGGTCGACTCGCGGCGCGCGGGTGCTCGGATTCACCGATCGCACCTTCGAGATGCACAAGAAGGGCAAGATCGAGCAGCACAACAAGTACCCGCTGAAGACCCGCGACGACCTCTCCATGGCCTACACGCCCGGCGTCGCGCGCGTCTGCGAGTACATCGCCGAGGACAAGAACAAGGCCTTCGACTTCACGATCAAGGCCAACACGGTCGCCGTGGTCTCCGACGGCTCCGCGGTGCTCGGCCTCGGCGACATCGGGCCCGAGGCCGCGATGCCCGTGATGGAGGGCAAGGCGATGCTCTTCAAGGAGTTCGCGCAGGTCGATGCCTTCCCGATCTGCCTGGCGACCAACGACCCGGCCGAGATCATCCAGACGGTCAAGCTGCTCGCCCCCACCTTCGGCGGCATCAACCTCGAGGACATCTCCGCTCCCCGCTGCTTCGAGATCGAGCAGACGCTCAAGGAGGAGCTCGACATCCCCGTCTTCCACGACGACCAACACGGCACCGCCGTCGTCGTCATGGCCGCCCTCTTCAACTCGCTGAAGATCACCGGCAAGCCGATCGAGGATCTGCGCGTCCTGGTGCTCGGCACCGGCGCGGCAGGGATCGCCTGCACCAAGATGATGCAGGAGTCGGGGATCAGGGAGATCATCGGCTGCGACCGGAAGGGCGCGATCTCCACCGACCGCGACGACTACGCCGACGGCTCGATGTCTGGCATCAAGAAGTGGTTCGCCGAGAACACCAACGACGAGAAGCTCTCGGGCGGCCCCAACGAGGTGATCGAAGGCTGCGACCTCTTCATCGGCCTCTCCGGCCCCGGCCTGATCGAGGCCGACTCGCTGGCCAAGATGAACGACGACGCAATCGTCTTCGCCATGGCGAACCCGACGCCCGAGGTCATGCCCGAGGACGCCGAGCCCCACGTCCGGATCATGGCCACAGGCCGCTCCGACTATCCGAACCAGATCAACAACGTCCTCTGCTTTCCGGGGATCTTCCGTGGGGCCCTCGACGCCGGCGCCCCCAGGATCACCGAGGAAATGAAGCTCGCCGCCGCCCGGGGAATCGCCGAGGTGGTCACGGGCGACGACCTCGCCGAGGACTACGTCATCCCCTCCGTGTTCAACCGCGACGTGGCCCCGGCCGTCGCTCGGGCCGTCGTCGAGGAGGCGAAGGAGGCCGGGCTGGCCCGCTTCTCGGAGGAAACCGGAACCTACGAGATCGTCGACGGCGCCGGGAGCGCCAGTGACGGGGCAGGCGGCGCCTAGCCGAATCGCAGCGATCGATGGCTTCCGGGCGTACGCGATCCTGGGGGTTGTCACCTTCCACCTGCTCGGTGTGGCCGGCGCACTGCAGCCTGGATCGACAACGGCGCTGATCGCCTGGGGCCTCTTGGGGAACGTCATTGACGCCTTCTTCATCATCAGTGGCATCGTGCTCTTTCTGGCGGTGGTCAGGCGGAGGGGCGAGCTCGGCTCCATCCGGAACTTCGCCGTGGCGCGAGGCGCGCGGCTCGCACCGCCCTACTGGATCACCCTCGCGGTGATGCTGGCGCTGCTCGCGTTTGTCGCCACGCCGACCGGACCAGGAGTGGTGCCGACAGGACTGCCGAGCCTCCCCAGCGTCCTCGCTCACTTGGTGGGCATGCAGATGCCGGTCCGCATGTTCGACTCCAACGCCCTGATCGGATTTGGGATCAACGGTCCTCTCTGGATGATCTCGGTGATCGTCGGCTTCTACCTGCTCTTCCCGCTGTTCGCGAAGCCCTACTACCGCCATCCGGTCATTGGGCTACTCGCCGCAGCCGTGATCACCATCGCGTGGAAGGAGGGAGTCGACCACTTTCCGGGCGTGCTCGCTGCGATCGACCAGGGCGATCAACGAGCCTGGGTGGAGCAGCTGATCGCGATCGATCAACTACCCGGTTGGGCGTTCTCCTTCGCGCTCGGTATGACCTGCGCCTGGGGCTATGGACGCCTGGCCGATCTGGATCCGGCCAAGACACGCCACGCCGCCACGTGGGCCCTCCCGCTTGCGCTGGTCGCCTGCGGCACATGCGCCTACCTGTACGGGGACCACGCATCCGCCATCAGCAGCGCCGCGGCGGGAAGCTTCACCAGGACGGACACGTTCCTCGGTCTGGCGTACACCCTGTCCCGGGGTGCCCTGATGGCCGCCATCGTCCTCGGCCCTGTCTGGGCACGCACTCCCTTCGCCAGTCCCAAGGTGCGAGCCATTGCGGAGCTGAGCTTCTCCATCTACCTGATCCACTTCGTGATCGCGATCTATGTCGGCCGGATGCTGTTCTCCCTGCCTACCGACGGATCGATCGGCGCGGTCGCCCTATGGATCGCGCTGGTGTTGCCGCTTTCGATGCTCTTCGCGCTGTTGACCCGCCGCTATGTCGAGAGACCAGCGCGGGAGTGGTCGCGGCAAGCGACGAGGAAGTTCGATCGGCCACGGGCGGAGCCCTTCCCAGCCGCTTCCCCTTCCGCCCCCTAGTTGGGCACCTGCGTGCGGTAGCGCACCTCGGTGAAGGTGCTCCCGGCGAAGGTCTTCTCTCGCGTCGCCCCGTCCAGGGCCCAGCCCAATGCTTCGTAGAAGCCGCGCGACGTGTTCCACTCCGCGGTCCAGAGGGTCACCTCGCGGAATCCGCGCTCCCTGAGCTGCTCCATCGCGGCATCGAGCAGCGCGCGGCCGAGGCCCCGCCGCCACGACGCCGGCTCGGTGTAGAGCCGGTCGAGCAGGGCCACCCTGGCCGGGTCGGAGTCGCGATCGGTGCTCCGGCAGAGCAGCGCCAGGGCCGCGGGCTGGCCGCGACGCTCGGCGACGAGGAGGATCAGGTCGGGATCCGAGATCCAGCGCTCCCATTCGTCGGCGGGAGACGTCACTCCCGCGAGGCCGACCGGCGACAGATGTCGTGCCCACGCCGCGCGTCCCGACGACAGATAGATC
>JBKPSO010000204.1:0-6810 GCA_046735055.1 Actinomycetota bacterium
GGGCGTGCTCGAGGAGCACGTGCTCCGGCTCGTCGCGGCGCTCTGGGAGCGCACGAGGCTCCCGCGCCTCTGCCTCGCAGGCGGAGTGGCCCTGAACGCGGTCGCGAACGGACGGATCCTCCGCGAGTCGCCGTTCGAGGAAGTGTTCGTCCAGCCCGCGGCGAGCGACTCGGGGACTGCGATCGGCGCCGCCTTCCACGTCTGGAACCAGCGGGGGTTCGCGCTGGAGCATGCCTACTTGGGCCCGGCCTACTCCGACGAGGAGTGCGTCGCCGCGCTCGACGCGGTGGGCCTCGAGGGAGAGCGCCTCGACGAGGAGGAGCTCTGCGCCGTCGTCGCCGAGCGAATCGCCGCCGGCGACGTCGTCGGATGGTTCCAGGGCCGGATGGAGTTCGGCCCGCGCGCGCTCGGCAACCGCTCGATCCTCGCCGACCCGCGCCGGCACGAGATCAAGGACGTCCTCAACGCGCGGATCAAGCACCGCGAGCCGTTCCGCCCGTTCGCGCCGTCGGTGCTCGCGGAGCGCTCGGCGGACTGGTTCGAGCAGGACCACCCCTCGCCGTTCATGGTGCTCGTCTACCGGACGCGCTCCGATAAGCGCGAGCTCGTCCCAGGCGTGAACCACGTCGACGACACCGGCCGGCTGCAGACCGTCACCCGCGCGTCGAACCCGCGCTACCACCGGCTGATCCAGGAGTTCGAGCGCCGGACGGGCGTGCCGATGGTGCTGAACACCTCGTTCGACGAGAACGAGCCGATCGTGATGACGCCTGCGGACGCGCTGGAGACCTTTCGGCGGACACGGATCGACCTGCTCGTCCTCGGCAGCCTGGTCGTGCGGCGATCAGGCGGAGGCGCGCAGGAGGCCGCGGAGCCGGCGGCGCTCGGCGGGCAGGTAGAAGCGGAGCGGTAGCAGCGCCAGCGGATAGCAGAGCGCGATCAGGATCGCGACGCCGAGCGGGACGTCGAGAACGCTGCCGACCACGGTCAGCCCGATCGCGACGGACGCGAGCGTCAGCACGCGGCGCCACTGGTAGGAGACCGGGTACACGCGCTGGGAGTTCGCCACCATGCCGAGGAAGAGGGCGAGGTAGGCGGCCGCGGTCGAGATCGCCGCGCCGATCATCCCGTAGGGCGGGATCAGGATCACGTTCAGGACGACGTTCACGAGCGCGGCGGCGCCGGTGACGATCCAGTTGAACTGCGTCAGCCTCGCGCGGCCGATCCCGATCGCGACCACCGTGTAGCCCGCGTACGCGGTGCTCGCGAAGGCGAGCAGCGCGACCGCGTCCGCGGCCCGGTGGAACGCGTGCTTCGGTGCGAGGATCTCGACGAGCCAGGGTGCGAGCACACCGAGCCCGACCGAGATCCAGCAACAGACGAAGAGCAGGTACGTCAGCACGTACGAGTACGTCCGCCTCGCCTCGCGGTCGTCCTCGATCGAGTACGCGAACGCCGGCCAGGCGAGCCGAAACGCGATCAGCAGGAAGACGATCGCCGACGAGATCCGGACCGCGACCGAGTAGACGCCGACCTCGGCCTGGCCCTTGTACTGGGCGATGAAGATCCGGTCGATGAAGTTGATCGCCCAGAGCGCGAGCGCGGAGGGCACGAGCGGCATCCCGAACCTGTTCATCTGCCGAAGGAGGTCGCGCGAGAACCCGAGGCCGAGCTGGTAGCGCCGGTAGCCGAGCAGGGCGACGTAGACGGTCAGCGTTCCTGTGAAATTGCCGACCACGGCGCCGGTCGGTCCCTTGTGCAGGCCGACGACGAGCAGGACCGTGGCGCCGACCGTGATCAGTACGTTCGCGACGCTCGCGGCGACGAACGCCGTCGAGCGCTCCTCGACGCGGAAGAGCGAGGTGAGCTGCTCGTAGTTCATCTGCGCCCAGAGGCCGACGAACGCGGCGCGGACGAGCCATGGGTCGTCTCCGAGCCTCAGCGCGTGGGCGAGGGGGGTCGCGAGCACCCAGCCGGCGATCAGCCCCGCGGTCGCCATCGTCATCGTGAACCAGAAGCTCGTCCGCACGACGAGCGTTCGCTGCGCCTCGTCCTTCGTGTCGAAGTAGAAGCGGAAGAACGCGCTCGAGATCCCCATGCGCAGGACGATCACGAGCACCGTCGTGAAGGCGACGACGGTCTCGATCTTCCCGAAGCCGCGCGCGCCGAGGTAGCTCGTGTAGAGCGGCAGGAGGAGGACCGCGAGGATGCGCGAGACGAGCCCGCCGAGGCCGTAGACGGCCGTGTGCTTCCCGAGCCGCTTGACCTGCGCGCCGAGGGGCATCTCAGAGACGAGCGTAGATGTCGAGCAGGCGGTTGGCGATCCGGTCGACGTCGTGGACCTGCTCGACGTAGAGGCGGCTCGCGGCGCCGATGCGGCGGCGCTCCTGCGCGTCCTCGACGAGCGGGCGGAGCCGCTCGACGAGTGTGTCGGCGGTAGCGCTGACGATCGGCACGCGCGCGTCGAACGCGTCCTCGGTGCGCGCGACCGCCTCCTCGTGCAGAAACGTGACGACAGGCTTGCCGAGCGCCATCGCCTCGATCGCGAGCAGGCCGTACCAGCCGGCGTTCAGCTGGTCGACGACGATGTCGGCACGCGCGTAGCGGCGGCGCGCCTCGTCGTGGTGGAGGCCCTCGACTATCTCGAGCTCGACGGGGAGCTGCTCGCAGGCGGCGATCACGTGCTCGGTGCCCTTGCGGCGGCGGTTGGACGGGGCGTGAAGGACGACGGGCTTTCGGGTGTCCGACGGCGGCACCGGCGAGTAGTCGCGCAAGTCGATCCCGGGCGGCACGACCTCGGCCTCCGGCACCCAGCGGGTCGCGTCGTAGGAGCCGACGATGCGCGCGCCGGCGCGGGCCGCCCACGCCAGCTCGGCGGGCCGCTTCCCGCGGATGTCCGAGCCGAGGAAGTGCATCACCGAGCGCTTGTGGGCCGCTCGTAATATGGGGAATTGCAGGGATTTCGGCACGAGTGTGAGCGCGAAGTAGAAGTGGAAGACGTCCGTCTGCGGGAGCAGCCGCACGAGTGCGCGGGCCTGGACGAGCTGGCGGCGGAGAAACCCCTCGCCGCGGTCGAGCGACCAGTCGGCCTCGGGGTGGAGCCGGTAGCGCTCGAAGACCACGAGCCGCGCGTCGACACCCTTCCGCCTGAGCGCCTGCACGTTCTGCCACGGGACGCCGGCGGTGTTGACGGGGCAGTGAGTGACGCGGAGCGGCATGCGGCGACCACACCGGGACAGGCCTAGGGCCTGTCCCTGCCTCGGAGCGCGGTCAGGTCTCGTCCCACTCGACCTGGTCGAAGTAACGAAGGGCGCGACGCGTCGGCCGTACGCGCGAGGCGAGCTCGGTGAGCTCCTCCTCGGAGATCTCGCCGAGCGCGTGCTTGATCCCGAGCCAGGGGAGGTTGAGGTCCTCCTGGTAGACGATCGTCGAGATGCGCGGGTTGATCTCGATCACGTGCTCGCCCACGAGCTGGATGTTGAATAAGTGGTCGAGGCCGAGCTCGGCGACGATCTTGCGCGCCGTCTCCATCAGGCCGGAGTCGTCGAGCGTCTCGAAGTACATCGCGAGGCCGGCGCGCATCGCCTCGCGGGTCTTCGGGTGGCCGAGCGCGATCCGGCCTTCGACCGCGATCCCGTCGATCGTGCGCTCCTTGCCCGTCGCGAGCTCCATCACGAGGAGCTCGGTGGGGTCGTCGCCGAGGAGCTCGTGCAGGTCCTCGAGCCGGAGCGCCTCCGCGACGCCGGGACGGTTCGTGAGCAGCTGCTCGTGGCGGTCGGCCGACGCCGAGAGGATCCGGAAGCCGCGCGTCCCGGAGGAGAAGACCGGCTTCATGCAGACGTCGCGGTCGGGGTAGCCGAGCTCGCGGGCGGCCGCCTCGACGGCATCGGCGCCCGAGACGCGCCGCCATGCGGGCCCGCGCACGCCGATCCGCTCGAGCAGCCCGTAGGTCTCCGCCTTGTCGTTCGAACGCCGGATCGCCTCCGGCGAGGAGACGAGCACGGCGATCCCCTCGAAGCGCTCCTTCGCCTCCGCCAGGCCGAGGAGGTCGAAAGAGGACTGCGGGAGTACCGCGTCCACGTGCTCGGCGCGGCAGACCTCGAGCATCGCGTCGGCGAAGCCCGGGTCGGAGCCGGCGGGCGCGCGATGGAAGGCGTCGGCGAGGTGGCGGCCGATCGCGAGCTCGGACATGTCGGTGCCGACGAGGCGCACCGGCCGTTCGCCGTTCTCGCGCAGCGCCCGAAGGAGGGCGGCGGTCCCGGGCGCGCCGCAGGCTGAGACGAGGATCGTCAGCTGGTTCAAAGGTCGATCCTGTCGGCCGCGAGTTGCCGTAGGCGCTGCTCGTGCTCGGCATCGAGCATCGCGAGCATCGTCTCGCGCATCGTCGCGCCGGGGTAGACCCAGAGCTCCGGGTGGGTGAGGAGCTGGAGGCGCTCGAACGATCCGGCGCGGAGCTCCTCGTGCGGGCAGCCCTGGCGCCAGTGCTGGTTCGAGTCGGAGCGGTAGACGTCGGCCCACGGCGCGGCCATCACGTTCGTCAGCCCCTCGACCGGCTCGCGCATGTACCCGGGCTCGGGGTTGTGCCAGGCGAGCACCGAGTCGAAGCGCTGGTCGTGGTCGACGTGCGGCCAGAGCGCGTGCAGCCCCACCCGGTGGCCGAGCGACCGAAGCCGCTCGATCGAGGCTTCGCCCGAGGGCGAGTCGAGGTTGTAGAACTCGCTCCGGGTCATCAGGAAGTAGGTCGCGACCGCGTCGGCGTCCGCCTCCAGCTCCGCCATTCGCAGCGCCGCCTCGACCGAGAGGTCGACGTCGTGCCGCAGCAGCACCTCGCCGGCCTCGGGCTCCCCGTCGAAGCAGGCAAACCGGTACCCACCTGCGTGCGCTGCCTCGAGCAGCTCGCGGTAGTGGTCGAGATCGAACGCGCAGCTCACCTCACACCTCCGTGCGTCATTCGGTCTCGACGTAGAGGAGCCTGGCCGCGGCTTCCGCGCGCTCGAGGGCCTGGACGTTCGTCTGGCCGACGGCGATCACGTAGCCGCGGCGGTCGCCGTCGAGGCGGACAGGGCGGATTGTCTCGCCCTCCTGGAGGAAGACGTCGGCCTGCACGACGCCCGGGGCCTTCAGGACGCGGTCGAGGCCGCTCACCTTGCGCACCTCGCCGAGCGGGAGCGGGCCCGGCCGGGCCGTCAGGAACCGGATGGCCGTGGGGCGGGAGTGGCGTGGCATGACGAGCTCGTCAGGCACCTCCTCGCCGAGCGCCTGTCTGAGCGCGATCTCGATCAGGTCGACTCCGAGCGCGTGGAATGCGAGGTCGGCCATCTGGCCGCCGGGGATCCGCGCTGCGACCTCGACGACCAACGCGCGCCGTTCCGATGCGATCAGCTGCGGGAACGCGATCCCGTCTCGAAGCCCGAGCGTGACGACGGCGCGTACCGCCACCCGCTCCGCCTCCTCGAGCGCGTCGCCGAAGAGCTTCGACGGATACGAGTGGATCCAACCGACCCCGAACCCTTCACCGCGGGGGCGAAGCCGGTCCGAAAGAAGCAGTGGGTACGCCTGTCCTTCGCGGACGACGACCAGCCCATTCAGCTCGAGCCCCTCGACGTACTCCTCGACGATCGCCTCGTCCGACGGCGACTCGACGAGCGCGGCGTGCAGGTGGCGGTCGAGGTCGTCGAGCGAGCGCACCAGGAAGAGCCCGCGCTGCCCACCCGAGTCCGCCGGCTTCAACACGGCCGGGAAGCCGACCGTCTCCCCCGCGGGCGCCGCCTCCCGCCGCACGCGAACCGCGGCAAACCGCGGCTGCGGCACGCCTCCCTCGGCGAGCCGCCGCCGCATCGCCACCTTGTGCGTCATCAGGTGCGCCGTCGCCGTCCCGATCCCAGGCAGGCCGAGCTCCTCGGCGACCGCCGCCACGACCGGCACGGCCCGGTCCGCGGAGACGGTCAGCACGCCGTCGATGCCCGCGGCGCGGGCAACCGCGATCACCGCCTCGGCCTCGGAGAAGTCGACGACGTGGCCCTCGTCCGCGTGCGGCAGCCCGACGGCCTCCGGGTTCCGGTCGACGGCGACGACGCGCAGCCCGAGCTGCTTTGCCCGCAGGATCGCGCGCCGTTGGTGCCGGCCCGCGCCGACGAAGAGGACCGTCTTCACTCCGCGGGCGATGCTACAGCTGCACCGGCAACAGGAACGACACCCGGTTCCAGCGAGCGATCTCGCAGCCGTTGCGCCGCATGAACGTCGCCCAGATCCGCCGCCCGTGGAACGACCCGCGGACGAGCGCCACCTGTGGGCCGCCGTAGATCTGGGTGCACACCGTCGCCGGCGGCGTCGGCGCGAAGGTGTCGTCGCCCAGCCGCGGCAACCGCCTACAGGCGGCGACCCGCCGTGGCAGCGTGCCGCCGACGGGATCGCAGCGCAGCGTCCAGACGCGCGAGGCACGGCCGTGACCCGCAGGCCAGACGGTGATGGTCAGCTGCGCCGACGGCGACCCGGCGAACGCGATCGCGAGCAGGGCGACCAGCACACCCCCCGCCTAGACTCGGAAGCCGCATGGCGCTCAGCGGCAAGCGGATCCTGATCACCGGCGGCGCGGGGTTCAGCGGCACGACCCTGGCCCGCCGCCTCGTCGACGAGAACGAGATCGTCGCGGTCGACAACCTCCACCGTGACGCGCTCGGCGGCACCGATCTCGCCGACCACCCGAACTTCCGCTTCCACCAGGGCGACGTCCTCGACGCCGAGCTCGTCGCCGAGCTCGCCCGCGGCGCGACGCACATCGTCCACGCAGCGGCGATCGCCGGCGTCGAC
>JBKPSO010000205.1:0-6322 GCA_046735055.1 Actinomycetota bacterium
GTGAACTGCGAGCGACTGGCCGCCTCACCTCGCGCCGGTTCGCCGGGCACGGGTCGAAGGCGACGTGGTGGAGCCGTTGGTGGTTGCGCCGCCGTCCGGGCGTTGCTGGGTCGGAATCAGGCCGAGCTGTTTCATTTGCGAGAGGACGTCGACGACCCCCCAGGTCTCGGCGACGCGCCCGTTGACGAAGCGGACGATGAAGATCTCGTTGTAGGTGATGGATTTGCCGGTTGGCGGGATGCCCATGTACTCGCCCTGGCGGGTCCCCGTGACCACGTTCCTGCTCACGACCTTGTCGCCTCAACCACGTTCCGCGCGAGCTGCTGCGCCGACGTTCGAGCGGATCCACCGCTGGCTCGTCCCATCGGGTCTGTTGATGACAGCGCTTGGAACGACCGATCTGGATGGCTGGACCGGGGACTGGCTCGGAGCACCGACGTTCTTCTCGAGCTATCCACCCGAGATCAATGTCGCTCGAGGCTCGGGAGGTTGGGCTAGGCGCCGATGCGGAGTCGCTCATCTGCGACGGCATCTGAAGCTGCTGCGGTCGAGATCCTTTCCGCATCGGCCCGCTCATAGATCTTGCGCAGGGTGTGCCCAATCTGCTCCAACGCCGCGTCGACCTCGGCGCTAGACCAGCCGAGCTGCTCAAGACCTACAAGCGCGATCGCGCCTCCGCCGTTGATCACGTAGTCGGGGGCGTAAAGGATCCCCCGCGCACGAAGAAGCTCTGCCGCCTCTGGCTCAGCGAGCTGGTTGTTGGCTGAGCCCGCCACGATCCGGCAGCGAAGCCGTCCGACGGTTTCGCTGCTCAGTACGTCTCCAACCGCACACGGCGCGTACACATCGCATTCCATCCGAGAGACGTCGTCAGTCTCGACCGCCGTTCCGCCAACGCGAGCGGCAACCTTCCCAGCGCGCTCGGAATCGATGTCTGCGACGAAGACCGACGCGCCCGCTGCGGCGAGGTGCTCGGCGAGTGCCGAACCAACTCCGCCGCTACCCTGGACGAGAACCGTTCGCCCATCGAGGTTAGGCGAGCCGAGTGCGTACTCGACGCTCGAGCGAATACCGTGAAAGACGCCGACCGCGGTAGGCGCTGCGGGGTTACCTGACCCACCCGCCTGGCGTGAGCGCCCGAAGACGTACTGAGTGCGCTCTCCGATCACGTCCATGTCCGCTTCGTTGGTGTTGATGTCCGAGCTCGTTCGGTACGTCCCGCCGAGCGATGCGACGAGATCCCCGTAACGCAGAAGCAATGCGCGTCGCTGCTCACCACTCGGAATCGACGGGACGGCAAGAACCGCCTTGCCACCTCCGAAAGGAAGCCCCGCGATCGCCAGCTTCCGGGTCATGGCGGCAGACAGTCTCATCGCATCCTCGAGTGCCTCGGCCGGTGTCGCATACACCTTCATGCGCGTACCGCCTCCTGCTGGGCCAAGGCGCGTGGAGTGCAGACAAACAAAGATCCAAGCTCCACTCTCGGAGTCGCGGCGAATGACGACTGTCTCTCCGTCCCAATCTTCGAGGAGGTTCTCGAACGACGTCGGCGGGCGGATCTCGTGGCGCTCCTCGGTCGGGACTTTCATCTCCCTCACAACGGGAGTCTCGCGCCCCGCGACTACGAGATCAACCAACCCGCCAAAGCCTCCATCGTCAACGGATACGACGCCACTGTGCGCGAGCGTCCTCTCGCCCGAGGCGCCTCTCGTCGAGAGGTGGTCACGGTGGCCGAGTCGCATTCTCCTCGCGGATCTCGAGCGGCTGTTCCAGGGACACGGCATCGCATCGAGCGAGCCCTGGTTCGTCCAGGTGATCGAGCCGAACCTCGCCGGCGCAACCGCGGAGCACTGGCACGGACCTGCTGACATCATCGAGCTAGAACCACCCGCGCAGCGAGCGCCTAACGCAATGACTACTTCTCCCGTGTCGAGCGCGATCGACTTGTATTGGCTGCCTCTCGGCGCTGGCGGTCACTCCGTGCGTCTCAACGGGCGCATCTTCGAGTGGTTCGCGGCGCGACTCGAGCACCGAGATCGCTGCGATCTCTACCACTCCGCGCTTGAGGTGCACGTGCCGGAGGGACGGTTCGTGATCGAGCAGACACCGGCGTGGCGCGAGCGCGGCGACCGTGGCGTCGTCGCCGAGGGTGCAGTGGCGACATGCGCGGCCGGCCGTCTCCGGCTGTTCCGCTACGAGATCCGGCGCTGGCGTGACGGCGTCATCCCCGACGTCTCCGAAGCAGTCGAGAGCCCGCAGCGCCTCAGCGATAACACCGATCGCGCTCGTCGACTGCTCGAGCTGGTGCCACAGGTACCGACGCCGGTCTGGGGTCGCGACGAGCTACGCACCGGCGAGATGTGGAACTCGAACTCGTTGATCTCCTGGCTGATCACCTGCACCGGCCTCGACGTCGACTCGATCCAGCTTCCGCGCGGTGGCCGCGCCCCGGGCTGGCACGCCGGCATCATCGTCGCGCAGCGCCAGCGAGCGATAGCGGAGCCGGCCGCGACCGCGGGCCCGAGATGAGGAAGGACGTGCGCGAGTTCATCCGCCGACTCGAGGCCGTCGGCCTCACGGTCGAGTCGACGCCCGGGCATTACCGCGTGCTGCGGGACGGCAAGCCACTGCGGAAGGCGAACGGAATGCCGTTCACGCTGCCGTTCTCTCCCGACACGATCCGGTGGCGCCGATCCGCGATCGTCGAGCTTCGCAAGCTCGGCATCAACCTGTAGCACCAGCGACCGAAGGCCCGCTGACCCGCGCATCACTTCGACCGTGGAACGTTTCCTTCCGCAGCGCCGCTACCGCGCGCCCGGTGCTGCTCGCGCGGCGGACGATCGCCGAACTAACTCATCCGCCGGTAGCGCCAGACCGAGAGCGGTACGAAGAGCGCCAGGATTCCGGCGATCCAGGCGAGCGCGCCCCAGAGCGAGTCGGGTACGCCGCCGGTGAGCGCGAGCGTGCGCGCGGCGTCCGCGGTCAGCGTCACCGGCGAGGCTTTCGCGATCGGCTGCAGCCAGTCCGGCATGCTCGAGACGGGGACGAAGACCGAGCTCGCGAAGACGAGCGGGAACAGGAGCACGAACCCGGCCGTCTGTGCGGTCTCGGCACCGCGGACGACCAGAGAGACGAACGCGAAGATCCAGCTGAGGGCGAAGCCGAAGGCGGCGACGAGGGCGACGCACCCGAGCGCCGGGACTACGCCGGCCTGGAAGCGGAAGCCGACCAGGTAGCCGACGAGGATCATCAGGCCGATGATCACGATGTTTCGCACCAGGTCGGCGGTCGTGCGCCCGAGCAGCACGGCCGAGCGCGCCATCGGCATCGAGCGGAAGCGGTCGATGACGCCTCGGCGTAGGTCCTCGGAGAGGCCGACCGCCGTGTTCGACGCGCGAAACGTCACCGACTGGACGAAGATCCCGGGCAGCAGGTAGTCGACGTAGCTGACCCCCGGCGGCAGCGCCAGCCCGACGGCGCCGCCGAAGACGTAGACGAACAGGACGACGAACATGACCGGCTGGATCGTCGAGAACACGAGCAGGTCGGGCTGACGCCAGAAGTGGCGCAGGTTCCGCATCGTCACCACCGCGCTGTCGATGACGCTCGCCTCGGCGCCTCGCAGCGACGGCGCCTGCGGGCGCGGGAGCCGGCGAGGACGCGCCACGACCTCCTCGTCGGAGACAGCGGCGCTCTGCGGTCTGCCGTTCTCGCTCGGCGGCTCGCCGGTCAGCTGCAGGAAGACGTCGTCGAGTGTCGGTCGGCGCAGGCCGATGTCGCTGACGCCGATCCCGGCGCGACGGAGCTCGGCCGCGGCCTCCTCGACCAGGACGAGGCTCTCCCGCGGCGCCGGCAAGGTCAACCGGTTCGGCCGCTCGTCCTGCTCCGGGGGGCCGCAGCCGACGCGAACAAGCGCGGCCTCGGCCTCGCCACGCTGCCGCACATCGCTCAGCTCGACCTCGAGGATCTGGCCGCCGACGCGGTCCTTGAGCTCGTTGCCCGTCCCCTCCGCGATCACGCGGCCGTGGTCGATGACCGCGATCTCGTCCGCGAGCTGATCCGCTTCCTCGAGGTACTGCGTCGTCAACAGGATCGTCGTCCCCTCGCGGCGCAGCTCACGGACGATCTCCCAGATCTCGTTGCGACTGCGAGGATCGAGACCCGTCGTCGGCTCGTCGAGGAAGAGCACACGCGGCCGCGTTAGCAGGCTCGACGCGAGGTCGAGCCGCCGCCGCATCCCACCCGAGTACGTCCTCGCCGCTCTGTCGCCGGCCTCGACCAGCTCGAAGCGCTCGAGCAGCTCCGACGCGCGCCGGCGGGCCTCCGCACGAGAGAGCCGGAACAGGCGCCCGAACATCTCCAGGTTCTCGCGGCCCGTCAAAAGCTCGTCGACCGCCGCGAACTGACCGGTCAGCGCCAGCAGCTCACGCACCCGCGACGACTCGGCGACGACGTCGAGACCGAGCAGCTCGGCCCGCCCCGCGTCCGGCACGAGCAGCGTCGCCAGAATACGGACGAGCGTCGTCTTGCCCGCGCCGTTCGGGCCCAGCAGCCCGAAGACCATCCCCTCCCGAACCTCCAGGTCGACACCGGCCAGCGCCGCCGTCGACCCAAACCGCTTGACCACGCCCCCGACACGCACCGCGGGCGGCCCGCCGCGCCCCGACCCGTTGCTCTCAGGCAGCGACAACGAGGTCGCGCTGCTCCGGGTGACACCGCAGGTAGACGGCGACAAACGGGCACAACAGCACCGGCACGTTCACGCCAAGCCCCCACCTCATCTCGGTCAGCCGTCCGCTCACCATTCCCTGCGCCAGGTCGACATCGACTCCACCGTGGATTACCTCCTGTTTGACCGCCCCGACTATCGCAGCGCCGTCGTCAGGCTGAATCGGCGATGCGGCCGATTCGGTGCGGGAACCTCGCACCCCACCGTAGCGCCGCCTCAAGAGCAGGTAGGCGACACCGCTGTCCGGAAGCGGCAACACGGACGTCGGCTGAGATCGACTCCTCGCCGTCGCCGAGCCGGCTGCGGCTGCGGATTCAGCGCAGACGATCACTGGATCGGCCGATGCCTGGATCCCGGTTGCGCCGCGACGATCAGTTCGTGAACGACGCCAAGTTCTGACACACCACGAAGGAGAGCGAATGCGCGCGGTCATCGTCAGCGAATACGGAGGCAGCCCCCACGTGGAAGACGTGCCCCCTCCCGAGGTGCAGGCAGGTCAGGTCCTGATCAAGGTGCTCGCGGCCGGGATGAACCCGATGGACCGCGTGATCGCCGCCGGCGGCTGGGAGTCGATCATGCCGGCGACGTTTCCGATGATTCTCGGCGCCGACGCCGCGGGGACGGTCGAGCAGATCGGCAAGGGCGCCGAGCGGTTCTCGGTCGGCGACGACGTGTTCGGGCAGCTCCTGATGCCCCCGCTCGGCTCGACAGGGACGCACGCGGAGTACGTCGCGGCGCCCGAGGACTCGCCGCTGGCACCCGTCCCGGCCGGGCTCGATCCAGCCGTTGCGGCAGCGGTGCCGACAGTGGGCATGTCCGGCCTGGCGATCGTCGAGTCGCTCGAGCCGCTGAGTGGGAAGACCGTCCTGATCGTCGGCGCCGGAGGCGGCGTCGGCTCGTTCGCGACGCAGTTCGCCGTCGATGCGGGCGGACGGGTGATCGCGAACGTGCGCGCAGCCAACGAGGAGCGGATGCGCAGTTACGGCGTGGCGGAGACCGTCGACCACACGGCAGCGCCGCTCCCCCGGCAGGTCGAGCAGGCGCACCCGGACGGCATCGACGTGTTCGTCGACCTCGCCAGCGACGCGGAAGCGTTCGCGGCGCTCGCGGCGCTCGTGCGGGAAGGTGGAACGGCGCTCACGACGCGCTACGTCGCGAACGCAGACGATCTCGAGGCGCGGGGCGTCACCGCCGTCAACTTCCAGCTTCCGGCGTCGGCCGAGTTGCTGCAGCGTGTCGCAGACGCGCTTGCGAGCGGCCGGATCGTCGCGCCGCCGGTCACCCGCATCTCGCTCGCAGAAACGCCCGCCGTCTTCGCCGCGGGCAGCGGCGGGGCTCCAGACGGCAAGACCGTCATCGTCCTGGGACAAGGAGAGTCAGAATGACCACCGGCGCGCGATCCAACGAGCGTACGGCTTCGACCGCCTTCCGACCGAAGACGAAATGGCTCAGCTGTCGGATCGCTGGCGGCCGTATCGGAGCCTCGCCGTGAGCTACCTGTTCGCGTCCGAATACGATGGAAAACCGTGACCGACTCGGTGGGAATCATCGGCGCTGGGCGTCTCGGGCAGGCGGTGGCGCGGACCGCTCGCC
>JBKPSO010000206.1:0-2234 GCA_046735055.1 Actinomycetota bacterium
CCGCTGCAGAACATCGCCAGTCGATAGCCGCCAACGTCCACGATGGAAGTGAAACCTTTCCACTTCGGCAGACGTGTCAGGCGTCCCCGTTTGCAACGGAAGGCATACGCGCGGTACACGCTGGGGGCCAGCTTGCACGCCTGGCCCTGCCTCAGACACACGTAGTTCCTCCTCGGCAAGATGAGCGCCAGAACCGAGCCGGCGGGGCACTCGCCCACAACACCCTTCGCCCGATCCGATGGCGCAGCCGGAGAAACCAACACCACCAGACCAACGACGAGCGCAAGCGCACCGCTCAACAACCGCAGTGACATGGCCTTACCCTGCGCGCCCCTAAGGACGGTGTCAACGCGACGACGCCCGCTCGGCCATTGCAACCAGTGGTGAGCAAAGCCTCAAAATGCTGAAGTCCAGCTAAACGCGTCTCAGAGGGAGTCTGATGACGACGACGACAGCAACCACGGTGGACCTGAACAACGGCGTCGAGATGCCGGCCCTTGGTCTCGGTGTCTTTCAGAGTTCGCCGGAGGAGACGAGCGCCTCGGTCGAGACCGCGATCGCGGACGGCTACCGCCTGATCGACACCGCCGCGTCCTACGACAACGAGCGCGAAGTCGGCGAGGCGATCCGCACCTCCGGGATCGACCGCAGCGAACTGTTCATCACTACAAAGCTGTGGTTCAGCGACTACGGCTATGACAAAGCTCTCGTCGGCTTCGAGGGCTGCCTCCGACGCCTCGGCCTCGACTACGTCGATCTTTTCCTGCTTCACCAACCCGTTCCGGTGGACTTCGATGCGACGGTCGCGGCGTACCAGGCGATCGAGACGGTGCTCTCCGAACGGCGCGCTCACGCGATCGGCGTGTCGAACTTCAGCGAGCAGCATCTCGAGAAGCTGATGCAGCGGACCGAGGTTGTGCCTGCGGTGAATCAGGTCGAACTCCACCCGTTCTTCACGCAGCAACCGCTGCGCGATTTCCATGCCAAGCATGGGATCAAGACCGAAGCATGGTCACCACTCGGCGGATTCCACCGGACCGGCCTGCTGATCCGGACGCGGTTCTGAACGCGCTAGTGCATCCGACGGTCACGTCGCTCGCCGAGAAGTACGGCAAGACGCCCGCACAGGTTGTCTTGCGCTGGCACATCGAGCACGGAGTCGTTGCGATCCCGAAGTCCGTGAAGGCGCACCGGATCAAGGAGAACATCGACGTCTTCGACTTCGACATGACCGCCGACGAGGTTGCCTCGATCGACGCGCTCAATACCGGTGTCCGCGGCGGCCCGGATCCGGCGACGCTCAACATGACGACCTACCCGAAGACCGTGGAGAATTGACCACCCAACGTGCGCTCGGGTGCGGTCGCGGCGAACGGCGCGAAAGCGAAAACGCGGATTTGCAGCGATAAGCGAACGCAAGCGAACAGACGCGAACGTCCGCGCCGTCTCGAAAAGCCTGGGGGCACTGCGAACTGTCAGCATCCATTAGCCGCGCGCAGCCGGGAGTAACCGTGACCCGTGAGCCCAGCCGCAATCCGTCAATCGCGAGACATGCTCAGGGAAGGAGTCGTTAGTGGAGACGCAGACCACCGATCTTGATCTTGAGATCAGCTCGCTTGCCCTTGTAGACACGCACGAGCATCTCCTTCCCGAGGATCAGTGGGCAGGTGACAACGCGAAGCTGATCGAACGGCAGAAGGAGGCTGGCGAGCCGGGATGGGGTGATGACAGCCCCGACATCCTCCAGGACCTTTTCCTGAACTACGTTCCGAGCGACCTCGAGGTTGCAGGTGCCAGTAAGGAGGCGCTCCGGAGGCTGTTCGACCCGGCTGCGGGCGATATCGAGTCGCGCTTTTCGGGCATCCGCGAGGCGTGGGAGGCAACACAGTTCACCGGTTACGGTGAGGCGGTTCGGCTGATTGCCCGCGAGGTCTATGGCCTCGATTCGCTCACGGTGGAGGGCCTTGAAGGGGCGCAGCGGACGTTGGAGGAGCTGCGGCAGCCGGGCGAACGGCACCGCCTGCTGACCGAAGTCGCCGGTCTTGATCACGTGCAGATCGACGACTTTCAATGGGCGTGCAAGCCGGATGAATCCGGGCCTGACTTCTTCCTCTACGACCTCTCATGGGCGGGGTTCGCCAGGGGCGACGTGAACGTCGAGGACATCCACCAGGAGACCGGCATCGAGATTTCCACGCTCGAAGATTTGCGGGAGGCATTGGCTGCGATCTTCA
>JBKPSO010000207.1:0-6168 GCA_046735055.1 Actinomycetota bacterium
CGGCGAGGCCGCGCAGCGCCTCCTCGATTTCCTCCGCGGTGAAGGGCTCGACCTCGGCGAGCGTGTCCGCGGCCGCCGCAAGCACATCGACGTCGAGCTCCGCGTGGTCGTAGCCGATCCGGGAAGGGACAAGCCTCCGGCCTATCCCTTCCCGTTCGAACAGGAAGCCGGCGAACTCGGGAAACTGGCCGAGGCGCTCGATCTTCTCCTGGACGAGCGGCGCGGCGGCGCGAACCCGCTCCTCCGGCCACTCGAAGCCCTGCTCGCGCAGGTAGGCAAGGAGGCGCTCGGCGTACTGCTCGGGCGGCAGCGCGCGCAGGTAGACGCCGTTCATCCAGTCGAGCTTCTCGTAGTCGAGGGTCGCGGGGCTCGAGCCGACCCGGTCGAGCGAGAATCGCTCAATGAGCTCGTCCGGGCTCATGATCGTGGTCTCGCCGTCGGGGGCCCAGCCGAGCAACGCGAGGAAGTTCATCAGCGCCTCGGGCAGGTACCCGGCGGCCCGGAACTCGTCGACCGAGGTCGCGCCGTGGCGCTTGGAGAGCTTCTTACCGTCGCCGCCGAGCACATCGGGCACGTGCGCGTACATCGGCGGCTCGTGGCCGAGCGCCTCGAGGATCCGGATCTGCTTCGGCGTGTTCGAGACGTGGTCGGAGCCCCGGATCACGTGCGTGATCCGATCGTCTGCGTCCTCGACCGGGTTCGCGAAGTTGTAGGTCGGGCGCCCGTCCGAGCGAACGAGGACGAGGTCCTCGAGCTGCTCGTTGGGGAACTCGATCCGGCCGCGGACGGCATCCTCCCAGGCGGTGACGCCCTCGTCGGGCATCCGGAACCGGATCGCGCCCTCGTCCTCGTAGGCCTTCCCTTCCTCGACGAGGCGCTCCGCAAGCTCACGGCAGCGCTCCATCGCGTCCAGCTGAAAAGCGACCGGCCCGTCCCAGTCGATCCCGAGCCACTGCAGCGAGCGCTGGATCTGCTCGGTCGCGTCGGCGACCTCGCGGCTGACATCCGTGTTCTCGATCCGCAGCAGGCACTTGCCCCCGCGCCCGCGCGCGAAGAGCCAGTTGAAGAGGAAGGTGCGTACCCCGCCGATATGCAGGAAGCCAGTCGGACTCGGGGCCATGCGGACGCGGACGCTCACGTCGCAAGCGTAGTCGCCTCACGCCGCCGGATCGCCCACACGGACGGGACGAAGAGAATGCTCGTGTTCGAGACGAGAATCACGCCCGTTGCGAGCCAGAGGGCGTTCGGCGTGCCGAGGGCGGCGGCGAGCGGGCCGGCGACAGCCGTGCCGAGCGGCGTGAGCACGAAGGAGCCGAGCGCGTCGTAGGACGAGACTCGCGACTGGGCGCGCTCCGGAATCTCACTCTGGAGGATCGTGAACCAGAGCGTCAAGTGCACCGCGATCGAGAGCCCCGCGAGAAACGAGGCGCCCGCGATCACCCACGTCGGCGCGCCGGCGGCGAGTGCGACCAGCTGGAGGACGTAGAGCGTCGGCCAGAGGACCGCGGCGACGAGCGGCCGCGAGGGCCGGTACCGGTAGGCGACGAGTCCGCCGACGGCCGCGCCGAGGCCGTTCGCGGCCAGGATCGTCGCCCACGCGCCGGCGCCGCCGAGCCGGTCCTTCGCCTCCACCGGACCGAGCACGATCCAGAACATGAAGAAGACGTTCCCGACCCCGAACAGGGCGACGGACGCCCAGAGCCACGCACGGGAGACGAACTCCCGCCAGCCCTCGCCCAGCTCGTGGAAGAAGTGCGACCTCGGGGCGGCGTTGGCGCGGGCCGGCAGCGCGATCCGCGCGAGCAGCAGCGCGGCGAGAACGAACGTGCAGGCGTCGATCAAGAGCGCCGTACCGGGGCCGGCGGCGACCACGATCGCGCCGCCGAGCGCCGGGCCGAGCACGAAGAGCAGGTTCCGCGTCATCCCCCGCAGCGCGTTCGCCTGCTGGAGGCGCTCGGGGCTGACCGTCTGCGGGACGAGGCCGAGCTCCGCCGGGGCGACGAAGCCCTGACCGGCGCCGTAGGCGCCCTGGAGCCCGGCGAGGATTGCGACGCTCGCGTGGCCGGAGAGCACGAACCCGGCGGTCGCCGCCTGCGCCCCGCCCTGCGCGAGAGAGGCGACCGCGAGCACGTGCTGTCGCGGGAGCCGGTCGGAGAGGACGCCGCCGAACAGCAGCACGGCGGCGTTGGCGGCCTGCCGGGTCGCGAGGACGATCCCGAGGTCGGTCGCGCTGGCGCCGCGCAGGTCGAGGACAGCGAACGCGAGCGCGATCCCGGCGACGGCGTCCCCGATCGTCGTGATCGTCGTCGCCGCGAAGAGCAGGCGGTACCTGCGCTCGACGAGCGGACCCAGGCGCTCGCGCAGGGGCATCGCGGACACCCCCGGTAGCGTACGAGTCGTGCTACTGGGCGCTCACTGCTCGGGCGGGGTGAAGAAGGCGCTCGATCGTGCCGCCGAGCTCGAGGTCGATTCCGTTCAGCTCTTCGTGCAGAGCCCGCGCGCGTGGCGCTTCCCCGATCATGACCCGGCCGACCTGGCCGCGTTCGGCGAGCGCCGGCGGGAGCTCGGGATCGGCGGCGTGCTCGTCCACTCGCTCTACCTCGTCAACCTGGCGACTCCGAACGATGAGTTCTACGGCAAGAGCGTCACCACGCTCTGCTCGACGATGGACGCGGCGTGCGCGATCGGCGCGGACGCGGTTGTCTTCCACGTCGGCTCGCACCAGGGCGCCGGGTTCGAGGCCGGGCTGGAGCGGGTCGTGCCGGCGCTCGCGCAGGCATGCGAGCGGTCGAACGAGACGACCTGGCTGCTGATCGAGAACTCGGCCGGCGCAGGCGGCACGATCGGGCGCTCGATCGAGGAGCTCGCCGCGCTGTACGAAGCGACAGAGCAACATCCCCGCCTCGGGGTGTGCCTCGACTCGTGCCACCTGTGGGTCTCCGGCTACGACGTCACCGACCGCGGCGCGCTCGACGCACTGCTGGAGGAGCTGGACAAGCGGATCGGGCTCCACCGCCTGCGCGCCCTGCACGTGAACGACGCGCAGGCGCCGCTCGGCTCGAACCGCGACCGGCACGCGAACATGCTCGAGGGACTGATCGGCGAGAAGCTCGGCGTCTTCCTCGGTCACCCGAAGCTGCAGGGCCTGCCCGCAATCCTCGAGGTGCCGGGCCCGGACAACCACGGCCCCGACGCCGCCGAGATGAAGAAGCTCCGCGAGCTCCACGCCCGCTGGACGGGATGACCATTCAGACGGGGGACCGGGGCGATCTCGAGCGTCAGCGCAGCTGGGCGAAGACGCGGAACGTCGGCCGCCCGACCGGGAGCTCGGAGAACTCCGGATTCACGCAGCCGAGCTCGTCGCCGCGCTGGCGGTAGGTCTCCTCGACCTCGACGCGGCACATCGGCAGCGGCTGGCGTTTCGAGCGGATCGCGCCGAAGCCGCCGCGACGCCGCTCGGCTTCACGCAGCAGGTCGACGTCGATCTCGACGTCGTAGATCTTCTGCATGCAGCCGATGTAGGTGTGCCCGAACTCCTCGTACGCGTAGACGAACGGGCAGGCGCGATCGATGCAGGCGGCCGGGTAGACGATCTTGTCGCAGTGCACCCCGCAGCGCCGGCACTCGACCTCGTCCTGTGGACGGAGCGGCAGCGCGTGGGCCGCAGCGCGACGTTGCTCCATATGTGGATTGTGGAGCCCTGGCTTTCCGCTGCGCAAGTCTTGACAAGGGGGCGCCGGATAGGCTAGGCGCCCGTGGCGCGAAGGCTTCTGTGGGCATCCCTCGGCCTCGCGCCGGTCACGATGGTCTTGGACTGGGCGTTCGACGTCGACGACGTCGCGCTCTTCGCGCTGGCTGCGATCTCGCTGATCCCGCTCGCCTGGCTGATCGGCGAGGCGACCGAGCAGGCCGCGCGTCACACAGGCCCGGGGATCGGCGGCTTCCTGAACGCCACCTTCGGCAACGCGCCCGAGCTGATCATCTCGCTGTTCGCGGTCAGCGACGGCCTCTTCGAGGTCGTCCGCGGCTCGCTGACGGGAAGCGTCGTCGGAAACCTCCTGCTCGTGCTCGGGTTCTCGATGCTGCTCGGCCCGACCAAGCCGATCGACCGCCGGTCCGGGTTGACCTCGATCGCCCTCGTCTTCGTCGCCGTCCTGCTCTTCCTCGTCGTCGCGGTTCCCGGCTGGGAAGGCGACACGACCCGCCACTCCCTCGAGGTGCTCTCGATCCCGGTCTCGGTCGCGCTCCTGCTGCTCTACGTCTTCGTCACGCGCATGCAGCTCAAGCGCTACCGCGCGCTCTCAACGGCGGCGGGGGAGGACGTGGACTGGAGCTTCCGCGCAACCCTGGTCGTCCTCGGGGTCGCGACCGCAGCGACCGCAGTCATCGCGGAGATCCTCGTCAACACGATCGAGACGTTCGCGGAGCGGGCGCACCTGAGCGACTTCTTCGTCGCCGCGGTGATAGTCGCGATCGTCGGAAACGCCGCGGAGCACGGCGGCGCCGTCGTCGTCGCCCGCCGCGGCCGGGTCAAGCTCGCGACCGAGATCGCGCTCTCCTCGAGCGCCCAGGTCGCCGTCTTTCTCATTCCGGCGGTGACGATCCTCTCCTGGGCGATCAACCCCCTCACGCTCGCATTCCGGCAGGTGGAGATCGCCGTGATGGGGGGCTCGGCCCTCCTCGCCGCCGCGCTGCTCGCGCGCGGGACGTCGAGCTGGTGGCGGGGCGCCGTGCTGATCACCGGCTACGTGTGCGCGGCGTTCGTCTTCTACAAGGCCGGCGGGCGCTAGGCCGCGACCAGCACACCGAGCGCCCGTGGGATCAGCTCGCTCGCCCGGTCGATGTCGTCGTCAGTGATGCCGAGGTGCGTCGCCACCCGCAGGACCCCGGGACGGAGCAGCCCGACCTGGACGCCGTACTCGGCGATCCGTGCCCGCGCGTCGGCGGTGTCGACCCCGACCGAGCCGATGTCGATGCCGACGAAGTTCGTCTCCACGGCCTCGACGTCGACCGGAAGCCCGGCAGCCGCGAGCCCCTCGGCGAGCCGCTTCGCGCGTGCGTGGTCCTCGGCGAGCCGCTCGATGTTGTGGTCGAGCGCGTAGAGCATCGCCGCGGCGACGACCCCGGCCTGGCGGAGCGCTCCGCCGAATAGGAACTTGAACCTCCAGGCGGCGGCGATCCTCTCCGCCGAGCCGGCGAGGATCGCGCCAAGCGGGCAGCCGAGCCCCTTCGAGAAGCAGATCTGGACGGTGTCGGCGAGCCTGCCGTACTCCGCAGGCGGGATCCCGCTTGCGACGGATGCGTTCATGAGCCTCGCCCCGTCGAGGTGGACTGCCAGCCCGAGCTCGTGTGCCGTGCCGATCACCTCGCGGAGGTCGGCGAGCGGCCAGACGCGGCCGCCGGCGCTGCGATGGGTCTGTTCGAGGACGACGATCCCGGCCGGCTGGAACTCGTCTGCGGTCTCGACGACGGTGTGGATCTGCTGCGGGCTGATCCGCCCGGCGACGCCGGGCAGCGGGCGCGCGACGAGCCCGGCGTGCACCGCCGGGCCGCCCGCCTCGTAGACGAGGATGTGCGTCCGCTCCTCGGCGATCAGCTGTGTCCCGGGACGGGTCAGCACCCGGAGCGCGATCTGATTCGCCATGGTCGCCGTCGGCAGGAAGAGCGCCGCCTCGTGACCGAGCAGCTCCGCCGCGCGGCGTTGGAGCTCGATGACGGTCGGATCCTCGTGCGCCTGCTCGTCGCCGAGCTCGGCGGACGTCATCGCCGCGAGCATCTCGGGCGTCGGCTTCGTCGCGGTGTCGGAGCGAAGGTCGATCACGCACGGAGCGTAGCCGGGGGCGCGTGCGGATCGAAGAAAATAGCGCTACACCCCCACCCAAGGGTGGGGAGCCATCCCGCCACCCTCCAGGCCGATGCTACCCGGGACTGCGTGACGTGTCAGCGTCGCGTGCGTGTCGACTTCGCGCCGGCTTTTCCACCCACCGACGCCGCGATCCACCTTCGCCGCTGCGTCGCGTCGGCCAGCGCAGCGCGGCGACCCACAGGCAACGCAGCGCCGCGGCGGCGCGCGGTCCGCCGTCGCCGCAACAGCAGTCGGCCAGGCAAGCGCGGCCCACAGGCAGCGCAGCGGCGTGGCCGCGCGCGCGGCGGCTCACAGGGCAACGC
>JBKPSO010000208.1:0-14019 GCA_046735055.1 Actinomycetota bacterium
GGTCGGAGTGATGCTGCTCGCCGGCTGCGGCGGTCGCGGCAAGGAGACGACGACGGCCGTGATCGCACCGCGGCCGACGATCTCGACCACCTCCGGCGATCCGGGGAAGGACGCGATCCAGGCGTTCGTCGCGGCCGCGCGCGCCGGGCGGGTGGATGCGATGTGGGACATGCTCTCGACCGCCTCGAAGCGGCGGCTCGGCCCGACGCTCGCCCGTTTCCGGGCACGCGGAGCGAAGCGCCTCGCGGAGGACATCGGCTCGTTCGGTCGCTACGAGGTGATCGTCTCCGAGCGGATCACGCCCGAGTTCGGGGTCGTCGCAATCGACGGCTCGCGGGTCGTGGAGGGAAGGCGCCTCCGCGACGTCTACGCGGTGGCGCTGCGGCTCGAGGGCGCGAAGTGGAAGCTCGAGCTCGGCGGCCCTGTTCACGCGCGGGCGGTCGGCCCCGACCCGGGCGCGCACGAGGGCGTCGTCGCCCAGATCGCGGCCGCCGTCTCCGGCAAGGGTGGGACGGGCTCGGCGGTGGTTTACGTCGACGGCCTGAGCGAGAACCCGAAGGTCTTCGGCACGGCATCGAACTCGACCCTCGTCGTCAACTTCGAGCCCGCACTGGATCCCGGGCGGCACACCGTGGTCGTCTTCGGCGAGGTCGGCCGGGACGCGTCCGCGACCGGCTGGTGGTTCACGTCAGCCCGGAAGCCGAGGAGTTGAGCCGCCAGGAAGGCGTTAAAGAGTGGCCGCGTAGATCTGGCGCAGCGCCCACCACGCCGTCGCGAACCGCGTGCCGATCTGCTCGTACGACCCGACGGTGAAGTGGACGCCGTCGGATCCCATCTTCAGGTCGAGGGTCGTGATCATCGAGACTCCGGGGTTCGACGAGGCGGCCTTCGCCTGCTGGCCCCGAACGGTCTTCTGGTACGGGAACCCGGAGAGCTTGCCGATCTGGCCGATCACCATCGGGATGTCGGTGCCGAGGTCGCTCCGGAAGGCCGTCAGCACGATCTTGAACCGCTTCGCCCACTTCGACGCGTCGCTGGCGTTCGAGGCGTCGCTCTCGCCCTGCAGAAAGAGGATCCCGTCGATGTGCCCCCCGGCGGCATGCACCTGGTTGATGCAGTTCGTGTAGACGGAGTGGGGCGGCCCCCACTTCGAGATCGTCGTCCCAGACACCGCGCACTGCACCAGGCCGACTGTCCCCGGGTCGAGGGTCTGGATCGCGCCGAGACCAAAGGTCATTCCCGGGCCGACGCCGTTCGCCTTGTCGCTCGGGTCTCCAAGTGGGTCGACCGCGACCTGCCAGCCGTCCTTCCGCCAGACCAGCAGCCGGGAGTCGCTGGCGACGCCCATGCTGATCGGCATCCCGCGGCCGAGCATGTTCGACTGGCCTGCGAGAACGAAGACCTGCTCCGGCGCGGGCAGGCTGGTGCCCGACGACTCGGCAGCGGCAAACACGGCCGCGAGCACGGCAAAACAGACGACGGCGAGGGGGAATCGGAAACGCACCTGTACCGGAAGTATGTAAGCACAGCTTCCGGATGACTAATAGATGCCCTTTGCGCATTTTTCCGCGCAAGGGCGAATTTTTGCTCGCATCAGTCCTCGCCTTCCGGCGTCATGAAGGGGTAGCGGTAGTCGCCGGGCGGGACGAACGTCTCCTTGATCGTGCGCGGCGAGACCCAGCGGATCAGGTTCCACATCGAGCCTGCCTTGTCGTTCGTGCCGGACGCCCGCGCTCCACCGAACGGCTGCTGCCCCACGACGGCACCCGTGGGCTTGTCGTTCACGTAGAAGTTCCCGGCCGCGTACTGGAGCTTGTCGCCGGCGAGCTCGATCGCCGAGCGGTCGCGCGCGAAGACGGCCCCGGTCAGCCCGTAGGGCGCCGTCCGGTCGACGAGCTCGAGCGTCTGCTCGTACTCGCGCTCGGGATAGACGTAGGCGGTGACGACCGGCCCGAAGAGCTCGTCGCGAAGCAGGCGGAAGTTCGGGTCGCGTGTCTCGATCACCGTCGGCTGGACGAAGTAGCCCTCGCTGTCGTCGTAACCGCCGCCGACGAGCACCTCGGTGTCGCCGTGGGCGCGCGCCTCCTCGATCGCCTCCTTCTGCGTCTCGAACGAGCCGGAGTCGATCACGGCGCCCATGAAGTTCCCGAAGTCGCCGACGTCCCCGACCTTCAGCTTCGCGACCTGCTCGGCAAGGCGCTCGCGCAGCTGCGGCCAGAGATCGGAAGGCGCGTAGACGCGCGACGCGGCCGAGCACTTCTGTCCCTGGTACTCGAACGAGCCGCGGACGATCGCGGTCGCGACGGAGTCGAGGTCGGCGGATGAGTGGGCGACGATGAAGTCCTTGCCACCGGTCTCGCCGACGATCCGCGGGTAGTTGCGGTAGTGCTCGATGTTCGCGCCGACCGTCTTCCACATGTTCTGGAAGACCGCGGTCGAGCCGGTGAAGTGGATGCCGGCGAGGTCCGGGCTGGCGAGCGCCGGGTCGCCGACCACCGAGCCGCGGCCGTAGACCAGGTTGATCACGCCCGGCGGGAGGCCGGCTTCCTCGAGCAGGCGCATCGCGTAGTAGGCCGAGAGCGCCGCGGTCGACGCCGGCTTCCAGAGGACGGTGTTGCCCATGAGCGCGGGGGACGTCGTCAGGTTCCCGCCAATCGCGGTGAAGTTGAACGGGCTGACTGCGAACACGAATCCCTCGAGCGGTCGGTACTCCATCCGGTTCCAGACGCCGTGAGAGGAAACCGGCTGCTCCGCGTAGACCCGCGTCATGAACTCGACGTTGAAGCGGAAGAAGTCGATCAGCTCGCACGCCGCGTCGATCTCGGCCTGGTGTGCCGTCTTCGACTGGTTCAGCATCGTCGCCGCGACGAGGATGGTGCGCCACGGGCCGGCCAGGAGCTCGGCCGCTCGGAGGAGGACGGCGGCCCGCTCCTCCCACGGGGTCCGCGACCAGTCGTGCCACGCCTCGCCGGCGGCCTTGATTGCGCGGTCGACCTGGGCGGCGCCGCCCTGGTGCACGTCGGCCAGCACGTGGTCCTTCCGGTGGGGCATCACGGCCTGGACGGTGTCGCCCGTGCGAACCTCCTCGCCGCCAATTACGCACGGGACATCGAGGCGCTCGGCCTCCATCTCCGCGAGCCGGCGCTTCAGCTCCTCCCGCTCGGGCGAGCCCGGCGCGTAGTGCTTGACGGGCTCATTCGTGGCTGGCGGCGGCCTGAAGATTCCGTGGGCGCTCATAAGCCGTAGGCTAGACGGAGGCGACCAGGAGCGGAGGCGCCGGCTTTGCCGGCGTCGGAGCGGGCATCGCCGTAGGCTCGGCGGAGGCGACTAGGAGCGGAGGCGCCGGCTTTGCCGGCGTCGGAGCGGGCATCGCCGTAGGCTCGGCGGAGGCGACTAGGAGCGGAGGCGCCAGCTTTGCCGGCGTCGGAGCAGGCATAGCGCGATTGTATGGTGAGGAGCAAATGCAGGTCGTCCGCTACGGCGCCCGAGACTGGGGTGTCGGGGAGCTCTGGTTCGAGGGCGGGATTCCCGTGTGGCACGAGCTGCCGACGCGAACGCGTGAGCTGCGGGCACGCCCCCCGAAGGGGGGCACAAGCCCCCCAGCAGTCACGCTAGCGAGTCCGGACGCACGCCCGGGTGACGATTCCGTGCCGGAAGTCGTACGGCGGGTCGCGCGGTACTTCACCGGCACCGAGGTCTCGTTCGCCGACACCGAGCTCGACCTCGACTGGTGCACGCCGTTCCAGCGCTCGGTCGCCGAGAGGCTCCGCGCGGTTCCGTACGGAGAGACCGTCACCTACGGCGAGCTCGCTGCGCTCGCCGGCCATCCGAACGCGCAGCGCGCAGCCGGCACGTTCTGCGCCCACAACCGGCTGCCGCTGATCCTCCCCTGCCATCGCGTTGTCGCCGCCGGGGGCCTCGGCTCGTACGGGTCGCTCGGCACCTCGTACAAACGACGGCTCCTGGAGCTCGAGCATGCCGCTCTCTGAGGACGTCCGCCGCGAGCTCGCCGGCGTCGAGCCGCAGAAGCACTGCGATCGGCTCGCCGAGCTCTCCGGGCTCTTCCATACCGCGGGCAGCCTCCACCTCTGCGGGCACGGAGAGTTCTCGGTGCACCTCGATCTCGCCGAGTCCGCGGTCGCCCGCCGCGCGGTCGGCCTCGTGCGCGCGTTCGGCGTCGAGGCCGAGATCCGCACGTACCCGCGCCGGGCGTTCGAGAGGACGACCCGCTACCAGCTCCACGTTCCCGGCAGCCGCCGCGCGCTCGAGGTGCTGCACGGGGCCGGGGTTCTCTCCTCCGCGCACGCACCGCTTGAGGCGCCGCCGAAGCGGGTCGTCGGACGGTCGTGCTGCCGCCGCGCGTACCTGCGCGGAGGGCTGCTGGGCGGCGGCTCCGTCAGCGGTCCGCGGGCGCCGCACCTCGAGATCCGGACGGCCGGCCGCACCGGGGCTGAGTTGCTCGCGTGGGTCGCCGGACAGGAGGACGTCCTGCTCCGCGTCCACGACCGCGAGCGTCACGCGATCGCGTACGCCAAGGGTGTGGAGCCGATTGCGGACATCCTGGCACTGGCCGGGGCCGGTGACGCGGCGCTCGCGATCGACGAGTACGCAGTCGTCGCCGAGGCGCGGGCGCGGGCGAACCGCGTCGCCAACGCCGATCACGCGAACCTCGTCCGCTCCAGCCGCGCCGCCCACGCGCAGGTCCAGGCGATCCGCCGGCTGGAGGCGGAGGGCAGGCTCGCGCGCCTGTCGCCGAGCCTGCGCGAGATCGCCGAGCTGCGCCTCCGTCATCCGTCGCTGACGCTTCGCGAGCTGGCGGCGAAGTGTCGTCCGCCGGCGACGAAGGCTGCCGCGCACAGACGGCTGAACAAGCTTGTCAACTTGGCAGAACTCAAGTTGCAACGCATGTAGCTTTCGGTAGTCCGATGCTTCATACTTGAAACGAGGTGGGTCCGCGCTCGTCCGCCGGTGGATTCAGACCCCGTCTGCCGGCTCGGTCCTGAGCGCGGTGCAACCGGAGGGGAGGGTCGTCCTCGGAGCTTCCCCTCCGGCCCGCCTCTGTCGCCTGCGGCCGAGTACTGAGGGCCCGCCAGGGGTACCTCGTTAGACTCGATGCGGAAACTCGAAGGGGGACACCATGGCAAAGATTCGTGTGGGCATCAACGGTTTCGGGCGCATCGGGCGCAACTTCTTCCGCGCCCATCTCGAGCGCGGCGGCGACTTCGAGGTCGTGGCCGCGAACGACCTCGGCGACGCGAAGACGATGGCGCACCTGCTCCACTACGACTCGACGCTCGGGCCGCTCGGCGAGGACGTCTCGGTCGGCGACGGGACGATTCGCGCCGGCGACTTCGAGCTGAAGATGCTCACAGAGCGCGACCCGTCATCGCTCCCCTGGGCCGACCTGGGGGTCGACGTCGTGCTGGAGTCGACGGGGTTCTTCACCGACCGCGAGGGCGCGCAGAAGCACATCGACGCCGGCGCGAAGAAGGTCGTGATCTCGGCCCCGGCGACCGACCCCGACGTGACCCTCGTACTGGGCGTCAACGACCACGCCTACGACCCGGAGTCGCATCACGTGATCTCGAACGCGTCCTGCACGACGAACTGCCTCGGGCCCCTCGCGAAGGTCCTGCACGACGCGTTCGGCATCGAGAACGGGTTCATGACGACGATCCACGCCTACACGCAGGACCAGGGGCTCCAGGACATGCCGCACAGGGATCTTCGGCGCGCCCGCGCGGCGGCGATCAACCTGATTCCGACCTCCACAGGCGCGGCGAAGGCCATCGGCCTCGTGCTGCCGGACCTGAAGGGGAAAATCGACGGCATCTCCGTTCGTGCGCCGGTCGCGACGGGGTCGGTGACCGACCTCGTCGTCCGGCTCTCGCGCGACGTCACGCGTGACGAGGTGATCGGCGCCTACCGTGAGGCCGCAGGCGGCCCGCTCGGTCAGTACCTGCAATTCAGCGATGATCCGCTCGTCTCGACCGACATCGTCCACTCGCCCTACTCGTGCATCTATGACAGCGAGTTGACGATGGCGAACGGCTCGCTGGCGAAGGTGTTCGGCTGGTACGACAACGAGTGGGGCTACAGCTGCCGGCTCGTCGACCTGATCGCCATGGTCAGTGAGACGCTTCCGGTCGAGGCGGCGGCCGCGACCGCGTGAGGTGAAGCTCCCTCGCTCTGTCCGGGACGCGGAGGTCGAGGGGAAGCGCGTCCTCGTCCGGGCTGACCTGAACGTGCCGCTCGAGGACGGTCGGGTCGCCGACGACACCCGCATCTGCGCGGCGCTGCCGACCTTGCAGCTGCTGCTCGAGCGCGGCGCTGCGGAGGTGATCGTCTGCTCGCACCTCGGGCGGCCGAAGAGGCCCGACCCGGACTATGCAATCGCGCCGGTTGCCGATCGGCTGCGAGAGCTGCTCGGGACGAACGGTCGCGTGCGTGTGCTCGAGAACACGCGCTTCGACCCGCGCGAGACTGCGAACGACCCGGAGCTCGCGAAAGAGCTCGCCGCGCTGGCGGACATCTATGTGAACGATGCGTTCGGGTCGGCGCACCGCGCGCACGCGTCGACCGAGGGCGTCGCACACTTTTTGCCCGCGTATGCGGGGCTGCTGCTCGAGCTCGAGCTCCAGAAGCTGGGCAAGCTCCTGGAGAGTCCCGAGCACCCGTATGTCGCCGTAGTCGGCGGCGCGAAGGTCGAGGACACGATCGGGCTGCTGCATAGCCTCGTCGAGCGCGCCGATGTCGTTCTCGTCGGCGGCAAGGTCGCCGAGGAGCTGAGAGCGCACCCGATGGACCTGTCGCTGAAGCTGCCGACCGACGTGGTCGCCGCCTCGGAGTTCGCCGCTGACGCGGAGGCGAAGGTCGTGTCGGCGGGCGAGATTCCCGAGGGCTGGCTCGGCCTCGACATCGGGCCACAGACCCGTGAGGGGTACGTGAAGCGGATCGCGATGGCAAAGACGGTCTTCTGGAACGGGCCGATGGGCGTCTTCGAGTGGCCCCGCTTCGCGGAGGGAACGTTCGCGATCGCGCAGGCGATGGCCGAAGCGGATGCGTACACGGTCGTCGGCGGTGGCGACTCCGTTCGGGCACTCCACGCGGCCGGCCTCGCCGACAAGGTCGACTGGGTGTCGACCGGCGGCGGCGCGGCGCTCGAGTTCCTGGAGGGCAAGGAGCTGCCGGGCGCGGCCGCGATCCCACCGGCCTGAATGGACGTGTCAGGGGTCTGACCCCTTTTCTGCAAGGTTTCCAACATGCTATGGAAGAGCTCGCGCAACCATCAGACCACTCGGCCGGAGGAGCCAGGTCAGGGGTTTGACCCCTGACCTGGCCGAATAGGATCGCGCCGTGCTGATCGCCGGCAACTGGAAGATGCACAAGGGCGCCGAGGAAACGGCCGTCTTCTGTCGTCTGCTCCGCGACCAGCTCGAGTGGGTCGACGGCGTCGACGTCGCGGTCTGCCCTCCGTATCTGTCGCTGAGCGCGGCGGTGCAGGCGCTCGCCGGGACGGACATCGCCGTCGCGGCCCAGAACGTCCACTGGGCGCCGGAGGGGCCGTTCACTGCCGAGATCTCGGCACCGATGCTGTTCGAGCTCGGCGTCTACGGCGCGATCGTCGGCCACTCCGAGCGGCGCCAGCTGTTCGGCGAGACGGACGAGGGCGTCGGGCGTCGCGCGGCCGCCGGACTGGAGGCCGGACTCTGGATCATCGCCTGCGTGGGCGAGACGGACGCTGAGCGCGAGGCGGGGGAGACCGAGGACGTCCTCCGCCGCCAGGTCTCGGTGCTCGAGCAGCACGATCAGCTCGTGATCGCCTACGAGCCCGTCTGGGCGATCGGCACGGGCAAGACGGCGACTCCCGAGCAGGCGCAGGAGGCGCACGCGTTCATCCGCACTCTGATCGATGTCCCCATCATCTACGGCGGCTCGGTCAAGCCCGAGAACGCCGCCGACCTGCTCGCCCGGCCCGATATCGACGGCGCGCTCGTCGGCGGCGCCTCGCTCGAGGTCGAGTCGTTCGCGGCGATTTGCAAAGCGGCGCGCCCCTAGTCGCCCTCGTCATCCTCGACGGGTGGGGTTGTGCACCGCCTGGCCCCGGCAACGCCGTCGACCTGGCGGACACGCCGGTCTTCGACCGCCTGTGGGCCGAGTATCCACACACGACGCTCAAGGCGTCCGGCGAGGCGGTCGGCCTCCCGCCGGGCCAGATGGGAAACTCGGAGGTCGGCCACCTGACAATCGGCTCGGGCCGGATCCTCTACCAGGACCTGATGCGCGTGAACCGGGCGATCGCCGACGGCTCGTTCTTCGAGCATCCGGCGTTGCGAGGCGCCTTCGAGCGCGGCCGTAACGTCCACCTGCTCGGCCTCGTCTCTTACGGCGGCGTCCACTCCCACATCGACCACCTGCGCGCGCTCCTCCGCTTCGCGCCGGAGAAGACCTGGATCCACGCGTTAACCGACGGCCGCGACGTCTCCCCGCACTCGGCCGTCCACGACCTCGCCGAGCTGCCCACGGACCGAATCGCGAGCGTCGCCGGCCGCTACTACGCGATGGACCGCGACGAGCGCTGGGAGCGCACACAGCGAGCCTACGACGCGATCGTCTGCAGCACGCCGGTGACCACGGCAGACCCGGTGACGTACGTGCAACAGCAGTACGACGCCGGCGTGACCGACGAGTTCGTCGAGCCGGTCCATTTCGAGAACCGGCCCGGGATCGAGCCCGGCGACAGCGTCGTCTTCTTCAACTTCCGCCCCGACCGGGCGCGCCAGCTCTCGCAACGGCTCCTCGAGGCCGGATTCGACCTGACCACGATGACCCGCTACCGCGGCGATTTCGATTGCCCGGTCGTCTTCGAAGAGCAGCACGTGACGAACACGCTCGCCGAGGTGCTCGCCGCGCACGGTCTGCGCCAGCTGCACTCCGCGGAGACCGAGAAGTACGCGCACGTCACCTACTTCCTGAACGGTGGCCGGGAGGAGCCGTGGCCGCGCGAGACACGGATCCTCGTCCCGAGCCCGCGCGAGGTCGGCACCTACGACCGCAAGCCCGAGATGTCGGCGCCGGAGGTCGCGGCCCGTGTGGTCGCCCAGGCGCCCGACGGCTACGCCTTCGTGATCGTCAACTTCGCAAACCCCGACATGGTCGGTCACACCGGCTCGATCCCGGCCGCGATCGCAGCGGTGGAGACGACCGACCGCTGCCTGGGCCAGGTGCTCGCCTCGGTCGAGCGCGCCGGAGGCGTCGCGCTCGTGACCGCCGACCACGGGAACGCGGAGACGATGCTCGAAGCGGACGGCGTCAGCCCGCACACCGCGCACACGACGAACCCTGTCCCGCTCATCGTCACCGACCCCCGCGTCACGCTCCGCGCGGACGGCGAGCTCTCCGATCTGGCACCCACGATCCTCGCCATGCTTGGGATTCCGCAGCCGCGGGAAATGACCGGTCGGACCCTCGTAAACCTTCCGTAAACGGGGGATTCACACGAAAGCAACCGGGCTATACTCCGCCGGCCTTGTCACTCCAGCAACCTGACCTCGGGGTTCTGCGCAAAGCGCAACGGGGTGATGAGCGCGCGTTTTCGCTGATCGTACGGGCCTACGAGACGCCCGTCTTCAACTACGTCCTGCGGCTCGTCGGCGACCGCTCGCTCGCCGAGGACCTGACACAGGAGGTCTTCCTCCGCGTCTACCAGGGGCTGCCGCGCTTCTCGCTTCGCTGCAAGTTCACGACCTGGCTCTTCCAGGTGACGAAGAATCGCGTCCTCGACGAGCTTCGTGCCGTCGAGCGCCGTCCGCGCCACCTGGTGGCGCTCGACGACATCCCGCCGCTCGAGGCGCTCGACGCGCCGATCGAGCGGGGCGAGACCGTGGACGCGCTCTGGCGCGCGATCGAGGGCCTCTCCGTCGACCTGAAGATGGCGCTTCTCCTCCGCGACGTCACCGGCCTCTCCTACACGGAGATTGCCGACTCGCTCGAGATCACGCTCGCCACGGTCAAGTGGCGGATCTACAAGGCCCGCGAAGAGGTCGCCCTGGCGCTTGCGCGCGAGGGGATCACATTCGGCTCCCACCAGGCCGAGACCGAAGCCACCCTCACGGGCACCTAGCACGAGGGCGAGAGCCGCGAGCCGCGGGGCGCGACCAGCGCGCTACACGCCGTGAGCGAGGCGCTCCGCCAGCGCATCCGGAAGGCCGAGGTCGCGGATCTCAGACTGGGTCCGCTCGACGTCGTAGGGCACGCGCAGGAACGACGCGCGCCGCTCGTCGAGGTCGAGCAGCAGCCAGGCGGCGGCCGGGTCCCCGTCGCGCGGCTGACCGACCGATCCCGGATTGAGCAGCCAGCGGCCGCCGGCCAGGTCGACGTCGGTGCCGCCCGGCGCATGACCACCCGGCTGCTCGGGATCGTCGGCGATCGCCAGCGGGACGTGGCTGTGACCGACGATCGTGATCTCGAAATCCGAGTCGCGGATCGCGGCGAGCGCCGCCTCCCAGCTCAGCACGTACTCCCACACGGGATCGCGGGGGCTCCCGTGGAAGAGGCCGATTCCCTCGCGCTCGCCGCTCGACGGCAGCGCCGCGAGGTAGTCGTGGGCGGGCGCGCTCAGCACACCGCGCGTCCAGATCGCAGCCGCCGCCGCGTCGTCGGAGAAATCGGCGATGTCGAGCGTCCCGAGCACGCCCAGGTCGTGGTTTCCGACGAGACAGACCGACGCGTGCTCCGCCGTCCACCCGCAGCACGCATTCGGCTGCGGCCCGTAGCCCACCAGGTCGCCGAGACACCAGATCTCGTCCGGCGCCTCCTCCACGATGGCTTCCCGGACCGCCTCGAGGGCGTGCAGGTTAGCGTGGATGTCGGAGATGACTGCGACGCGCATGGGCTCCCGGCGAGTGCGGCTCGCAACCTTAACGGTGCTCGCCGGGGTCTGGGCTGCCGCCGCGTTCTTCCTCTGGGACTCGACCCGCGTGCCGGGCGGGCTTCACCCGGGCGGCCTGCGCGCAGGCGACTTCTTCAGCGAGCGGCTGCTCCGGAGGGGCGACCACTACGAGACGTTCCTCCGGGTGAACTCCCTGCTCGCCACCGCGGCGACGATCGTCGTCTTCGTCGTCTACGCGCGCTACGGAAAGCGGTTCATGCGCGAGTCGGCGGCGGGGCCGATCGGGACCGGGATGCTGCTCGCGATGATCGGCTTCGCGCTGGTCTGGCTCGTCAGACTGCCGTTCCAGATCGCCGCGCTCTGGTGGGACCGCCGCTACAGCGTCACGCACGCGAGCTATTGGGAGCTGATCTTCGGGGGCTGGCTCGCCCTCGGCGCCAGCTTCGTCTTCCTCTGTGCGGCCGTGCTCGTCGTGATGGGTTTCGCGCGGCTGATCGGCGACCGCTGGTGGCTCCCGGGGGCCGCGTACTTCGTCGGACTCTTCGCCCTTTTCGTCTTCATCTCGCCGTACCTCTTCACCGGGCACAAGCTCGACGACCCGAGCCTCCAGGCCGACTACGAAGCCCTGGCCCGGAAGGAGGGCGTCTCCGGGATCCCGGTCCGCGTGCAGGACGTCCACGGGGACACCAGCGCCGCGAACGCGTTCACCGTCGGGTTCGGACCGACGGCGAAGGTCTTCGTCTGGGACACGCTGCTCGACGGCCGCTTCTCGAACAAGGAGATCGACTTCGTCTTCGGGCACGAGCTCGGGCACCAGTCGCGCAAGCATCTCGTGAAGGCGATCGCCTGGTACGCGCTCTTCACGATCCCGCTTGCCTACGTGGTCATGCGGATCACTCGAGGGCGCGGCGGCATCGGCCGGCCGGAGGTGATCCCGCTCGCGCTGCTCGCCGTCGTGCTCCTGAACACGGCCGCGACCCCGTTCCAGGCTGCGATCACGCGGCACCAGGAGACCGAGGCCGACTGGATGGCGCTGGAGGCCACGCGCGACCCGCGCGCCGGCCAGAAGCTCTTCCAGGACTTCGGCAAGACGAGCCTCAGCGATCCGGACCCGCCGACGTGGGCCTACCTCTGGTTCGACGACCACCCGACCCTGATGCAGCGGATCGCGATCACGAGGGCGTGGGCCAGACGGCACGGCGTCGAAGCCGGGCCGAGGCCCGCGCCGCGCCGCTAGTCCTGCTTGCGCTCCGCTTCCGGAAGGTTCCTGATCCCCTCCCGGGCCGACCACTTCGACCACGAGTCCTGCATCGCGTCGAGCAGCTCCTTCATGAACCGCGTCGACATGTTCACCCGCGAGACGACGACGCCGGGGATGTCGCCCTCCTCGACCTCGTGGTCGATCCGCGCGAAGGTGATCGTGAACTCGTAGTCCGAGAAGCTGACGTTCGCGAAGTTCGCGTACACGCCGCCGAGGAACTGCGGGTCGACGTGGATGTTGAGCTGGCGCTCCTGGCCCTCGGACTCCACTGCCACGGATACTACTCCCGTGAACACTCCGTACACCCTGCGGCACTTCATCCGCGCGACGGCTGCGTTTCTCATCGCGCTCGGGGCCGGGGCGATCGCGTTCGCGGCCTTCCTGGACGAGAGCGGGCTGCAGGCGTTCTACCGCTCGACGATCACGCTCTCGCTGACCGGCATCGACACGAAGCCCGAGGGGACAGGAGGCATGATCGCGACGATTCTGCTCGTCCTCGCGGGAGTGGCAATCTACGGGTACCTCGCGAGCGCGATCGTCGAGCTGATCGCCCACGGCGTGCTCACGGGTGCGATGTCGGAGCGGAGGAGACGCCGCGTGATCGAGCGGACCAGCGACCACTACATCATCTGCGGCTACGGCCGCGTCGGCCGCCAGGTCGCGGCCGAGTTCCGTGACGCCGGCGTCCCCTACGTCGTTCTCGACTTCAATCCCGACGTGCTCGAGATCGCGCGCGAGCACAACGTGCCGTACATCGAGGGCAGCGGCACGAAGGACGAAGACCTCGAGGCGGCGGGGCTCGACCGCGCGCGGGGCCTGATCGCCTCCTCCGACTCGGACGTCGACAACCTCTACATCACCGTCTCGGCGCGGGCCGAGCGGCCGGACCTGATGATCGTCGCGCGGGCCTCGACCGAGGACGCGGCCAAGAAGATGCTTCGCGCCGGGGCGGATCGTGTTGTCCAGCCGTACACCGCCGCAGGCTCCGAGATCGCGAAGATGATGCTGAAGCCGCAGGTGGCGGCCTTCCTCGACATCGTCTCGCGCCACGGCGGACCGGACCTCCGGTTCGAGGAGATCGAGATCACGCGCACGTGCCCGCAGGCAGGGCGGACGATCCGCGAGACGCGCATCCGGCACGAGACGGGCGCGCTCGTCGTCGCGCTGCGGAAGGCGGACGGGAGCTTCGACACGACGCCGGATCCGGACGCCGAGCTGGAGCCGGGCGACGTCCTGATCGCCGTCGGCACGGCCCAGGAGCTCCAGGCGCTCGAGGAGCTCTTCGCGCCGTCCGCTGCCCGCGACGGCGGCAAAGCCACCGTCGCCCGGCGGAACGGCACCGGCACCGGCTCCCCCGGTGCCGGGGGTGAGGCTGTTGCCGGCTAGCGCGCTCGCGACGCGGCTCGCCGAGGCGGCCGGCGCCGAGGTCGAGCTCGAGCGGCCGAGCGATCCCGCGCACGGCGACTATGCGACGAACGTCGCCCTACGGCTCGCGCCTGTGCGCAAGCGCGCGCCGCGCGAGCTCGCCGAGGAGCTCGCCACGGCGGCGGCCGCGCTGCCCGATGTGGCGCGGGCCGAGGTCGCGGGGCCGGGCTTCGTCAACCTCTTCCTGGCAGACGGGTGGTTCGCAGGTGCGCTCGCCGAGATCCTCGCGGCGGGATCCGACTACGGCGCGGGCTTTGCCCCGCGCCGGGAGCGCGTCCAGGTCGAGATGGTCTCGGCGAACCCGACCGGCCCGATCACCGTCGCCTCGGCTCGGAACGGCGCGATCGGCGACTCGCTCGCCCGCCTGCTCGAGCTGGCCGGCCACGAGGTCGAGCGCGAGTACTACTACAACGACGCCGGGGCGCAGGTGGAGCTCTTCCGC
>JBKPSO010000209.1:0-3464 GCA_046735055.1 Actinomycetota bacterium
GTCTGCGCCGACGTCGGCGGCCTTCGTGTAGATGCCGCCGCCGAGTCGCGCGAAGACGGAGATCAGAGAGCCGCCGAACGCGAGCCCGACGAGGTCCTTGATCGCCGAGTCCGCAGTGTGGTTGAACCAGTCCGTCAGGACCCCGTAGTAGCCGGCGACGCCGAACAGGCCGAGTCCGACGACGAGCAGACCCGTGACCGATCCCGCCCGGAACGCCACGTTCAGCGCCGGGTTCAGGCCCTGCTTCGCCGCCTCCGCGGTGCGTACGTTCGCCCGCACGGCGACGTTCATCCCGATGAAGCCGGCCGCGGCCGAGAGCAGCGCGCCGATCAGGAATCCGACCGCGGTGCCCCAGCCCAGCTTGTCGTAGAAGCCGAGCAGGAGAAAGGGGACGATCGCGACCAGCGCGATCGTCATGTACTGGCGGCGAAGGTACGCGGCCGCGCCCTCCTGGACGGCGCGGGCGATCTCGCGCATCCGTTCGCTGCCCGCCGGGCGGCGGAGGACCCAGACCGTCAGACCGATGCCGTAGGCGATGCCGATGCCCGCACAGACGAGCGCGAACAGCACGGCATGGTCCTTGAAGAAGTCCAATCCGTTCCCTTTCCCCCGTTACAAACACGGCGCCGAACGGCTCGGCGCAGCGGGATTGTCGATCACAAGCCTGCGGGAGCCTAGCCGATCAGAACGTCGCATCGCGCAGCGCGGTCGAGCATGCGTCCTCGGGCTGCGGGCCGATCCTCGGGATCACGGCGAGGAGCAATTCGCGGAGGCGGGCGTTGTTCTCCTCGAACACTTGGACGACCTCCGCGGCGGTCACCGCCGGCTGCCCTTCGACCCCGACGTCGTAGTCGGTGACCATCGCGATCGTCGCGTAGCAGAGCTCGAGCTCGCGCGCGAGATGGCACTCGGGGTAGGCAGTCATGTTGATCACGTCCCAGCCCATCGACCGGAACCAGCGGGACTCCGCACGGGTCGAGAACCGCGGGCCCTGGACGACCACGACCGTGCCGCAATCGCGCGCCGGGATCCCGAGCTCGGCCGCGGTATCGACCAGCAGCCGCCTGAGGCCGGGGCAGTACGGGTCCGCCGCCGAGACGTGCGTCGTCTGCGGGCCGTCGTAGAAGGTGTCGCCGCGGCCCCAGGTCCGGTCGACGTACTGGTCGCAGACGACGAACTCGCCGAGCGTAAGGTCCGCGCGGAGCGCGCCGGAGGCGCAGGGCCCGACGATCCGCCGGACGCCGAGCTCGCGCAGAGCCCAGAGATTCGCGCGGTACGGGATCCGGTGCGGTGGCAGCTCGTGGTTCGGCCCGTGCCGGGGCAGGAACGCAACGCGCGAACCGCCGACCTCGCCGACTGCGATCGGCGCCGAGGGCCTGCCGTAAGGCGTGTCGAGCTCGACCGTCTCCACGCGCTCCAGGAACGAGTAGAACCCGCTCCCCCCGAAGACGCCGACGTCAGCTCTCGCCAACGGCCTTCGCGTAGGCGAGCTGCATGTTCGCGACCATCTGCTCGAGGTCGCGCCGGACCTCGTCCGAGACCGCGTCCTTCAGGACGGGGACGAGGACGCGCAGCGCCTCGATCGCGAGCCGGGCCTGGTCGAGGTCGCGGTCCTCCTCGCCGAGCCGGCGATAACCGAGCGAGGAGACGGTGAAGACGGTCTGGACGAGGACATCCGCGACCTTCAGCTTCTTCAGCTCGGCCTCGAGCTGTTCGAGGAGCTCGGCCTCGCTCGGCGCCGCGTCCTCGTCAGCCATGCACGACCTCCCCGGGCTGATCCCCCGGCAGCGACGCCGGGCCAAGCCCGTCGTCGCGCCCAAATACCGATCTGACTTGCTCGGCGTAGATCTCCTCGAGGCTCCATCCTTCCTCGACCCGCGCGATCTGGCGCTCGGCGGCATTCGTGGGCGGGACCTCGAGCTGGAGGCCGAGCTCGTCCGCCACCGGGCGGATCCACCCGGCGAGCCGCTCGAGCTCCGCGCGCGCGGGGCGCACCTCGAGGCTGCCGGGGTCGAAGAGGCCGCCGGAGAGCCCGTAACGGGTCGCACGCCACAGGTTCTCCTCGATCAGACGCGGCGGCGGGTCGGGCAGCGACTCCCCCTCGTCGAGCGCCCGCTCGATCCGGGCCGTCAGGCCGTACGCGAAGGCAGCGAGCACACGCGCCTCGCCCAGATCGGGCTGTGCGTCGCAGATCCGGATCTCGACCGTCGGGAATGCGAGGTGTGGCCGCACGCTCCACCAGAGCTGCGTGTGTTCGTCGATCGAGCCCGTCTCGTAGAGCAGCCGCACGTAGGCGTCGAACTCAGCCCAGCTCTGGTAGGCGTCGGGGATCCCGCAGCGGGGGAACATGCGCGTGAAGATCTCCGTACGCGCCGAGTGGAGCCCGCTGTTCACGTTCTCGACGAGCGGCGAGCTCGCGGAGAGGGCGAGAAGGTGCGGCAGGAACGGCCGTAGCCCGTCGTGGACGGCGATCGCCCGGTCGGCGCCGCGGATGCCGACGTGAACGTGGAGCCCGAAGGTGTTGTTGCGCCAGACGACGTAGCGGAGCAGTTCGTCGTTCCGGCGGTAGTGCGGCGTATCGATGATCCGCTGGTCCTGCCAGCGGCTCCAGGGGTGGGTTCCCGTCGCGCCGAGAGCAAGACCGAGGCCGTCGGTCAGCTCCGCGAGCTGGGCACGGCGCGTGCCCATCAGCTCCGCGGCCTCGGCGAAGCTCGTGCAGGGACCCGTGCGGACCTCGACCTCGGAGGCGATCAGCTCGCCGACCAAGTGCTCGTCCACCGACGAGCCGTCCGCCGCCGCCTTCACTTCCTCGAACCGGTTGACGAGCGAGAGCGTGTCGGGATCGAGAATCGCGAACTCCTCCTCGACGGCAACGGTCAGGTCCGTGCCGCCGTCGAAGGCCGCCCGAGCCTGCTCGAGCAACTCCTGGTACGGAACCTTCTGCGCTTCACCCATTGAGGCGTCAAGCCTATTTGACGGGCTGGAGCAGGCGGTCGGCGACACCGGCCCACGACCAGCGCTCCACCGCGACACCGCGGGCGGCCGTTCCGAGTGTCTCGCGGCGGGTCGGCGAGAGCCCGAGCAGGTCGTGAAGCTTGCCGGCGAGGTCGACGGAGTCTCCGGTCTCGAAGCTCGCGAGGTGGCGCAGGTCGGGGGGATATGCCTCCTCGAGCCCCTCTGCGATCTCCTCCAGGCCGGAGTGCCTGGCGACGAGCGGCGGACAGCCCGCGGCCGCGGCCTCGGCGGCGACCATCCCGAACGCCTCGGGGAAGATCGACGGCACGACGGCAATGTCGGCGAGCGCGAGCAGGTGGACGAGGTGCCGGTGCTCGAGCGGCCCGGTGAAGAGCGTGCGCGGCGGCGCGATTCGCTCGAGCTCGTGCCGGTAGTCGCCGAAGCCGACGATGATCGTCCGCGCGTCGACGCGGCGCATCGCCTCCAGCAGCACGTGGACGCCCTTGTTG
>JBKPSO010000210.1:0-8188 GCA_046735055.1 Actinomycetota bacterium
GAACCGCACCATGCGCGCGGAGGTCGTCGTCCCGATGCAGAGCTTCTCGTACCGGCCCCTCCCTTCGGAATCAGTGCCGACCTTGCGCACGTTCGGCGCCGTGTGGAGCAGGAACGCGCCGCGGAGGTCCATCGGCGGCTCGACGCCCTGGTCGAAGATCCGGATCTGCGTCCGGTCGCGGATCCCGATGACGTGCCCCTGGACCACCACCTCGTCGCCGGCGCGGAGCTTCAGGATCTCCCCCGGGTCGGTGACGGGGAACGTGACCTCGTGTGTGGCCATCAGAGCCGTGTCTCTCTTCGTGACGTTTCGAACCCAGTGTCTGACACCGGGGTTGAAACGTTTGCGTGACGATTCATCCACAGGGTCGCGACCACGATCACGCCTCCCGGTCGAAGTCGACGGTGCCGTCCGCGGCGACGTGCGCGGTTGCCCGGCGGGCCGCCCAGCACTGGTAGTTGACTGCCACCGGGTTGAGCGTCATGTGCGTGTCGGCGTGCTCGATGTGGCAGTTGAGGACGGTGACGTCGCCGCCGAGGCCCATCGGCCCGACGCCGGTCTCGTTCAGCAGCTCGAAGAGCTCCTCCTCCAGCTGCGCGACGACTGGATCGAGGTTCCGCGTGCCGATCGGGCGGGCGATGGCCTCCTTCGCCAGGTACATCGCGTAGTCCGCACTCCCGCCGATGCCGACGCCCACGATCCCAGGCGGGCATGGCTTCCCGCCCGCGCCGACGATCGACTCGAGGACGAACTGCTTGATTCCCTTCACCCCGTCGGCGGGGACGCACATCTTCAGGAAGCTCATGTTCTCGGAGCCGGACCCCTTCGGCACGCACTTGACGTCGAGCCCGTCCCAGTCCTGAACGAACTCCCAGTGGACGATCGGGAGCCGGTGCCCGGTGTTCGGACCGGTGTTCTCGCGGGTGATCGTGTGCACCGCATTCGAGCGCAGCGGGTGCTCGATCGTCGCGCGCTCGGTCCCCGCCTTCAGCGCCGCGTAGATCCGGGCCGGGTGGAGCGGGAAGTGCTCGCCGACGCGGCAGGTGTAGACCGCGATGCCGGTGTCCTGGCAGACGAGGTTGCGCTCGGAGTCCGCGATCTGGACGTTCTTCAGGATCGTCTGCAGCACGCGCTGCCCGGGCACCGACGTCTCGCGGCCCGCGGCCTCCGCCAAGGCATCCCGCAGGTCCTGCGGGATGTCCTTCAGCGCCCAGACGTAGAGATGCGCGGCCGCGGCTTCGACAGCGCCGTAGAGGTCGGTGTCGAGCGTCGCGCTCAGCTCCGCACCATCCCTTCGATCTCGGCCCAGCCCGATCCGTCGGACTCCACACCCGCGTCGTGCACGACTACGAACGCGCCACGCGCCGCGAACGCGCGTGCGTACGCGGCACCGAGACCGCGGCCGCTCCCGGTGACCAGCACCACACGCTCGTCGAATCGGATCTCGCTCATCCCTTGGCCTTCTCGGCCGCTGCCTTCCCCGCGCGCCGGCCGAAGACGCAGCACTCGAGCAGCGAGTTGCCCATCATCCGGTTGCGCCCGTGCGTCCCGCCTGCGATCTCGCCGCAGGCGAAGAGGCTCTCGAGGGTCGTCTCGCCCTCCGTGTCGATGACGAGACCGCCGTTCTGGTAGTGGAGCACAGGGTACGTGTAGATCGGCTCGGCCAGGGGGTCGATTCCCGCCGCCCGGTAGCGCCGCAGCATGTACGGCAGCGAGACCTCCGCGTCCGCCTCCGGAATCCTCGTCGTGTCGAGCAGGACCGCGGGCCGCCCGTCCGGGGTCTGCACGCCCTTCCCGTTCTCGACCTCCTCGAAGATCGCCTGCGAGACCGCGTCACGCGGACCGAGCGAGTCGGTGAACTCCTCTCCCTCGACGTTCAGGAGCACGGCGCCGTACGCGCGTGTCGTCTCCGGGATCGAGTAGCCCTGCATGTTCGGCGGCCACGCGCCGCCGTTCGGGTGGTACTGGAGCGCGTCGAGGTCGCGCGCCTCCGCGCCGAGCGCCAACGCCATTTGGGTGACCTCGCCCGTCGCGCCGGGGTGGTTCGTCGAGAGCTCGCCGCGCTCCTCGGCCTCTCGGTAGCAGCGCCCGCCGGCCGCGAGCACGACCGCGACGGCGTCGATCTCCTCCTCACCGCAGCGTGCGCGCCAGCTGTTCTCGCCGCGCTCGAGGCTGGTCAGCGGGCTCTTCGCGAACGAGGTGCCGCGGCTTCCCTCCCAGGCCTGGCGCAGCGCCGTCGTGATCGCGTGCCCCGTGCGGTCGCCGACCTGGAGCAACCGCTTCCGCGACGCACCGCCGCAGCGGGCGATTCGATAGCCGCCGTTTTCCCGCGTGAACTCGACGCCGAGCTCCTCGAGCCAGTGGATCGCGGACTGGGCGTCGCCGGTCAGGACCTCGACGAGGCGCAGGTCAGCGGTCTCGTGGCTCGAGCGCCAGATGTCCTCGGCGTGGACCGCGGGCGAGTCGTCCTCGCCGAAGGGGGCCTGGATCCCACCCTGCGCCTTCGCCGAGTTGCAGGACTGGAGCGAGCCCTTCGCCGCGAGCGCGACGCTCGCCCCGGTGCGCTCCGCCGCGACTGCGGCAGCGAGCCCGGAGGCCCCGCTCCCGATCACGAGCACGTCGCAGGAGCGCCTCTCGGCCATCGGCGGAGAATACCAGAGTTACTAATGCGACGAATTAGCTGACGAAATAGACCGTCGCCGCCAGCCCGGCGCAGAAGCAGTAGATTGCGAACGGCGTCAACCGGTTCGTGTGGAAGAAACGCATCAGGAACCGCACGGCGAGATACGCGGTGAGAGCGGAGCAGATCGCACCGACGAGCGTCTGGCCGCGAACACCCTCACCGGTCGAGCCCAGCAGGTCGGGCAGCTTGAGCACAGCGGCCGCGGCGATGATCGGAGTGGCGAGCAGAAACGCGAACCGGGCCGCGTCCACGTTCGTCAGCCCGACGAGCAGGCCCCCGCCCATGGTCGCGCCGGAGCGCGAGAGACCGGGGATCAGCGCGAGCGACTGCGCCGCGCCGATGGCGCCGGCCTCCTTCCAGCCGACTCGCTCGGCGATGCGGGCGTCAGGGTCGCCGACGTCGTCCGTCGGCGCGCGCCGGCGGAGGAGCTCGGCCCCGTACAGCATGAGCCCGTTCAGCATCAGGAAGATCGAGGCCGAGGTCGCCGAGGTGAACACGGAGCGGAGCTTGTGCTCGAGCGTCAGCCCGAGGATGCCGGCCGGGATCGTGCCGACGATCAGGAGCCAGGCGAGCCGCGCGTCCGCGTCGGCGACCTCGCGGTCGCGCAGGCTGCGCCCGAGGCCTTTCGCGATCCGTACCCAGTCCCGCCAGAAGAACCCGAGCAGGACAAGCGCGGTCGCGAAGTGCGTGCCGACGAGGAACGTGAGGAAGAAGTTGCTGTTCGCCTTGATGTCCCAGCCGAGGAGCTGGGCGACGATCACGCTGTGACCGAGGCTCGAGATCGGGAAGAGCTCGGAGAAGCCCTGGAGCAGACCGAGGACGATCGCTTGCCAGTAGGAGATCAAGCGCCGGTCTTCGTCGTCGTCTTCTTCGGTGCGCTCTGGAACCACGCGAACGCGAGACAGGCAAGGCCGACGAGGAACGCTGCGATCCCGTGTTTGGTGTGATGGTGGCCGGAGCCGCTCTCGTGCCCGGGGAAGAAGCCGGGTAGCGACCTGGCGGGCTCGGCCCAGTAGATCGCTGCGACGACGATCAGTGCCAGACCGACCACGACTGCGGCGGCTGTGAGCAAGCGACTCTTCGACATCGGACTCCTCCCTCGTAGGCCCGCCGCGCGAGAACCCTAGCGGCGCCGTCTACCAGACTGAGCGGTAGAGCTCCGCGATCTCCTCCGCACTCGCGGGGCGCGGGTTGGCGAGCGCGCCCGGACGCGCGGCGGCGGCCGCGGCCACCTCGTCGAGCTCCTCCTCGGGAACGCCGAGGTCGCGGAGCCGCTCGAAGCCGGCGAGCCCCGCCAGCTCCTCGACCCGCTCGATCGAGACGGCGGTCATCGCCCACGGAGCGACCGGCGTGTTGAACCGCATCGCCGGCGGCAGGCAGAGCGCGCTCACGGCGCCGTGCGGGATCCCGTAGCGCCCGCCGACAGCCTGCGCCATCGCGTGCCCGAGGTAGAGGCCGCGCTCAGCCAGCGCCTGGCCGGCGTCGCTCGCTCCCTCGAGGAGCCGCCGGCGCGCCTCCAGGTCGCGGCCGTCCTCGAGCACACGAGGCAACCACTCGTCGATCGTCGCCGCGCCGCGGCGGGCGACCTCGAGCTCTCCGGGGTAGAGCGCCTCGACGCAGTGCGAGAGCGCGTTCAGCGCCGTGCCCCCGCTCACCGCCCTCGGCAGGTCGAGCGTCAGCTCCGGCTCGTAGACGATCCCGGCGAGGCGCGCACCGGAACCGCCGCCGACCTGTCGGCGCTCGGGTGTGCGCAGGCCGAAGAAGCTCGTCCACTCTGCCCCGGAGTACGTGGTCGGCACCGAGACGAGCGGCAGCCCGGAGGGGGCCGAGGCCGCCTTCGCCGTGTCGATCGCGCTCCCACCGCCGACGGCGAGGATCCCGTCCACCTCCGGCGGCACCGCGATCCGGTCCGATGGGATCTCGGTCCAGCGGGCCGCGGCCGGAATCGCCAGTCGCCCCCAGCGTTGACTCGCGACAAGCAGCGCCCGGTCGACGCCGACGTCGTCGAGCAGTCCGGGCAGCTCCTCGAGGCCCCAGCGGACGATCACTGCGCCAGCTGCTCGCGCGCGAAGGCGACGAACGCCTGGGCGGCGGCGCTGCCGGCACGACCGGCGGCCCGTGCGATCCAGATCTCGCGCGCCAGGTCGAGGCCGCGGACGCGCGCCTCGGCAAGCGTGCCCACCGCCAGGTCGGACTCCACCGCCCGCCGCGAGATGAACGAAACGCCGTAACCCGCCTGCACCGCGCTGCGCACCGACTCCTGCAGCCCGAGCTCGAGCGGCACCTCGAGGTCGCGGAGCCTGCGGCCGCCCTTGCGCAGCTCGTCCTCGAGCATCTGGCGGACGCCCGCGCCCTGCTGCATCAGGATCAGCGGGCCCTTGGCGAGCTCGTCGAGCTCCACCGTCTGCCCCGCGAACGGGTGCCCAGGCGGGCAGACGAGAATCACCTCGTCGCGGAAGAAGGGCTCGAAGGCGACCGAGCGGTACCGACGCGCCGCGCCGACGATCCCGAGCTCGAGCCGTCGGTCGGCGACGAGCTCGACGACGGACTGCGTGTCGGAGACCGAGAGCTCGACGCGCACCTCGAGATTGTCGCGCTGGAACTCGCAGAGAAGGAGCGGGAGGACGATCGCCGCCGGCCCGGTCGAGGCACCGATCTCGAGCGTGCCGCGGAGCGGCCCTTCCGGCTCGCCGAGCTCCTCGAGCAGCTGCTCCTCGAACGCGAGCATTCGCTGCGCGCCGCGGTAGAGTCGGAGCCCGGCCTCCGTCGGCTCGACCCGGCGGCCGGAGCGGTCGAGGAGCTGCGTCCCGAGCCGCTGCTCGAGCGCGCGCACCTGCTGGCTGACGGCGGGCTGCGTCACGCCGAGCCGCGCGGCCGCGTCGGAGAAGCTGCGGCGCTCGACGACCTCGCAGAACGCTGCGAGCTGGCGCGTGTCCATAAGCAAAGCTTATCCAGCTAGAGTTGGCTCCCGTGCGCGTCTGGGTCGATCTGACGAACTCGCCGCACGTGCTCGTCTTCCGGCCGCTGATCGGGCTGCTCCGCGAGCGCGGACACGCCGTCGAGGTCACCGCCCGCGAGTACGCGCAGACGCTGCAGCTGCTCGAGCTGCACGGGATCGACGCGACACCGATCGGGCGGCACGGCGGTGGCTCGGCGCTCGGCAAGGCGCTCGGCGAGGCCGGACGGCTGCCGGCGCTGCGCCGCTGGGCGAAGGGCCGCCGGTTCGACCTCGCGCTGGCGCACGGCTCGCACGACCTGACGCTCACGGCCCGCTCGCTCGGGATCCCGAGCGCGACCACCTTCGACTACGAGTTCGCCTGGCTCCAGCACCAGCTCGGATGCCGCGCCGCGACCCGGGTCGTCGTCCCCGAGGCGATCCCGCCGGGGCGGCTCGCCCGCTACGGCGTGCGGCCGCCGAAGCTGCGCCGCTACCCGGGCCTGAAGGAGGAGTACTACCTCGCCGACTTCGACCCCGACCCGACGGTCGCGGGCTCCTTCGGAGTCGATCCGGCACGCCGCCTCGTCGTCGCCCGCACCCCGCCCGAAGTCTCGCTCTACCACCGGCACGGCAACCCGCTCTTCGGCTCGGTGCTCGAGCGGCTCGGCCGCGACGACCGCGCGCACGTCGTCGTGCTGCCGCGCACCGACGAGCAGCGCGAGCGGATCCGTGGTCTCGGCCTGCCCTCGCTCCTCGTCCCGGAGCGCGCGGTCGATGCGCAGAGCCTGATCGCAGCGGCCGCTGCCGTCGTCTCCGCGGGCGGGACGATGAACCGTGAGGCGGTCGCGCTCGGGACGCCCGTCTACACGACGTTCTCGGGCCGCCTGGGGGCAGTGGACGAGCAGCTGATCCGCGCCGGGCGTCTCGTGCAGCTCGACGATCCGGCGCAGCTCGACCTCGACGCGCTGCCGCCGCGCGGCGAGCGCCTACGACGCGACCCGAACCTGCTGCTCGACCTGCTGCTCGGCGAGCGCGGCTAGGAGCTCCTCGCCGTAGCGCTGGAGCTTCGTGGGCCCGACGCCGGGAACGGCGGCAAGCTCCGCGAGGCTCCGCGGCCGGCGGCCCGCGATCTCCGCCAGCGTCGAGTTGTGGAAGACCAGGTAGGCCGGCACCTCGTCCCGGCGGGCACGTTCGAGGCGCCACGCCTTCAGCGCCTCGAAGCCCTCCGGAGGCTCGGCCGTCGCAGCCTCGGAGGTCAGCTCGGCGAGGAACCGGCTCGGCTTCCCGACCCACGTGATCGAGAGCCCGCGCTTCGCGCGCGTCATCCCGACGTAGAAGAGGCGCCGCTCCTCCTGGAGCTCCAAGGCGGTGCGCGCCAGCTTCGCCGGCAGCTCCTTCTCTTCGAGCCGCGGCAGGAGGACGAGCTCGAACTCGAGCCCTTTTGCGCCGTGGTACGTGAGCAGGTGCACGCCGCGGCGGGCCTCGCCACCGTCGCCGAAGCGCCGCTCGAGCTCGGCCCGGAAGTCCGCGCCCGTGCCGACCATCTCCTCCGCCAGCCGGACGAGGCGCGCGAGGTCGCTCTGGCGGGTCTGCTCGCGCTCGCCGAGCTTGTCGGTCGGCGGGTTCGGCAGCCAGCCGTGGTCGAGCGCGATCGCCCGGACCTGTGCGGCGGGGCCGCGCGGAGCGAGTGCGCGGAGGACGCGGCGGGCCGCCTCGCGCGTCAGGAGAGCAGCGCCCTGATGCGGAATCCTTTCCTCGCCGAGGAGGGCCTCGACGTCGGCGAGCCGAGCGTGCGTGCGGCACAGGATCGCGATCTCCTCGAGCGGGCACCCGGCCGCGCGAATGCGCTCGACGATGTAGGCCGCCTCCGCCTGCGGGGTCGCGAACGGCCGCACCTCCGGCATGGGCCCGGGCGGACGCACCGGCCGCAGCGTCTTCTCGGCGCCGCCGAGCTTCGGCACGAGCCGGTTCGCGAGCTCGAGCACCTCGGGGGTCGAGCGGTAGTTCTCCTCGAGCCGGATCACCGTCGCGGGGGGGAAGCGCTCTGCCATGCCGAGCAGGTAGTCGGGCGTCGCGCCGGTAAATCCGTAGATCGACTGGTAGTCGTCGCCGACGACGCAGAGGTCGTCGCGCGCTCCGAGCCAGGCGTCGAGGAGCGTCTGCTGGAGGAGATTGACGTCCTGGTACTCGTCGACCGTGAACCCGTGGTAGCGCTCGCGGAACTCCGCCGCGACGTGCTCGTCCTCGAACACGTCGATCGTCCGCTCGAGCAGGTCCTCGAAGTCCATCAGCCCCTGGTCCTGCTTCACGAGCTCGTAGCGCTCGTAGACCCGCTTCATCACGTCGCCCGGCACGGGCGGTGAGTGACCGTCGAGCGAGTCGAGGTAGCGCGACGGGGGGATGCCGCGGTTCCGGGCCCACTCGATCTCGGTCGCGAAGTCGCCGGCAGCCCGGAACTTGAACGGCGGCGGCAGCGCGCGGACGACGTTGTAGACGAGAAGCGCCTTCGAGGCGAGGATCTTGCCGACCGCGTCCGGACGGAAGTAGCGGAGCTGGGAGAGCGCGGC
>JBKPSO010000211.1:0-5870 GCA_046735055.1 Actinomycetota bacterium
CGTCTCTACCTGCGCGAGATCGGGAAGGTGCCGCTGCTGACCGCGGACCAGGAGGTGTACCTCGCGAAGCGGATCGAGCGTGGGGACATGTCGGCGAAGACACAGATGATCGAAGCGAACCTTCGACTCGTCGTCTCGATCGCGAAGAGCTATCTCGGTCGCGGCCTCTCGTTCCTCGACCTGATCCAGGAGGGTTCGCTCGGCCTGATCCGCGCGGTCGAGAAGTTCGACTACCGCAAGGGCTACAAGTTCTCGACCTACGCGACCTGGTGGATCCGGCAGGCGGTCACGCGTGCGATCGCCGACAAGGCGCGGACGATCCGCATTCCGGTGCACATGGTCGAGAAGCTGAACAAGGTCGTGCACATCGAGCGCCAGCTCGTTCAGGGCCTCGGGCGCGAACCCCGGCCGGACGAGATCGCCGAGGAGCTCGAGATGACGACGGCCGAGGTGCGCGAGATCCTGCGCATGGCCCAGCACCCCGTCTCGCTCGAGAAGCCGATCGGCGAAGAGGAGGAGTCCGAGCTCGGCGACTTCGTCCAGGACGAGCATGCGGAGTCACCGGATGAGCAGGCATCCCTCTCGCTCAGACGCGAGGACATCGAGCGCGCGCTCGACTCCCTCCCCGAGCGCGAGCGCAAGGTGATCGAGCTCCGCTTCGGCCTGAACGGCGGGCAGCCGTCCACGCTCGAGGAGGTCGGCCGCGCGTTTGGGGTGACGCGCGAGCGGATCCGCCAGATCGAGAACAACACGCTGAAGAAGCTCGAATCCCTGCCCGAGGCTCAGGGCCTCAAGGACTGCGTCTAGGGCGCAACTCGGTTCGCCGGCGCAGGAGCGGCTGAGGTTTGGGTGGTAGATAATCGCCGGACGATGACGCTGCTTGCGGGCCGCACTGCGCTCGTCACGGGGGGCGCGAACGGAATCGGCAGAGCGATCGTGGAATGCTTCGTCAAAGAGGGAGCGAGCGTCGCACTTGTCGATCGGGAACCGGCTCCCGAACTCGACGGCCCTGTTACAAGCTTCCTCTTCGACTTGGTCGACACCGAGCGTCTGGATCGACTGGTCGACGAGGTCGAGTCGGCCGTTGGCCAGCTCGACATCCTCGTGAACAACGCAGCCATCTTCGAGCCGGCGCTCGCGGTCGATCTCTCGCTCGAGTCGTACCATCGCGTCCTCGCGGTGAACCTCCACGCGCCCGTGTTTCTCGCCCGGCGAGCCGCCCAGGGGATGGTCGAGCGACGGTACGGACGAATCGTGAGCATCACCTCGATTCACGGCCAGTTCGGCGAAGAGGCGGCGCTGTCCTACGACGTTGCCAAATCCGGCCTCAACCAGGCCACGCGGACACTCGCGATCGAGCTCGGTCGCTACGGAGTCCTCGTCAACGCCGTCGCGCCGGGTTTCGTTGCGACGCGCATGTCCATTGTGGACGGGAAGAACGAGCTCGAGAGCGACTGGTTCCACGACGTCTATGTGAAGCACGGCAAGCTACCGATTCGCCGCTCCGCCAAGCCATGGGAGATCGCGCGGCACGTCGCGTGGCTGGCGAGCGGTGACAACACCTACCTAACCGGTCAAGTCGTGACCGTCGACGGAGGGCTTACGGCGACGTTCTGAACGACGAGAGGAGAGAATATGGGTAAACGTGTTCGGATCCTGGCGCTGGCCGTCTTCGCGGTGGCTCTGGCTTTGGGTCTCGCGAGCTTCGGCGGAAGCGCGAGATCGGCGCCCGTCGAGCGGGCGGCGTTCCCGACCGGCCCGGTCAACCTGACCATGTGGTGGTGGGGTGAACAGGAGGCGGCAGGAGCTAAAAAGTGGCTCAACGACACGATCGCGCTCTACCACAAGAAGCACCCGAACGTCGCGATCAAGACCGTCTTGCAGACTACCGACGGGTTGATCCCGGCCTTCAAGGCTGCGGCCGCGGCGAAGAAGGGCCCCGATCTCCAGTACTTCTGGGGTGGCATCTGGTCGCTCGACGACGCCTGGGCCGGGAACACGAAGCCTGTCTCCGACTACATCCCACGGTCGGAGCTCAAGCACTACCTGAACGCCAAAGAGGACACCTTCGAAGGCAAGGTCTGGACGGCGCCGTGGTACGTGCAGCCCTCGTTCCCGGTCCTCTACCGCAAGGACGTGCTCAAGAAAGCGGGCGTCGCCGTGCCGCGCACCTGGGCCGCGATGCTGAAGGCCTGCGACACGCTGAACGCGAAGGGGATCACGCCTTTCGCCGGGGGGATCAAAGACGGCTGGTTCGGCGGTTGGCTGTACGCGATCATCGGTGCCCAGGGCGTCAAGTCGATCTCCGATGTCCTCGACGCGACGACCGGGAAGAAGAAGTTCACCGATCCCGACATGGCCGCGTGGTGGACGCGCCTGCAGGAGATGCGAGACCACAAGTGCTGGAACGACGACATCAACTCGCTCACGCTCTATCCGGCCCAGCAGACCTGGGTAAACGGCAAGTCAGCGATGACGATCACCGCCGGCTCGGACGTGAAGAAGTTCGTGACACAAGGGGGCGGGAAGCGCGTTGGGGTCATGGCGATGCCCAAGTGGGGCAACGGGCCGTACGCTGGCAAGCTGGGCTCGACCTCGCAGACGGTTGGCATCACCGCCTGGACGAAATACCCGGAGGTTGCAGCCGACTTCATCATGTTCATGCATACGCCGGAGCGGATGAAGGCCTGGTTCAAGACCACGGGCGCCTTTCCCGCCGATGACCGCTTCCCTGCGAGCCAGATCACCCTGCCGCAGCAGAGGGTGCTCTTCAACCTCGTGAGAAGCGGTTCGCCGTACCTCGAGAACTTCATCCCGACCGAACTCGACTCGAAGGCGAACTTCGGTCAGGCGCAGCTCCTGCTCGGCGGCAACACGGATGCCAAGGGGGCGGCCCAGGCGACCGAGAAGATTGCCCAGCGAATCCGCCTGACGCAGCGGAAGCTGATCGCGAACTTCAAGAAGTGGTCGGCCACGTATCGCTAGCCGAGTACGATTCTCCGGCTTCGGGGGCGCTCGCATGAGCGCCCCCGGGGGGCACCTCGTTGATACCGCGCTCGTCCAGAACGGCGTAGCCGGGATCAGGCTCGAAAGCGACCGGCTCCTGCTCTCGGTCTTCCCGGAAGCAGGGGGCAAGATTCTCGACTTGGTGCACAAGCCGACTGGCTTCAACTTGCTCTGGCAGAACCCGCGCGTAGGTCTCGCCCGAACCTACGCGGGGGCCGCGTTCGACGACGTGTGGTGTGGCGGCTGGGACGAGCTCTTTCCTACCGACGCACCCTGCACCCTCAACGGAAACACGTACCACGATCACGGCGACCTCTGGATCGGCTCCTGGGAGTGGTCGGTGGAGCGCGACGACGGCGAGGAGGCGATCCTCCGCCTCAGCCGCCACAGCGTTTCCCTCCCTTGCCTGGCGGAGAAGTGGATCACGCTCCGCCGCGGGGCGGACGCGCTGCACTTCCGCCATCGGCTTCGAAATACCGGGACACGGCCGATCACGTTTCTCTGGAACCTCCATGTCGCGCATGCGGTCGAGCGGGGCTCTCGGATCCATCTCCCTGCAGCGCGACTGGGGGTGGAGGCACCGTACTTCGGGCGGGCGGGAGACGGCGCGGGCGAGCTCGCCTGGCCACTCCACGAGGATGCGGTAGGAATCCGACACGACTTGAGCCTCGTCCCGGGCCCGGAGTCCGGATCAACGGAGTTCCTCTTCGCCCGCGACCTAAGAGAAGGAAGGTGCGCGGTCACGCATCCCTCAGCCGGCGTTGGTCTCGAGCTCGCGTTCGACCGCGAGGTCTTCTCCACCGTCTGGCTGTTCGGCGTCTATGGCGGCTGGCGCGGTCACTATTTCCTCCTGACTGAGCCCTGCACGAGCCGGCCGGGGAGCCTTGCCGACGCCGTCGCGAGCGGCCGCGCCACCACGCTCGAGGCGAGTGCAGTGCTCGAGACCGAGGTCGTCGCCACCGTCCTCACCGGCGTCGATGCCTTTGCGGAGACGCGCGGCGAGCCGGTCGAGAGCACGGAGCACGGGGGCTCGTCTTGACCGTCCCAGGTGCCGTGACCCTTCCGCGCCCGCGGCGACGGCGGAGGCTCCGGCTCGGGCGTGCCGAGCCGATCGTCTGGATCGCCCCCGCAATCGCGGTCGTCATCTTCGTCTTCGGCTACTCGATGGTCGAGCTCGTAAAGACGGCGGGCACGTACGACGGGGCGTGGACATTCGCGAACTTCCGGTTGACCTGGTCCGATCCGACCTTCAAGACCGCTCTCGGCCACAACGCGCGCCTCCTCCTTGCCGTGCCCATCTTGGTCGTCCTTGCTCTTCTTCTCTCGGTGCTTCTCTACGAGGGGCTCCGCGGCTGGCGCTTCCATCGCTGGGCGATCTTCCTGCCCTTCGTCCTCCCGATTCCCGTGATCGGGGTCATCTTGGGCGAGTTGCTCCAGTTCAACGGTCTCGTCAACCGGGGCCTCCGGACGGTCGGGCTGGGTGGGCTCGCTCAGGACTGGCTCGGCCAGCCACGATGGGCGCTCTGGACGATGACGGCAGTCATCATCTGGAGAGAGCTCGGGTTCGGCGTCATCCTCTTCCTCGCTCGGCTCCTGTCCGTGCCCACGGAGCTATTCGAGGCGGCACGGATGGACGGCGCTCGCTTCTTCCGCCTGCATCGCTACATCACGGTTCCTCAGCTGGCGAGCGTCATCGCCTTCTACGTCGTCATCGAGGCGATCACGATGGTCTCCTGGGTTTTCAACTACGTCTACGTCATGACGAATGGGCAGGGTGGCCCGGGCGACGCGACCCAGGTGACCGAGCTCTACATCTACCAGACGGCGTTTCAGTACCAGTCGCCTGAGCTCGCGGCCGCGGCCGCTGTGATGTTGTTCGGGGCGACACTCGTGCTCATCTTCTTCTTCTTTCGGATCCAGCGGCGAGCAGGGCTGGCGACCGTTGACTAGAGTCGCCGGCAAGACTGCCAAGCAGCTCGCCCTCCTAGCGGCGACAATCCTGGCCCTGTTCCCCGTCTATGTGATGGTGTCGGCCGCGTTCAAGACGCAGAGCGACTTCCTTTCCCACCCATGGACGCCGTCCCTCCATCCGACGCTCGCCGGCTTCCATGCCGCTCTCAACGACCAGTTCCCGACCTGGTTCGAGAACAGCGTGATCCTGACGAGCTCGGCGGTCGCGATCACGCTCGCGCTGGCCACACTCGCGGCTTGGGGCTTCGCGCGCTGGAGCTTCCGTGGCCGGGACACACTTCTCGGGCTGCTCGTCTCGCTGATGGTGGTGCCGCCGGTTGTGCTGCTCGTGCCGCTGTTCGTCTTCGGTGTCCGCATCGGCTGGATCTCGACCTTCCGACTCGTGATCCTGATCTACGTCGGGCTGATGCTCCCCTTCTCCGTGTACCTGCTCGCGAACTTCTTCCGCACCATCCCCCGGAGCCTGATCGAGGCGGCGACCATCGACGGGGCCTCCTCGTGGGACGTCTTCCGCCGGATCGTACTGCCGCTGTCGGGCGCTCCGATCGTCACGCTGGCGGTCGTCAACCTCCTCTGGGTCTGGAATGAGCTCCTCATCGCGCTCGTCTTCCTGCAGGATGACTCGAAGAAGACACTGATGGTCGGCATCACCGGGTTCCAGAGCCGCTACAGCCTCAACGTGCCGGTGATCATGTCCGGCCTGACCCTCGCAACGCTACCGATCGTCGTCCTCTACCTCTTCGGGCAGCGGTACTTCCAGCGCGGGCTCGTCTCCGGCGCAGTCAAGGGCGAGTGATCGCAGAACGGCTGACGGTCCGGGCAATCGAAACGATCCCGATTCGTGTGCCCTCCCCACACCTACCACGGCAGCTCATACCGGATGACCTAGACCG
>JBKPSO010000212.1:0-10629 GCA_046735055.1 Actinomycetota bacterium
AGATCGTCGGCAGCGTCAGATGTGTATAAGAGACAGTGCGTGGCCAGGCGGCCGGCCGGCACCTGGCGCGAGGCGGCGAGCACCGTCAGCGCAATCGGCAGGTCGAACCCGGGCCCTTCCTTCCGGAGCGCAGCGGGTGCGAGGTTGACGGTGATCCGCCGTAGCGGCCATTCGAGCTCGGCGGACATGATCCCGCTGCGGACACGGTGCTTTGCCTCGGCGCAGGCGCGGTCGGCGAGTCCGACGATCGTGAAGCCCGGGATGGTGAGCTCGACGTGGGCTTCCACCTCGACGCGCCGCGCGTCGAGGCCGACGAGCGCGTGGGTGAGCATTCGCGCGAGCACGCGTCTATGCAAGCGAAGGGCGTGTCACGCGTCTGTGCCAGCACTGTGCCGAAACTCCGCGGCCGCCAAAGCACGTCCGCGGCCCTGATTACGCTAGCTGCCCATGCCTGGCAAGACTCAGGAAGCGCTCTATGCCGAAATCGACCTCGAGCTGTCGTGGTCCGAGGACGCCCTGCCTCAAGCCGAGCGGACGAAGCACGTCCACAGCCTGCATCCGTACCTGGGCAAGTTCGTTCCCCAGCTCGTCGAGGTGTTCCTTCGGCGCCAGTTCTCGGCCGGGGACTGCATCTACGACCCGTTCATGGGGAGCGCCACGACACTCGTCGAGAGCAACACCTTCGGCGCCGACGCAGTCGGATGCGACATCTCGGCGTTTAACTGCCTGCTCGCGTCGGTCAAGACGGCCCGTTACTCCCTGGGGGAGCTCGAGCTCGCGCTTCGCGCCGTGCTCGAGGACGCGCGTCGCCACGCCGGCAACGGCGCGCGCGAGGACACCGAGTGGCTCAGGCGCTGGTACGCGCCCCAGGCGCTCGGCGAGCTCCTGGCTTATCGAGCAGCGGCAGATCGCCTCCCGCAGCCCTACGGCGACGTCGCGCGCGTCGTGCTGTCGCGGGCGGCCCGGTCGGCACGATTGACAACCCACTTCGACCTCGACTTTCCAAGGGCACCGACGACCCAGCCCTACTACTGCCTCAAGCACAAGCGCGAGTGCAGGCCGGTCGAAGAAGCGTGGAAGTTCCTCGTGCGCTACTCGACCGATACCGTGCGCCGGTTGCGTGAATTCGCCGCCGTACGCACGGCTCGGCAGATCACCGTCGTCCACGAGGACGCTCGCACGGTTCGCCTGCCGGTGCAGCCGAATGGGGTGATCACGTCACCGCCGTACCCGGGCCTGATCGACTACCACGAGCAGCACCGCTACGCCTATGAGCTGCTCGGGCTAGTCGACCGGCGCGCAGACGAGATCGGACCAGCTGCCTCTGGACGGAGCAAGACAGCGCTGGCCACCTATATCGACTCGATGAGCGAAGTCCTCCGCAATACGACCGCCCAGCTACGCGGCGACGCGCCCGTCCTGATCGTCGTCAACGACTCGCACGATCTCTACCCGACGATCCTCGCGAACTCCGGGCTCAGGCTCGACGATCGGATCACCCGTCACGTCAATCGTCGCACCGGCAGGCGAGCCGGTGAGTTCTACGAGGACGTGCTGGTCTGCCGCAAGAGTTGACGTTTCACCGGGCCGTGACCGCCGAGACCCAAGATGCGCTCGTGCCGGGCATTCGCGGGCTCGGCGAGCGCGGCTTCTCAACCGCGCTCTGCTTCTCGATCTGTATCGGAGCGTGGGCGTCGACTACCGCCCCGCGTTCGACGAGTTGCGTACTTTGATTGCGACGACGGCCCGTCCTTAGACGAGGCCCCGGTTGCGGTCGTACTCGCGCAGGCGCACGATCCGCTCCTCGATCGGCGGATGGGTCGAGAACAGCGCCGTGAGCCCCGCGCCCTTCAGCGGATTGACGATGTACAGGGCCTCGGTCGCAGGGTTGACCTGCATCGGCACCGCCTGGCGGCCGCGCTCGAGCGTCTCGAGCGCCTCCGCGAGCGGCTCCCCGGTGCCGAGCTTGCGAGCCGCGGTCGCATCGGCGAGGTACTCGCGCTGCCGCGAGACGGCGAGCTGGAGCAGCGAGGCGGCGATCGGTGCGACCAGGATCACGAGCAGTCCGCCGATCGCGCCGAGCGGGCTGTCGTCGTCATCGCCGCCGAAGAAGCCCATGAAGAAGAAGATGTTCCCGATCGCGGAGATCGCGCCGGCGATCATCGCCGCGATCGACGAGACGAGGATGTCGCGGTTCCTGATGTGCGAGAACTCGTGCGCGAGGACGCCGCGCACCTGGTCGTGCGGCAAGAACCGGAGCAGCCCCTGCGTGACCGCGACCGCCGCGTGCTCGGGGTTGCGCCCGGTCGCGAATGCGTTTGGCTGCTCGGACGGGATCAGGTAGACGCGCGGCTTGGGCACGTCGTAGAGCTGGGCGAGCTCGGAGACCAGCTGGTGCAACTCGGGCGCTTCCGCCTCGGAGACCTCCTGCGCGCGGGCTGCCTTGATCGCGAACTTGTCGGACCAGAAGTAGGCCGCCAGGTTCATGACGACGGAGAAGATGACGAAGAACCACAGCGCAGCTCCTCCGATCGCCCAGCCCACGCCGATGAACAGGGCGGTGAGCCCGGCGAGGAGGACCCAGGTACGGGCCTTGGTGCTGAAACTTGCTTGGTTGAGATTCACGGCACTCCTTTCGGCTGACTGACGTCGTTCCTGTCAGCCGAAGGTTTCTCCCGCCAGACCGCCTGCCTGGCCGACGCGCCCGGGTCTTGCGACCGTTCTGACGAGCGTCATCCGTTCGGGGATAGTGCCCCTCGGCACGGGTCAGAGTAGCAAAGGGACCCGCCGCAGCCGGCCATCGCTGATCCCGACCGCCTCGAACCGCACCTCGAGCCCGGCACAATCCGGCCGTTCTGCGAGCCACATCTGCGCCGCCTGCACCAGCCGCCGCACCTTCTCGCGACCGACCATCTCCAGCGGGTCGCCGTGGCGGTCGCCACCCTTCGCCTTCACCTCGCAGAAGACGACCCGGCGGCCGCGGCGCACGACCAGGTCGAGCTCGTAGCCGCCCGCCCAGGCGTTCGTCGCTAGGACGCGGTAGCCGCGGAGGCGGTAGTGCAGCCGTGCCCGCCGCTCGGCCGCCCGACCGCTACTCCGCGTCGATGCGGGCGAGCGCTTCGTCGGTCGGGAGGTAGCAGAGCGCCTGGAACGAGCGCCGGTGGATCTGACAGGGCCCACGCTCTCGGACGACGGCCGAGTGGCCGGGCGTGATGTACCCGACGTGGGACACGAAGCCGTAGTGCGGGAAGAGGGCGTCGAGCCGGCGCATCAGCCGGTCGCGGGTCACCTTGGCGACGACCGACGCCGCCGCGATGGCGGCGCTGCGCTCGTCGCCGTCGACGACCGCGGTGTGCCTCGGCGCGAGCGGCCCGAGCCGGAAGCCGTCGACGAGGCATGCCTCGGCGGGCGGTGAGAGCTCGTGGAGCACCTCGCGCAGCCCCCAGAGATTCGAGCGGTGCAGCCCCTCCCGGTCGATCCGCTCGTGTGAGACCACGCGGACGGCAATTCGCTCCGCACAGCCGAGGATCGCGCCGAAGAGCTCCTCGCGGCAGGCGGGATCGAGCTGCTTCGAGTCGTTCAGGAGCGCGAGCGGCCGGACCCGATGGTCGCGCAGCTGCGCGTAGTCGAGCAGCACGCCCGCGACGACGAGTGGGCCTGCCAGCGACCCGCGCCCGGCCTCGTCGGCCCCGGCGACGAACCGGGCGCCGAGCCGGCGGTCGAAGCTAAGGAGCCTTTTCCCCGGTCTCCGCGGCTTCCGGCCCTGCGGGGGCCTCTGCTTCTGCCTGGGAAGCTTCTTCGGCAGGCTCGGCATCCTCGGACTCTCCGGAGGACTCGGCCTCTGCCTCGGCGAGGGGCTCGTCGGATTCCGGCTGCTCTTCCTCGTCGGACTCTTGGGCATCGGCTGACCCTAGCTTGTCGGTCCGCCGAACGGCCCGGACGCGCGCCTTCTTCCCCACTTTCTGGCGCAAGTAGTAGAGCTTCGCGCGATTGACGTCGCCCACCTGCATGACCTCGATCTTCTCGATCTTCGGCGAGTGGAGCGGAAACGTCCGCTCGACGCCGACGCCGAAGGACTGCTTCCGCACCGTGAACGTCTCGCGGACGCCGGCGCCCTGGCGCTTGATCACGATCCCCTCGAAGACCTGGATGCGCCGGCGCTGACCCTCGATCACCTGGAAGTGCACGCGCACTGTGTCGCCCGCCTTGAACCGCGGACGGCCTTTGCGCAGCTGACGCTGCTCGAGGAGCTCGATGGTCCTGGACATAGGAAGACGGCCCGCGGGCCGACGGACAATGGTAGCCAAAGAAGGCCGTTCGGATTGGATTCATCCTGTCCCCGACTCAGTCGTACGAGATGAATTCGAGCAGACTTCCGTCCGGGTCGCGGAAGTACACACTCTGCCCACGCCCGCCGGCGCCCTGCCGCTCGACCGGGCCGAGCTCGGCCTCCACGCCGTGCTCCGCAAGGTGGGCCGCAGCCTCCTCGATCGACCCGGCCCAGCGGAAACACAGGTCGCTGTTCCCCGGCCGCACCGGATCGGCCGCCCGCGGGCGGGAGTCGCTGCCGGGCCCGTGGACGTTCAGCTGCTGCTCGCCGAAGCGGTACGCGAACCGACCGAGCTCGAGCTCGACGAGCTCCGCGCCGAGGACGTCGCGGTAGAAGCGGGTCGAGCGTTCCCAGTCGGTCACAGCGATCACGCAGTGGTCCAGCCGCAGCCGGTTCACCGAAAACCGATGCGGTTCGGCGGCCAGTAGACGGCGAAGACCTCGCCGATCAGGTTCTTCCGCGGCACCGGCCCCCATTCGCGCGAGTCACAGGACTGTGTCCGGTTGTCGCCCATCATGAAGTACATCCCGTCCGGGACCCTCCGCGCCGGGTACGAGGTCGCAGTGTCGCGCCGGTCGGGCTTCACGTACGGCTCGATCAGCTTCTTGCCGTTGATGTAGATGAAGCCGTTCTTCTCCTCCCACGTCTCGCCGGGCAGGCCGATCAGGCGCTTGACGAACGTTCCGCCGGCACCGCAGCGTTGCACTGCCTGCGGCGGCGTCTTGAAAACGATGATGTCGCCCCGGTGCGGCTTGCGGAAGTGGTAGATGAACCGGTTTGCGAGCACCCGGTCGGAGAAGCGCGCCTCACAGCCGCTGCCGGGCCGCGCGCAGTGGAGGGTCGGCTCCATCGACGAGGACGGGATCCGGTACGGGTTGACGACCCAGGCCTTGATCGCGAGCACGATCGCGATCGCACCGACGATCGTCACGATCCAGTCGATCGCCAGCCGCCAGCCGCGCGGCAGGTTCCTCGTCGCGCGCGTGATCGGGTTGAGCGAGTGACGGCGGTCGTCGTCGTCGGCCGACTCGACCGGAACCGGTTCCGCCGTCAAGGTGCCGACCGGCGTGAAGCCCCGGGAGGCGTCGTAGCTCTGCCGGCGATCGGGGTCGGAGAGGATCTCGTAGGCCTCGCGCAGCTCGCGGGCGTGAGCGACCTCGGCGTCGGTCACCGGGTGGTCGAACTGGAGGCGGCGGTAGTACGCGGCCCGGATCTCGTCTTCCGACGAGTCCGGCGGGACGCCGAGCACCGAGTAGAGGTCGTTCACTGACCTGCTCGGGCGCCGGCAAAGCCGGCACCTCCGCTCCTGCCGAGCTCCGTCGAGCCTACGCTCGGTACGCTCCGGGCGCGGCTCTGCTCGCGCCGCCAGTCCTCGATCCGGCCGTGGTCGCCGGAGAGCAGCACCTCCGGGACTCGCCACCCGCGGAACTCGGGCGGGCGTGTGTACTGGGGGTACTCGAGGCCGCCCCCGAGCTCGGGCGAGAACGTCTCGCGCTCGGCCGATCCCTCGGCCAGGGCGCCCGGCAGCAGGCGCGCGATCGCGTCGACGACGACCATCGCCGGCAGCTCGCCGCCGGAGAGGACGTACGGGCCGATCGAGATCGCGTTCGAGCAGAGGTGCGACACGATCCGCTCGTCGAAGCCCTCGAAGCGCGCGGAGAGCAGGGTCAGGTGCTCCTCGCCAGCGAGCTCCGCGACGAGCTCCTGGTCGAGCTGGCGCCCCTGGGGTGTGAGCGCGATCACGCGGTGGTCGGGGACGCCGCCGTAGACGGCATCGAGGGCAGCGGCGGCCACGTCCACCCGGAGCACCATTCCGGCGCCGCCGCCGTAGGGCGAGTCGTCGACCTGGCCGTTCGCCAGGGGCGTCGTGTCGCGGTAGCCGAAGAGCCGGAGCTCGAGTTCGCTGCCGAGCACGGTCGCGACGGGCCGCTGCTCCGTCAGCCACGCGAAGGCATGCGGAACCAGGGTGAAGACGTCGATCTGCACGAGTTTCGAGGTTACCGATCGACGAATCCGGCGGCGACGACGATCCTGCCTGCGGGAAGATCCACCTCACGGACGCACTCCTCGTGCATCGGTAGCGCGAGGCCGGAGTCGAGCTCGAGCACGTCGTTGGCGACACTGGGGGCGACATCGCGCACCGCGCCGAGCCGCCGGCCGCCCTCCTCGACGACGTCGAGCCCGACGAGCTGAAACACGTAGTAGCTGTCGGAGTCGGGCTCGGGAAGCTGCGCGCGCGGGACGGCCAGCTCGGCCCCCCGCTCGGCCGGCCGGTCGAGCTTGAGCACGAGCCGGCCGCCGGAGCGCTTCCGCCCCACGACCGAGGCAGGCTCGCCGGCGACGTAGACGGTTGCCCCCGGCTCGAACAGGGACTCGTTCGCGCTCGGGTGCTCGACGACGAACGAGCCGTCGAGCCCGTGCGACCGGCCGATGCGGCCCACGGAAACGAGGAGGTCGCTCACTCGGCGATCTCGAGCAGGACGCGCCGGTCTTCATTCGCGCCGCAGGCCCGGACGACTGTGCGCAACGCGCGGGCGATGCGCCCTCCCCGGCCGATCACGCGGCCGACGTCCTCCGGCGCGACGTGCAGGCGGATGATGAGGTCACCGTCGTCCTCGTCCTCCTCCACGCGCACATCGTCGGGCTGCTCGACCAGCCTGCGCGCCAGGTACTCGACGAGCTCGGCGGTTGCCGTCATCAGCCGATGTTCTTCGCCTTCAGCAGCCGCGAGACCGTGTCCGAGGGCTGCGCGCCCTTGGCGAGCCAGTCCTTCACCTTCGCCTCGTCGAACTCGATCAGCGACGGGTCGGTCTGCGGGTTGTACCGCCCGACGATCTCGATGAACTTCCCGTCGCGCGGTGAGCGGGAGTCCGCGACCACGACCCGGTAGATCGGGTTCTTCTTCGACCCGACCCGGGTCAGCCTCATCCGTACTGCCATTGCTTACCTCCGTGTCATTTGCGGGAGCGCGGGCATCTTGCCCTGTCCCATCTGCTTCATCAGCTTCTGCATCTCCTTGCGCGCGTTCAGCAGGCGCGAGACCTCCTGCACGGTCGTGCCGCTCCCGCGCGCGATCCGCTGACGGCGCGAGCCGTCGATGGTGCGCGGGAAGCTCCGCTCCCGCGGCGTCATCGAGAGGATGATCGCCTCGACGCGCGCGAGCTCGCGCTCGTCGACCTCGAGGCCCTTCAGCTGGTTGCCGAGGCCGGGGATCATCGAGAGCACGCCCTTCAGCGGCCCCATTCGGCGGAGCATCTTGTAGCTCGCGAGGAAGTCGTCGAACGTGAACTCGCCCGCGCGGAGCCGTTCTTCGAGCTCGGCCTGCTCGTCGGGCTCGACGGCCTGCTCGGCCTTCTCGATCAGAGTGAGGACGTCGCCCATGCCGAGGATGCGCGAGGCCATCCGGTCGGGATGGAACCACTCCAGCTGATCGAGCTTCTCGCCGGTCGAGGCCAGCTTGACGGGCTTTCCCGTCACTGCCCGCACCGAGAGCGCCGCACCGCCGCGCGCGTCGCCGTCGAGCTTCGTCAGGAGGATCCCGTCGAACGCGACGCGCTCCTGGAAGGCCTGCGCGACGTTCACCGCCTCCTGCCCCGTCATCGCGTCCAGCACGAGCAGGACGTTCAGCGGGCGGGTCTCCTTCCCGAGCCGCTCGAGCTCGTCCATCAGGTCTGCGTCGACCTGATGGCGGCCGGCCGTGTCGACGATCACCGTGTCGACGCCCTGCTCCTTCGCCCACTCGATCCCCCGGCGCGCCGCCGCGATCGGGTCCTTGCGTTCCTCGGAATAGACCGGGATCTGGACCTGCCGTCCGAGCTGCTCGAGCTGGTCGATCGCCGCGGGGCGCTGGAGGTCGGCGGCAACGAGCACGGTCGAGCGGCCGTCCTTGCGCAGCATCAGCGCCAGCTTCGCCGCGGCGGTCGTCTTGCCCGAGCCCTGCAGGCCCGCGAGCAGGACCACGGTCGGCCCGCGCTGCGCGAACGCGAGCCGGGAGTCGGCCCCGCCCATCGTCGCGGTCAGCTCCTCGTGGACGATCTTCACGACCTGCTGCCCCGGCGTCAGGCTCTTCGTCACCTCCTCGCCGACCGCGCGCTCCTTCACGCGGGCGACGAACTCCTTGATCACCTGGAGGTTGACGTCGGCCTCGAGCAGCGCGAGGCGGATCTCGCGCATCGCCTTCGAGACAGATTCCTCGTCGAGGCGCCCGCGTCCGCGGAGGTCGCCGAGGGCGTGCTGAAGCTTGTCGGAAAGCGCATCGAACACGGCCGGACAGTGTACGTGCGGGTCGGCTCGACCAGCCGTCCCGCGGCGCGCACCCGCCGCTCATGCACCGAGCAGCGCACGCGCGAAGTCGGCAGGATCGAACGGGCGCAGGTCGTCGAGACCCTCGCCGACGCCGACGAGCTTGACGGGCAGGCCGGTCTCGTGTGCGATCGCGACTGCGATCCCACCTCTTGCCGAGCCGTCGAGCTTCGTCAGCGCCACCCCCGTCACCCCCACCGCCTCGCCGAACAGGCGCGCCTGCTCGAGGCCGTTCTGCCCCGTGGTTGCGTCGACGACGAGCAGCGTCTCGTGCGGAGCGCCCTCGAGCTTCCCGGCGATCACGCGGCGCACCTTTGCAAGCTCCTCCATCAGGTTGGACTGCGTGTGCAGCCGGCCCGCAGTGTCGACGATGACGACGTCACGGCCGCGGGCGGTCGCCGCCTCGATCGCGTCGTAGGCGACCGCCGCCGGGTCGCCTCCGCGCGGGGCGCCGACGAAGTCCGCTTCCGCACGATCCGCCCAGATCTCGAGCTGCTCCTCGGCTGCGGCGCGGAAGGTGTCGGCGGCGGCGAGCAGCACCGAGTGCCCGTGCTCCCGCAGCTTCCCCGCGAGCTTGCCGATCGTCGTCGTCTTGCCCGTGCCGTTGACGCCGACGACGAGGATGACCGTCGGCCGCGCCGAGACGTCCAGCGTTCCCGGCTCGCCGAGCAGCGCCGCCAACTCGGCCTCGAAGCCGTCGAGCCCGCCGCGCGCCTCGAGCCGCCGGACGAGCTCTGCGGTCGCCGGTACGCCGACGTCGGCGCCGATCAGCGTCTCCTCGAGCCGCTCCCACGCCTCGTCGTCGGCGGGGTCGAACTCCGCGAACTGGTGCACAAGGGCCCGCCTCGACTTGGAGAGCGATTCCCGGAGGCGGCCGAAGAAGCCAGCCTGCTGCTCGGGCGTCTCGTCCGCGCCCCCCGGCTCACCGAGTAGTTCCGCCCACGACCTCGCCATTGCGGCGGAACGCTAGCGCCGGCGCGGGGACTGCGTCAGCGTCGAATCAATGCTCCGGAGAGCCGCCGGTCGGACGTCGCTCGTCTCAGGCCGCCGAGACGGCGACGGCTTCCTCGCGCGGCAGCCGGCGCGACACCACCTGCGAGACCCCGTCTGCGCCCATCGTCACGCCGTAGAGCGCGTCCGCAGCCTCCATCGTGCTCTTCTGGTGGGTGACGACGATGAACTGCGCGCGGTCGGAGAAGCGACGGAGCAGCGCGCAGAAGCGCCCGATGTTCGTGTCGTCGAGAGCGGCCTCCACCTCGTCGAGGAGGTAGAAGGGGCACGGCCGCGCCAGGAAGAGCGCGAACAGGAACGAGATCGCGCCCAGCGCCTTCTCGCCGCCGGAGAGGAGCGAGAGCCGTGTGATCTTCTTCCCGGCCGGCGAGAGCTCGACCTCGATGCCTCCGCTGGAGGCGTCGCCGGCAAAGCCGTCGACGCCCGGCCGGGAACGCGTGGGCTCCTCACCGTCCTCCTCCGGCTCGGTCAGGCGCAGCCTTCCCTTGCCGCCGGGGAAGAGGGTGCCGGCGACCTCTGCGAAGTTCCGCTCGACCGCGTCGAAGGTCTCGGCAAACCGCCGGTCGACCGTCTCGGTCAGGTCGTCGCGGAGCTCTTGCAGCTCGGCAAGCGAGCGCTCGAGGTCCTCGCGCTGCGTGCGTAGCTCGGAGAGCCGCTCCCTCTCGGCCGCATACTCCTCCTTCGCGAACGGATTGACGCCGCCGAGCTGTTCGCGGCGGCGCTCTAGCCGCTCGAGCTTCTCTGCCAGCTCCTCCCGCGCCCCGTCTGCCGCCGGCTCCTTGGACCCCGCCTGCGTGAACCTCCGCCCCGCCTCCTCGCGCTCCGCCGTGAGCCGCGCGAGCTCGACGTCCACTCCCGAGACGCGCTCGGACGCCTCGGAGAACGCGCGGCGGAGCTCCACCTCGCGGCCGCCGAGCGCGCGCAGCTCCGCCGCGAGCTCGGACGCGCGGACCGCTCCCCTGTCGGCCTCCGCGAGGTGCGGCGCC
>JBKPSO010000213.1:0-2866 GCA_046735055.1 Actinomycetota bacterium
GACGTCGCGGCCGACGGCCTCGAACATCGCGTCGAGGGTCGCGTGGTCCTCGCGGGCGGCCTCCGCCCGTTCGGCCACCTGCTGGGCCCGCGCCTGGAAAGCGGCCTTGCGGAGCTTGGCGCGCTCGAAGGCCGAGGGCGCGGGGCTCGGTTCGAGCGGATCTGGCTCTCTCGGTGGACTGCTCAGGCTGGGAGTATCGGACATGCCCTCGTCGTTCGAGGCTAGGTGAGTGCGGCCCGCAGCCGGTCACCCGGCCGGGATGAATACCCCGGGAACGGCTGAGGCCGCTGCAGCGGGCGTCAGCCGAAGAGCTGCAAATCAGTGGAGCCGGCGGGGCTCGAACCCGCGGCCTTCAGAGTGCCACTCTGACGCTCTCCCAGCTGAGCTACGGCCCCAGAGAGGCCCAGTGTAGCGCCGAACTCATGGTTGCCCCACCGGACAACTAGACTGAAACGGCCTCGACCGAAACGGACGGCACGTCGCCCCACAGATCCTCGAGCGCGTAGTAGCGCCGCGCGTCGGGCGTGAAGACGTGCAGCACCACGTCGAGGTAGTCGGCGACGATCCAGTTCGCCTCGGCGCCGCCGTCGACCGACACCGGCAGCGTCCGCGACTCCGCCTTCAGGGTCGCGTGTACCTCGTCGTAGATCGCCTTCGCCTGCCGCGGGTTCTGGCCGGTGCAGATCACGAAGTAATCGGTGTAGGTGCACACCGGCGTCATATCCAGGATGACGACGTCTTTCGCCAGCTTCTCCTGAGCGAGGCCGGCGATCTGGCGTGCTTGCTCGAGCGGTGTCAGTCGGTCAGTGCTCCACGTCGTTGAACGTCACAGCGTTGAACCGGGGCCAGTCTAGCGGCGATACAGGCCGCGGCCGGCGATCTCGGCGGCGACGGCCGGCGGTACGAGCCCGTCGATCGACTCGCCACGCGCGACCTTTTCTCGGATCTCGCGCGAGGAAACGGACACCGGGTCGATCTCGAAGAAGAGCACGCGCTCGGGGTGCGCCAGCCCACGCAGCACCTCCTCGAGCCGCGCCCGCGGGTAGCCGGGGCGACTTGCAACCCCGAGCCGCGCGAGCTCGAGCACCGCATCGGGCTCCTTCCAGGTCGGGAAGTCGGCGAACTCGTCGGCCCCGATCAGGAAGATCGGGTCGCGCCACCGCCCTCCCCGCAGCATGTCGACCGTGCGTGCGTGATCGTCGAACTCGACCGGGCGGTTCGGGAAGGCCGCCCGCGCGAGCGCGAGCCGCGTTTCGACCGGGCAGTGCACCTCCTTGTGCCCCGGGTCGGCAACGACGATCACGACCAGCTCCCCCAGCCCGAGCTGCTGCTCCGCTGCCTCCGCCAGCGCGACGTGGCCGATGTGCGGCGGGTCGAAGGCACCGCCCAACAGCCCGGTCAAACGAGCCGAAGTCATTCGAGAACCAGTGTCTCGTCCCCGACCTCGACCTCGCTGCCCGTGCGCGCCCCTGCCGCCCGCAGCGCCGCCTCGAGCTCCTCGGGCGCCGGCGGCGTGCCGAGTACGCGGAAGCCGCGGTCGGTGCGCAGGATCCGGAAGGTCGCGGCACGTGGCTGCGGCCGATAGACGAGGAAATCGGCGAGCCCCTCGGGGTCGAACTGCGGCGGCGGCGCCGGCGGGCAGAGGTCGAACAGCTTCCGCTTCAGCTCCTCGATCCCCGCGCCCGTCGCAGCGGAGACGGGGAAGACGCCGACGACGCGCTCGTCCTCGAGCTCGAGCGGGGGCGGCTCGGGCAGCAGGTCGATCTTGTTCAGGGCGACGGCCTGGCGGCGCTCGTCGAGTCCGGCGCCGTACTCCGCGAGCTCGTGGTCGATCTGCCGGAACTGCTCCACCGGGTCGGCGGCGGCAGCGTCGATCACGTGCAGCAGCAGCCGCGCGCGCTCCAGGTGCGCGAGGAACTCGTGACCGAGCCCGACGCCGCGGCTTGCGCCCTCGATCAGGCCCGGGACGTCGGCGACCGTCAGCTGCCGGCCGTCCGACGAGTCGACCGTCCCGAGCACCGGCTGGAGCGTCGTGAACGGGTAGTCGGCCACCTTCGGCTTGGCGTTCGAGATCCGGCGCAGGAGCGACGATTTGCCGGCGTTCGGCAGGCCGACGAGCGCGGCGTCGGCGAGCAGCTTGAGCCTGAGCTCGAGGTCGGCCTCCTCGCCGGGCAAGCCGGTTTCCGCGAACCGCGGCGTCTGCCGCGTCGGTGACGCGAAGTGGCGGTTCCCGCGCCCTCCCCCGCCCCCGCGGGCGACGACGACGCGCGCGCCCGGCGCTGCGAGGTCGGCGACGATCTGGTGGTCGGTGAACACCTGTGTCCCGACCGGGACGTGCAGCTCCACGTCGGCGCCGTCCCCACCGTGCTTCCCGCTCCCCCGCCCCGGCGCGCCCCGGCCCGCCTTGAACACGCGCTTCGAGCTGAGCGAGGAGAGATCGCGGAGGTCGGGATCGGCGATCAGGACGACGTCGCCGCCGCGCCCACCGTCACCGCCGTCCGGCCCGCCCTTCGGGACGAACTTCTCCCTGCGGAAGGAGAGGCCGCCGTCGCCGCCACGTCCGGCCTGCACCGTGATGCGGGCCCGATCGTGGAACATGGCCCGACGCTACGGGACGACCGAGACCGTGCGGCGCTCGCCGCTCGTCCGGAACTCGACCTTGCCGTCGTGCGTGGCGAAGATCGTGTCGTCCCGGCCGATGCCCGCGCCGGCGCCCGGCCGGAACCGGGTGCCGCGCTGGCGGACGAGGATCATCCCGGCCTTCACGTCCTGGCCGGCGAAGATCTTCACGCCGAGCATCTTCGGATTCGAGTCGCGCCCGTTGCGCGAGGAGCCGAGGCCCTTCTTGTGCGCCATTACTCCGCCT
>JBKPSO010000214.1:0-3408 GCA_046735055.1 Actinomycetota bacterium
CGTCCTTGGTCAGGTAGCGACCGATCTGGGAGTAGGTCTTGCCGCCCGTCGCCTCGAAGGTGTGGATCCGCATGTAGGACGCGAAGCACTTCGCCCTGGAGCCCGAGTCGATCGGCTTGCCGGCGACGTCGCACGTCGGCAAGTCGTTGATGATCTCCTGCGGGAGCTTCGCTTCCGTCGCGGCCGCGAGAATGGCGGTCTTGTTCATGTCGGGCGAGCCGACGATGAACTCGCGCTTGACGTCGGTGCGGACTTCGTTCCGCCCGTTGACGCCCATCACGATCGCGGCGATGCCGAACGCGATGAGCACTGCGGCTGCGACATAGCCGCCGATTTCGAAAATCTTGCGCTGCGTCATTGGTTTGCCTCCTGGTAGTCCGGATACCCGGCATTCAACGTATCGGTGTACCGCACGCCATCCGCTGCTGCCCACAGCGCCCCTGCGGCGTACTACGGAATCGCGTTCAGTGGCCCGAGGCCGGGCGAGGCGGCGCTCGAACCTCGTGGCGCCGCCCACGCCTGCTCAGTGATTTGCCGCAACCGGTTCCGCGCGCGTTCCGATGGCGCTTCCGCCCGCCGTTGGCGACACTGCTCGGGATGGCAGTGGAGGCACCCGACATCCGCGATGTCATCCTCCGGGACGGCAGCACGCTGCGGCTGCGGCCGCCGCGGGCAGGCGACGTGGAGGCGGTGCTCGAGTTCTTCGGCGGCCTGTCCGAGCAGAGCGTCTACTGGCGCTTCCACGGGTTCCCGGCGCTGACGCCCGCGACGGTCGAGCCCTTCCTCGACCCCGACTGGGATGAGCGCGGCTCCCTGATCGGTGCCCTTTGGGGCGACGGCGAGGCGGAGCGCATCGTCGCGCTCGCGAGCTTCGTCCGGCTGCGCGACCCCTCGTGCGCCGAGGTCGCGTTCACGGTCGCAGACGAACTGCAGGGCCACGGCGTCGGAACCCGGCTGCTCGAGCAGCTCGCCGAGCCTGCCGCCGACGCGGGCATCTCGACGTTCCTCGCCGAGGTCATGCCCGACAACCGCGCGATGCTGCGCGTGTTCGAGGACGCGGGGTTCGCGGTCTCGCGGCGCCTCGAGGGCGGGACGACGGAGGTGCGGCTCGAGATCGAGCCGACCGAGAGCTACCGCGCCGCCGTCGACGAGCGCGACCACGTCGCGGTCGCGGCGTCGCTCCAGCCTTTCTTCTCGCCGCGGACGGTCGCGGTCGTCGGCGCCTCCACCCGCCGCGGCTCGATCGGCGGCGAGCTCTTCCGCAACATCCTCGACGCGGACTTCCAGGGGATCGCCTACCCGGTGAACCCGAAGGCTGCGTCCGTCGCCGGCGTCAAGGCCTATCCGTCGATCGTCGATGTCCCCGGTCACGTCGAACTCGCCGTCTTCTGTGTTCCCGGCGCCTCGGTGCTCGACGAGGCCGAGGCCGCTCTCAGGAAGGGGACGAGGGCGCTCTGCGTCATCTCCGCCGGATTCGCCGAGACCGGGATCGAGGGCATCCGCCGGCAGGAGGAGCTGCTCGCGCGGGTGCGAGCCTACGGCGCGCGGCTCGTCGGCCCGAACTGCCTGGGCATCTTCTCGGCCGAGGTCGGCCTGAACGCGACGTTCGCTCCCCACTCGTTCCCGGCCGGGAACATCGGCTTCTCCTCGCAGAGCGGGGCGCTGGGCCTCGCCCTCCTCGAGCAGGCGTCCATCCGCGGCCTCGGCCTCTCGGCCTTCGTCTCCGTGGGCAACAAGGCCGACGTCTCCTCCAACGACCTGCTCGAGTACTGGGAAGACGATCCGAACACCGCCCTCGTCCTCTTGTACCTCGAGTCGTTCGGCAACCCGCGGAAGTTCGCCAGGGTGGCTCGTCGTGTCGCGCGGAAGAAGCCGATCCTTGCGATGAAGGGCGGCCGGACGACCGCCGGCCAGCGGGCCGCCGGGTCGCACACCGCCGCGCTCGCCGGCTCGACGACTGCGGTCGACGCGCTGTTCCAGCAGGCCGGGGTGATCCGCGCCGACTCGCTCGAAGAGCTCGCCGATGTCGCCGTGCTTCTCTCCCGGCAGCCGCTGCCCCGGGGCCGGCGCGTCGCCGTGCTGACGAACGCAGGCGGCCTCGGGATCCTTTGCGCCGACGCGTGCGCGGGAGTGGGGCTCGAGCTGCCGCAGCTCTCCGAGGAGACGCGCGAGCGGCTCGCCGCCGTGCTGCCGCGCGAGGCGAGCCTCGCGAACCCGATCGACATGCTCGGCTCGGCCGTCGGCTCGACGTACGAGTCGGTGATTCCGTACATCCTCGCCGACCCGGCGATCGACGCCCTGATCGTCCTCTTCGTCCCGCCGGTCGTCGCCGGCGCGGACGAGGTCGCCGAAGCGGTCGTGCGCGGGGTCCACGCCGTGCCGCAGATCGAGAAGCCGGTCCTCGCAGCCTTCGTCTGCGCCGGGGGAGTCCCGGCATGCCTCGTCGAGGCCCGCCCGACGATCGCCACCTTCGACTATCCCGAGTCCGCCGCGCGCGCGCTCGGTCACGCCGCCGACCGGGCGGAGTGGCTGCGGCGCCCGGCGGGTGAGCTCGTCGAGCTCCCGGAGATCGACCGGCCCGCCGCCGAGGCCCTCGTTCGCTCGGTGCTCGCCTCCTCGAATGACGCGTGGCTGACGCCGCCGCAGGTCCGCGAACTGTTCGGCGCCTACCGCATCCCGCTGGTGCCGGAACGGGTGGCGGCGACGCCCGACGAGGCGGTCGCCGCTGCGACGGAGCTCGGCTTTCCGGCGGTGGTCAAGACCGCGGTCGCCGGCGCGCACAAGACCGAGTCGGGCGGGATCGCGCTCAACCTCGCCGGCGAGGCCGACGTCGGTGCAGCGGCGGAGCGCATCGGCTGCCCCGTCCTCGTCCAGCCTCACGTCCACGGCGGCGCGGAGCTGCTCGCCGGCGTCGTGCAGGATCCCGTCTTCGGCCCACTGGTGGCGTTCGGCCCGGGAGGGGTGTTCGCCGAGCTGATCGGGGAGGCCCAGTTCCGGATCGCGCCGCTCACGCTCGAGGACGCCGAGGAGCTCGTCCTGACCGGCAAGGCAGGGCGGCTCGTCTCCGGTTTTCGCGGCCAGCCTTCCGCCGACGCCGAGGCGCTCGTCGATCTCGTCCTCCGGCTCGCCCGGCTCGCCGAGGACATTCCCGAGGTCGCGGAGCTCGACCTCAACCCGGTGCTCGGTCTCCCGTCCGGATGCGTGGCCGTCGACGCCCGCGTGCGCGTGCGCCAGGCCGAGCGGTCCCCCCGGGCGAAGACCTGGTAGGGGCCCGTGCGCCAGCGGACGGTCGCCGCTGTCGCGCTCGCCGCTCTCGCAGCCGGCGGTCTGCTCCATCTCGCCGGGAAGGCCTCCGCGGGCGACGTCGTGCTCGCCGCCGGGACCGCGCTCGTGCTGGTTCCGCTCTCG